>NZ_JBTYZO010000013.1:0-190208 GCF_057808495.1 Hymenobacter sp. M1-2
TTACATGCGGAACAGACTTTTTTGACCTAGGCCTACTACCTCGCAACTTGGGTTAGCTAGCTGCTACGCCACCCCAGCCGCTGCTGCCGTGCTCTACTGCGGTGATGCCACCCCAGCCGCTGTTGCCATGTTCTTCTGTGGTAACGCCACCCCAACCGCTTTGACCGTGATCTGCTGCGGTGATGCCACCCCAACCACTTTGGCCATGCTCTTCGGTGGTGATGCCACCCCAACCGCTTTGACCGTGATCTGCTGCGGTGATGCCACCCCAGCCACTTTGACCATGCTCTTCGGTGGTGATGCCACCCCAACCGCTTTGGCCATGATCTAAAAGAGTGGACTCAGTTGTGAGGGTAGCGATTTGAAAAAGGGCGAGGGCGATGAGTTCCAACATGACAGTAGAGTTTGTGTGTTTCAAGTGATTGACTGACACAAAGGTGGGCTATAACCGTACGCTCGTAAAGGAAAGGTAGAGTCTAAAAGTGATTTGTATATTGCAGCTTTTATATTTAACTTTTTCTTTAAAAACAAACACTTTTATCGAAGTCGACTAAGACCACCCTTGATCTTTATCGCTTAACGGAAGATAAATGACTGAAATGTGACATCGGGTCCTCAAAAACTTTCCATCTCACCTAGTACAAAGGTGAATGCATAAGGAGGCAGTTGTAAAGGAAAAAAGTACTTGATTTGTGACAATCGATCAATTGAGGTTTCTAGCCCTTGATAAGCTCTTTAAAACCGTCTGAACGTATTTTACAATGGAAGAACTGAACAATCTAGCACGAATTGTGACAGACCGTCGGCAGAAGGTTCTGCCTCTCTTGGACTTTAATGCTAAAAACAGCACTAACAAAGAGATGGGTTTGATTCAATTGCTAGTAGAAGAGCAAGCGAAATCTCAGCAGCAGGTAATCAGATCGTTATATGGCAAGATAGATGATAATAGTAAAACAGCTTTTCGTAAGTTGAAGTCACGGGTTCAGCAAAAGTTACTGAACCATTTATTCTTTCTTGATGAATCAGATCCACGTCACGCCTTATCGCGTCGTTATGAACAGCAGTGTCTGAGCATGTATTATCAAGTCAGCACGTTATTTGGCGAAGGAGAATATTATAGTGCTGAACGCCTCGCTCGCAAAACATTAAGACTGGCCGAAACAATGGAGTTCACCCAATATGAGGTGATGTGTGGTCAACTGTTGCGAATCATATATGCAGATATGCAACAACCTGGCAAATTTCGGAATATCAATAAAAAACTGAAAATCAGTCAACAGCGTCTATTGCTTGAGGAAGAAGCTGCCAAAATATTTTGGGAGTTGAAGTCGATGCTAGCTTACACAGTACGGTCGCGACAGACCATTCTAGGAAAAATTGACGTTCAAGTCAAACAGTTAGAAGACTTGCATAAAGTAGCAAAAACATTCAACACTTTCGTTTTCCTCTACCGGACGCAACTTATGGTGGAGGAACTAGTTGGGAATTACGAAAAAATAATTCGTCTTACGGCAACTACCGCAAAGAAATGGGAACAGGAAAAAATCAACCGTAAACGTTTCGATAAGCTACTGAACAATTACATGAGTGTGTACGCACACTTGCGTAGCCGGCAGGCTGAGAAAGGTCTAAAGCTAGCAGAAGAGTACGCCAAAGACTTTCATTATGCTTCCAACAATTGGCTATATTTTTTGGAAATATATATGCTGCTAGCTCTGCATGCAGGCCAATATAGCCAAGCTCAAGAACTGTTGCATACAGCGCGAAAAAGCGTTTATTTCACTAAGCAGCGTGATGCGGCGCGGGAGCGTTGGGACTTGTACGAAATGTACTTACAGTTTATCCGACCGGAATCTTCACCACTGCGGGTACGCAGCTTCAACATGTTTATTCAAACGGTGCCGACGCATAGCCGCGATAAACAGGGCTATAATATAGCTGTACTTATTCTCCAATTTATGCACTACTTAAAGAAGCGGGATATAGAAGGATTGCTCGTACGATTAGAAGGGCTGCGCAAGTACCAGCAGCGCCATTTGCGGGAGGCAGGTGCACTTCGTAGCCAGCTATTTTTCAAGATGTTGGCTCTCACGGTCAAAGCAAACTTCGACCCCGCGCTAAGTAAGCAGCGAGCTGCACCGCTGCTGTTGCAGTTGCAAGCTGCGCCTCCGCCCGGTGAGGCATTCTCCGAAATTGAGATTGTGCCCTACGAGCATCTCTGGCAAATCACAATGGAGATTTTGCAAGACACAGCTCTACAGAAAGCCTTAGAGGATAGGCAACTGGTGTAGAGGCCAACATGTTGTGTTGTCGCTAATGCTCAGCGTTTTTCGCAGGCTCGACAATCGCTTTATTATCGGAAAGGCTGATTTGTGTCTGGGTGGCTTCGGCTGGCTTGGGAGCTGTAGCCAAATACCGCTGAAACTGAGCCTCTGTTAAGACCCCTTTGAGCTTCTCGGCGTATTCTTCTTCCACAGTACGCAGCTTGGTTTGGCGCATCGCCGGGTCATCACCGTACATGGTCTTGATCTGGCTCTCCTGTACCAACCGCTCGTAGGTGAGGCGGCGAACCTGTATGGAGCGAGCATCGTCGAGGGAAATGCGGCTAGCTAAGGCTCGCGTGGCTTCCATAGCCTCTGCCCGCAGCCGGTCAGGAGCTTGTTGGGCGGAGGCCGAGAACGAGGCAAGGCTGCTAGCAACAAGCACAACAAGTAGTGTTTTCATCATAGCTCAGGAGAAGATTTGATGGAATGCGAGCGCAATTAAAGCAATTATTTATATGATTAATACATACGAGCTATATATTTTGAAACTAACTCAGATAAAACAGACAATTATGTCCTCTAGTGATACATGGTACGCTAGATGCACTTAATGAACCAGTTACCTAATATCTTCATCTACGGGGCTGCTAGTACGGTCACAAGCTGGCTAACACAATGGCTGTCGGGGCAAGAACCAGGGCCGTTGGCGCGGAGGGCCATACGCACGGAATATTTGCCGGGCCGCCGAAAAATGTGCTCTACACGGCGTCCGTTGGAAACGGCCCCATCCCGAAAATCCCAGAGGACGACTACGTTCTCACAGGCAGGCAACTGCGAGTCTACCGCGTCGAAAACGACACGTTGGCCCACCCGAACCGCGGCAGGAGTAGCGGTGAAGTTGAGTACTACTTCTTTAGTGAAATCAACAGGAATAAGCTTTTCGGCCGCGCGTACTTCGCCGGTTTTCTCGTCTATTACATCCAACTGCACGGTGTAAAGGCGGCGGGCAGCGTAGCAATGAGTAACAGCAAGGCCGGTTAGGGTGGTGCCGTCACCCATTTGCCAACGAAACGTGAGTGGACCGGCCGCGGAATCCACGGATGCCCTGGCATCAAGGTCCACACAGAGTTCCGCTGCGCGTGGTTGCGGGCAGGTTACGCTCAACGTATCGCCAGCCCGCTGAGCGTATGCAGCACGCAACGGCAACAAAATCAGCAGCCCAAGTAGCACCGCAACGCAGGAAAGACACCTAATGGACCTCTCCCAGCGAAAACGGGTGCTAACAGCGTACATTGTTAGAATTTATTGAGCCGCTGAAATACCTCACGCATGTAAGTCTGACCAATAGAGATGTGCTTGCCATCGATTAGAATGGTATTGTCTTCTATGGCTTGTATACGCTTGAGGTTGACGATGAATGAGCGGTGAACCCGCACAAACATGGTTGATGGAAACTTCTCCTCCACCGCTTTCATAGTGCTGTACACGATGAGTTTGCTTTGCCCCGTCACGATATGCACGTAGTCGCCGAGGGCTTCAACGTAGCGTACATCGTCGAAAATAACCTTGACAAGCTTAGTGTCAACTTTCACGAAAGTGAAGTCGGACGTGTCGGCGGGGGCAGAGATGGCAGTGGAGGCTGGCTCGGCAGCGGGGCGAGCTTCAAAAAGTTCTAGTGCGCGCTGAGCAGCTTTCAGAAAACGTCCGTAGCTAATAGGCTTTACCAAATAGTCGACTACATCGTGCTCAAAAGCTTCGACGGCATAGTGCTTGCTGCTGGTAATGAGGACGACTAGCGGCGGATTCTGGAGGGTGCGTAGCAAATCAATGCCGGACATCAACGGCATTTCCACGTCCAGAAATAATACATCAACAGCTTGGCCGCGGAGCACTTCAGCCGCTTGTACGGCGCTTTCGCAACTGCCAACAACTGTTAGGAAGGGCGTACTAAGGATACAGTTTTCGACAACCTGTATAGAAAAAGGATCGTCGTCGACTATCAGACAGCGGAGAGGAGTAGAGTGGGGCATACGTTCAAAGGTAAACTATCCCCCGAAAAAAATACAATCGTCTTGACTTTGCTTAATTTTTTTGGGCCCGCTCCCGCAACGGCGCGTACAGCGCGTCTAATTGTTCTTCTATTTGGTCGAGAATGATAGCCAGAGGAGCCGTTTCGGTAGCTTGCCGCGCCTGTTGTTCCAAGGTATCGAGGGCGACATGTAGCGTATCGACACCGAAGTAGGCAACTTGGCCTTTCAACTTATGCGCCGTACGAGCCAGCGTATCCGTGTCGGCCGCTGAAAAGGAATCAGCAAGCTGCTGCTGAAGGGCTGGGGCCTGCGTTAGAAAAGTGGAAATGGCCTGCTTAACAAAGGCTTCGTTGCCGCTGGCCAACTCCTCTAACAGTGTCAGGTCGAGTGGGCTGTGCGAGGAGGTGGCTTTCGTGTTGAGTAATTTGGCTGCGGTAGGCGGGGGCAGTGTAGCCCGGCCAGTGTAGTGGGCCAAGCGGCTAAAAAGCACAGCCGGATCAAAAGGTTTAGCCAGGGTATCATTCATACCGGCCGCTAGCGCTAGGATGCGGTCTTCGGGCAGAGCCGAAGCGGTGAGACCAATGATGGGAAACTGCTGGGCGTCGGGGAAACGGGCCCGCAGCTGGCGTGAAGCTTCGTAGCCGTCCATCTCGGGCATTTGCACGTCCATCAGTACGGCGTCGTACTCCCCGGTCTCGGCGGCTTGTACGGCTAGTCGGCCGTTGGGGGCTATGGTGACGTGCACGTTCCAGGCTTCTAGGGTCTTGCGCGCCACTAATTGGTTTAATTCATTGTCTTCGGCAACCAGCACGCGCAACGCAGGTTCGAAGCAACCGACGGCCAAGCTGGCTTCGTCGGGCACCGTAGTGGGGTCGGCAACAGGATAGGCAATGTCGAAGGAGAACACGGAGCCAGCATCTTCCGCACTCTCCACCCACAATTGGCCGCCATGCAATTCCACCAAGTTACGAGCAATGCTTAAGCCCAAGCCAGTACCGCCAAATTGCCGGGTTGTGCTGGCGTTGGCTTGCGAAAAATCCTCAAAAATGGTGTCCAGCTTAGCTGCCGGAATACCGATGCCCGTGTCTTGCACTGCGAAACGTACTACCGGTTGATCAGGATTTTCGCTGTTAGTAACAGCTACCCGTACCGTGATGCCGCCGGTAGCAGTGAATTTTACGGCGTTGCCAACAAGGTTGACAAGAACTTGATTGAGCCGCACCGGGTCGCCGAGGACGGCAATGGGCACGTCGGGAGCTAAATCGAGATGGAAGTAGAGGTGCTTGCTTTCCGTAGCGAAGCGGAACATGCTAGCTACACGCCGAAGCAGATCAGGCAGATGAAACGGCGTGTGTTCGAGGGTGAGCTTGCCAGCCTCGATTTTCGAGGAATCCAGAATATCATTGAGAATGACCAACAGGTTCTGCGACGACGATTGCACGGCTTCTAGGTACTCCTTTTGCTCGTGGGTCACGGGCGTTTGGCGCAATAGGTGCGTGAGACCAATAACGGCATTCATGGGCGTGCGGATTTCATGGCTCATGTTAGCCAGAAATTGCGCTTTTGCCCGTCGCGAAGCTTCGGCAGCGTCGCGGGCTACCGTTAGCTCGGCATTCATCTCTTCAATGTGGGCTTTTTGGCGCTGCAGTTGCCGAGTGCGCTTGCGCACGGTGGTTTCCAACTGCAACTTCTGCTGCCGCAAGATAGCCTCCCGGCCCCGCATGAAAGCCCAGATACTCGCTGCTACCGCCAACACACTCAGAACACCAAACCACCACGTCCGCCAAAAAGGGGTAGCAATGCTGAAGGAAACCGTAGTGGGAGTGCTCCAGGCGCCTTGTTCGCCGCGGCGGGAGCGTACTTCAAATACGTAGCGTCCGGCATCGAGGCGGGGGTACTGCACCTCATTTTCGGTGGCAGGTAGGCTCCACTCTTCCACGTAGCCGCGCAGGCGGTGTTGATACTGCCACGTTCCCGCGGGCGCCAAGCTAGCCGCTCGAAAACGAAATCCTACCCGATGCCGTTTGGCCGTAAGCTCCCCGAGGCTAGTGGCTGCAAAATCGAAACCCAAGCGCCGCTCTTCGTCTATATCTACCGCCGGAACCGTGAGGCGAGGCAGTGTAGAAGACGGCAAGTGCGCGGTGGAAAATCGTATGAGCCCAGCCCGACTAGCTACCCAGACAAGGCCAGCCATATCCGTTTGCGCGGCATTTGGTAGCAGATCCCGTACCAGCGGGTTCTCGGCGGAGGTCAGGACTTGGAAGGTGTGGGTGCGGGTGTTGAAGCGGCTCAGGCCGTTGCGGTGCACAAGTAACAGGTCGTTGCCGGGTAGGGCGGCAAAGCCGTAGCAGTAATTGTTGGGCAGGCCTTGCTGTCTGGTGTATTGGCGAAATTGGCCGTGCTCGAAGCAGTATACTCCGTCGCCTTCTGTGCCCACCCAAATGCGGCCCGTGGCGTCCTCATGCAGGGCGGCAATGTCTTCGCCACCTGGCAATAGCCGATGAATTTGAAACCGCCCGTCGGGTTCCCGTACTGCCAATCCCGTACCGTGCGTACCGAACCACACTCGTCCAGCCCGATCAACCAGCAGCGTGTAAATATCGTTGTGAAGCAAGCCATTAGCAGTAGTAAATTGCTCCACTGCGCCACTTGCCATTATGTGCCAGGCTCCTTCACCAACGGTACCTAGCCAAAGCCCACCCTGAGCATCGGAGGCCAGAGCCGTGATGCTCAACTCGCTCGGAATTTGTGCAAGACGCGTAGGGTTACTTGTAGGACCGAGTCTAGGGGTGTTTTTGGTAGAGTTACTTCGGTTGTATCGCCACACTCCGTGGCCCGTAGTGCCGAGCAGTATACTGGCGTCGGTAGTCAGCAGCGCTGATACTTCCTGTTGAAAACCTGGAGTTTTGGTTAGTAGCTGTAAGCCAGCGGCGCCAGGCCGCACAAGATATAGGCCCTGCTGCGTTCCGAACTCCAACGTTTGGCTGGTCCGGCCCAGAGCCGTAGGGCGAAGAGGACTCGAAAAGAGAGTGAACTGCTCATCGGTGAGCCGCCATAAGCCCTGCCCCGAGGTTCCTAGCCAGCGGTTACCTTCGGTATCCCGTAGCAAACAGCTCACCTGGGTTCCTGAGGGCAACTGGGTGGCGAGGCGCTGCTGCCAAGCCGTGGCAGCGGTATCGGGAACAGGCAGGCCATGAATGGCAGTAGTTGCCAGTTGCTGAAATTTGGTTCCGTACTGCCGGGAGCGGCCACCTTGATAGTGGCCTATCAGCAGGCGGCCGGTGGAATCTTCGAGTTGCAGGTCCGTTACGAAATCTTCGGCTAGTCCGTCTTTGGTGGTGAACGTGATAAAATCCGCACCATCGTATCTAACCAAACCCTCCGCTGTACCGATCCACAAATAGCCCTGTTGGTCTTGTGCTAGAGCATAAATGAAAGGCGTTACTAAACCGTCTGCTGGCCCAAACTGCTTCAGAAACTGCCGCGCTGGTAATGTCTGAGCCTGGCTTTGCTGACTAAGCAGCAGAAACAGCAGGAACAGACAACGAAACAGCGTAGAAAAAGCGCGAAGCACAGGCGATAGTCGGGGGCAGAGCAACAGAACCAGGATGTCCGGCAAGGTAGGTTTCTAGTTATCCTTTGTCCGGCAATAATCGGGGAACGGGTGCTCTTTCTCGCCGAACCGGTCTCGCTACTGGTTCACATGGCGTTGCGCAAAGCCCGGGTTGTATTCTCGAATGTAGCTGAACCGTAAGCTCAGCCATTACGCAAAACCGGGACAAGAACTACAGTTCGTGCCCCGGTCAGCTTGTTGCATAAAACCCCGGTTCCAGGCCTTGTTTGCAGAGACCTCCCGGTTGCAGAAATTGCTTTGCTTGCCCCTTTAAACTACTTGCCAGTCACTTTAAACTCGGTGCGGCGGTTCTGTTGGCGGCCGGCCTTGGTGGAGTTGGTAGCTACCGGCTGCGTATCGCCGTAGCCCGCGAAAGTGAGACGGTCCTTCGTCACGCCTTTTTGCACGAGGTAGTCTACTACGGCTTTGGCGCGGCGTTGCGAGAGGTCTTTGTTGTAGGCGTTGTTGCCCACGTTGTCGGTGTGGCCCGAGATTTCGAGGCGCAGGGCGGGCGTTTCGGTCAGCAGTTTTTGCAGGCGTTGCAGTTCGCCGGTGCTCTCCTTCCGTAGCGTGGCTTTGTCGAAGTCGAAGAAGATGTTGTTGAGTACCACCTTCACGCCCACATCGAGCTTCTTGAGCTGCACGTCTTTCACCACTTCCGAATAGGCGGCGCCAGCTGGCAGGTCAAAGTTTTCGGAGTGGAATAGGTAGCCTTCTTTCCGCACTACAATGCCGTAGTTAACGCCGGAAGGCAAACTCACCAAGTAGCGCCCCGACTGGGCATTGGCCTGAAAGGAAGCAATGTTTTCGTTGCGCGAGTTATCAATTACGTCAATAGTAGCTTCGAGTGGCTGCTTGGTGCCAGCGTCCGTCACGGTGCCTTTCAGGATGGTAACCTGGGCCGTGGCAACGGGCACTGGCGGGGCCAGCTGCGTTTCCTTCACGGGCTGGGCGCGCGAGGCCAGCAACTGATCTTCTTGGCTGAGCACCGGCGGCTTTTCTTCGCCTAAGAACGTGATTTGGTAGATATCTTTCGAGCCCAAACCATCATCGCGGAAGGAGGAATAGTACCCGTGCCGCCCGGAAGCTGAAATCACGAAGAACACGTCGTCGTCGGGCGTATTGATGGGCCAACCGAGGTTTTCAGGCGTGCTCCATTTACCGTTTTCGAACGTCGACTTGAAGATGTCGTAGCCGCCCATCGAATTGTGGCCTTCCGAGGAGAAATACATCGTTTTGCCATCGGGATGCAGAAACACGCCTTCTTCGCCGTAGGGAGTGTTGATAGGAGCGCCCAAGTTCACGGCTGGCCCTCGGCCTTCTATCTCGATCTTGTAAATGTCGCGGCTGCCCAGGCCACCGGGCTTGTCGCTCACGAAAAACAGGCTCCGCCCATCCGGCGTGTAAGCCGCCGACGATTCGTGGGCCTTGGTGTTGATGCGGTTGCCGAGTTGTTTGGGTTTGGCCCACACGGCGCCGCGCAGGTTGCTTTCGTTGAGGTCACCGCCATTGTCTTCCACGTACACCAGCATACGCTGAGCATCTGGGGCAAGGCCCACGGTGGCGTCGTGGCCGGCGGTATTTACGGTTTCCCCTAAGTTGGTGGCAGCTCCCCAGGTGTCGCCTTGGCGGGTGCTTTGGAACACGTCTTCGAAGAAACCACCCGATTCTGGGTCTTTCTCCCCACCCGTGGAACCCTGGCGGCGCGAGGTAAACAGAATCACCGATTCGTCGGCCGAAATCACCGGTCCGTAGTCGGGGTAGGGAGAGTTGATGCCTGGCCCCGCGTTATCAACGAACACGCGGATGGGCTTGGCGGCCAGCTTGCGGCCGTTTTCGCACTCCTGGATTTTCTTCTGGATGTCCTGCGTGAAACCCGCCGTATTCTTAGTGCCGGTAGCGGGCGTGGCCTGTTTGTACTCGGCTATGGCTTCCTGCCACTTACCGTTGAGGTGCAGCCCGCGCCCCAGCAGATAATGAATGCGCGTATCGACACCTGAGTTGAGCTTATAGGCTTTCTGCAAGTAGGCCAAGGCTCGCGGCTTGAACCCGGAATGCAGGTAACAATCTCCAATCCGGAGGTTGAGACGGGCGTTTTCGGCGTTCAGCTTTTGCGCTTCGAGGTAGTGGGGCAGGGCTTGCTCGTAGCGCGGCGGATCCATTTCGTACCACTCATCGCCGGTCTTAATTTCTTTGATTGCCGCCTTTAGCCCATCCTTATTATCGCCGAATTGCTCTTTGCTGAACTCAACGTTTTGAGCCTGCGCAGTAGCGGAAAGCAACAGGAAAGCAAGTAGATATTTGTGCATATGGTGGGGGCGCGTCGCACGTGCCCGTTGGGTTTGAAGGATGAGGGGACGCACAGCACGCGCCCAGCATAGAAATTAGATGCAGAAGAACACCTTGCGTGTGTCGCTCCACGGCACGGGCGCGTGCAACAGGCCGCTATTCTGCGTCGCCGCAGCCGGAATTGGCGGCGTAGTTATTCCCAATTTCCAGACCCAGCTCGGCCGCCTTGCGCCAGTCTTGGCACGCCCCATCGGTGTTGCGCAGCATTTCGCGGGCGTGGCCGCGGTTGAGGTAAGCTTCGGCGTACTGTGGGTTGAGGGCAATGGCACGGCTTGCGTCGGCTTCGGCCTTTTTGTAGTCTTCTAGTTTGAGGTAGGCCGCGGCGCGGTTGTTCCACGCGAAGGCGTAGGTGGCGTCCAATTCCACAGCTTTTCCAAAGTCTTCAGCCGCACCCTTGTAATTCGCCGCATCGTAGCGGGCGGCGCCGCGGTTGGTATACGCCGTGGGGTTGTCGGGCTTTTTCTGGATGTACTCCGAATAATCAGCCTGGGCTCCTTTCAAGTCGCCGGCGCGGCGCTTGGTGCTGGCACGGTTCAGCAGGGCCGGCAATAGGTCGGGCTGTAAGCTCAGCGCTTTGGTATAATCCTGGATGGCGGCCGGATATTCCTTGAGCTGCCGCTCCGCGCTGGCCCGGTCGTGCCAGGCGTAGGCGTAGTTGGGGTCGGCTTTGGTGGCTTGGTCAAAATCAGCCTTGGCCGCTTTGTAGTCGCCTTTTTCGAAGCGCAAGGCACCCCGGTAATACCAGGCCGGCGCGTAGTTTGGGCTGGCTTCTACGGCTTTAGTGTAGTCCTGTTCCGCTTCGGCGGGCTGCTTCAACGCCTCTTTGGCTTGCCCGCGTCCGAAGTAATGGGTACCGGTCGGTTCGAGTTTGATAGCCGCGTCGTAATCCTCGACGGCCGGCTGGTATTCTTTGAGTTCGTAGCGCACTGCGGCGCGATTATAAAAGGCTTTGGCAAAATCCGGCTTGGTTACCAGAGCTTTGTCAAAGTCCTGTAGCGCAGCACGGTAACTCTTCTGGTTGAATTTGGCTACCCCGCTATTGTATAGCTTTTCGGCTTGCTGAGCGGGCGGTAGCGTGGAAGCCCGTACGCTATCCACCTGGGCTTGAGCAGCCAAAGCCAGCAGACTAGCAGCAGCAGTTAAAAGTATCGGTTTGCGCATAGATTCCGTTGAGTTTGATTCGGCCGGATAAATGTAATTTTAATTGCGCAAACGGCGGAAAATCAACGCATATTTTGTTGTATGGTAGAATTATGGCAAGGTGAATTAGTAGCCTTACTAGGGCAGTCTAACTGGTCAGCTGGGTCTGGGTCAGCTCCTGCCATTCCGTACGGATGGAACCATGAAAAACCGGGCGCCCTGCTCGCTGATACCAGTAGGCGGCATTGCCAGCATCGCCTTCTTGGCGGTGGAGCAGGGCGTGGAGCCAGTTGTGGAGCGGGTCGTCTTCGTGCTGCTGGGCAATATCGTGCGCGAGGGACCATTCGTCACGGCCGGCGTGCCAGAGAGCGAGTAGCAGCGGCGAGAGGCCAGCGGGCGGCGTGTGTTGGGTGAGCGAGGCGGAGAAGTCAGCGTAAGTCATGCGAATGGTTAGCAAAGAGTAGGAGCGAGAGTGTGTCGCCGTCCGTGTACGTGTTCACTTACAGACCAGATTTGAACTGCAGCTGAATTATGAGCGCCTAGTGACTGATTGACACTGTGGCTTCAAGGGCCATTGGAAGTGTGTTGGAAGTGAGAAAGTAAGTCGTAAAAAAGCGCCGCTTGTAAAACTTAGGGAGGCGCAAACGGGTTGAATACGCCGACTGCAGAACCACACCACTTATTGCGTATTTTTGCGGTGGCGGCACACTACAGTCCGTCATTTCTCACTCTCACGCCTAGCTTTTACCTATGGCTACGTACCCCGAATACATGGTTGCTCCCATTCGCCAGGACCTCGTTGAGGTTGGCTTCGAGCAACTGATGACCCCCGAAGAAGTAGATGCTGCTCTCGCTGAGCAAAAAGGCACCGTGCTGGTAGCCGTAAACTCGGTCTGCGGCTGCGCTGCCGCCAAAGCCCGCCCCGCTCTGAAAATGGCCATTTCCAGCTCCGACAAAAAGCCTGCGAAGCTCGTAACGGTATTCGCTGGCATGGAAACCGAAGCCGTGGCCAAAGTACGGGAGCACCTGCTGCCGTATCCGCCCAGCAGCCCGAGCATCGCACTGTTCAAAGACGGCGAATTGGTGCATATGATCGAGCGCTACCACATTGAAGGCAATGACCTCATGCGCATCGTCAACAACCTGCAAGGCGCCTTCCAGGAGTACTGCTGATCACGGATTAGCGCGGATTTTAGCGGATTACACGGATTTTGTGAACGGCTCCTGATGATTCGGGGGCCGTCTTCTTTTTTGCCTCTTGTTTGAAATCGGTGATTTCTGTTCCTGTGTATGCTCGTGGCGTTAATCTAGATGTACAGGATTGTGGAGGAAGCGCCGGAATTTTAGGCTGGCTTCACCAAAATTAATGAGCAAGGCCACTTCGAGCCGATATGCTTTTAGGTAGTTTATTACTTGCGCGCAATGTGCATCGGTTAGCTCCTGAATTGCTTTCAACTCCACCAAGACATCGTTCTCCACCAAAAAATCGGCTCGTCTGGACCCAATGTTGGTGCTTTTATAAAACACGGGTAGATGCACTTCGCCCTGAAAAGCAACGCCTTCCTGCTGTAGCTCCACCGCCATTCCGCGCTGGTAAATCAATTCTGGAAATCCGCTGCCCAGCTCTTGATGCACACGCATCGCACAGCCAATAACTTTCTTCGTCAACTCATTATGTCGATTATCCAGCAGCATAGAAGCACCAAGAAAATGATTGTAGTATTCAATTTCAGTGATAAAGTAAATAAACCACACTCTCAAACAAACAGCAAAACAAAAAAGACGGCCCCCGAATCATCAGGAGCCGTCCACAAAATCCGTGTAATCCGCTAAAATCCGCGCTAATCCGTGATCAGTTGGCCACTTCACTTAGGAATTTGATGCGCATGAGGCGCAGGTCTTCCTCGGTGTAGTCGTCGGTGCCTAGCTCTTTGAGGGCCACGGCGATATTGTCTGTGTTGGCCGACATGAAGTAGTCGTAGATTTCTTCTTGGCGGTCCTGGTCCAGCACGCCGTCGATGTAGTAGTCGAGGTTGAGCTTGGTGCCGGAGTAGCAGATGTGCTCGATTTCTTCCATCAGCTCCCGCATGTCGATGCCCTTGGAAGAGGCAATTTCCTCCAGGTCCATCTTCTTGTCGATCTGCTGGATGATGTAGATCTTGATTTTCGACTTGTTGACAGCCGACTTTACCACTACATCGGTAGCAGTTTCGATATCGTTTTCTTCTACGTACTTCTTTATGAGGGCCAAGAAGGGCGCGCCAAACTTCTGCGCCTTGCCTTGGCCTACGCCGCCCACGTGCGCCAAGTCCTCCATCTTCACGGGGAAGGTGGTGGCCATTTCCTTGAGCGAAGGGTCCTGGAAGAGCACGTAGGGCGGCAGGTTTTTCTCCTTCGCCATCTTCTTCCGCAGGTCCTTCAGCATCTGAAACAGGGTTTCGTCGTGGCCAGCGGCGTGCTGCACCTCTTCCTGTTCCTGCTCTTCCTTCACCTCCTCCTCGTAGTCGTGGTCTTTGGTGAGCTTGATAGAATGGGGATTGTCGATGAAGTCCATACCCTTGTCGGTGATTTTTACAACGCCGAAGCTTTCAATATCCTTCTCCAATAAACCAAAAATCAGGCACTGCCGCAACAGCGAGTGCCAGAACTGCGCATCGTGGTCTTTGCCTTGCCCGTATATAGGCAAGCCATTGTGGCCGTAGCTCTCTACGTGGGCGTTGTTCATGCCCATCAGCACGGTACCAATGTGGTCGAGGCCGAACCGTTGGTCGGTTTGCACCACGGCTTTTAGCGCCATCGCCACCTCATCCTTGGCCTCGAAACGCTCTTTCGGGTGCTTGCAGTTGTCGCAGAAGCCGCAGTCTTTGGGGTACGTTTCGCCGAAGTAGTGGAGCAGTTGCTTGCGGCGGCACACGGCCGAATCGGCGTAGTTAGCCATTTCCTGGAGCAACAGCTTGGAGTTGTCGCGCTCCGTCACGGGCTTGTCCTTGTTGAATTTCTCCAGCTTCACAATGTCGTCGTAGCTGTAGAACATCAGGCAGTCGCCATCGAGGCCGTCGCGGCCGCCGCGGCCGGTTTCCTGGTAGTAGCCTTCGATGCTTTTGGGCGTGTCGTAGTGAATTACGAAGCGCACATCGGGCTTATCGATGCCCATGCCAAAAGCAATGGTGGCCACAATTACGTCGCAGTCCTCACTCAGAAACGCGTCCTGGTTGGCCATGCGCACGTGCGGGTCGAGGCCGGCGTGGTAGGGGAGGGCGCGCACATCATTGACGCGCAGCAACTCGGCAATCTCCTCTACCTTCTTGCGGCTCAGGCAATACACGATACCCGCCAAACCTTTTCGCTGCTTCACGTACTGAATCAGCTGCTTTTTAGTATTGTGCTTGGGCCGGACTTCGTAGTACAGATTGGTGCGGTTGAACGAGGTCTTGAACACCGACGCATCGTCCATTTGCAGGTTCTTCTGGATATCGAGCTGCACCTTGGGCGTGGCAGTGGCCGTGAGAGCAATAATGGGCACCTGCCCAATGTTGTCGATGATACCCCGAATGCGGCGATACTCCGGCCGGAAGTCATGGCCCCACTCCGAAATACAGTGCGCCTCATCGATAGCGACGAAGCTGATGGTGGCTTTCTGCAGAAAGTCGATGGTTTCGTCCTTCGTCAGGCTTTCGGGCGCTACGTACAGCAGTTTCACTTCGCCGCTAATCACATCCTTCTTCACCCGGTTCATCTCCGATTTCGACAAGGTCGAATTCAGAAATTGCGCGTTTACGCCAAATGCGTTGAGCTGATCCACCTGATTTTTCATCAGGGCAATGAGCGGCGAGATGACAATAGCTGTGCCCGGCAATACCAAGGCGGGCAACTGATAGCACAGGCTTTTGCCCGCGCCAGTAGGCATGATAACGAAGGTGTTATGGCCTTCAATGATGTTTTGGATGATGGCCTCCTGCGTTCCGCGGAACTGCCCGTACCCAAAAACTTCCTTTAACTTGCCTTTCAAATCAGTTTTTTCACTGATTACAGTGTTCACAGCTGGCATCGACATCCTCACTTGCTCGGTTGGAAAATTCAGACAGTTTTCTCCGCGTGGTGCGGTGTCTGTCTCAATCTAGGGATTTTTGAAGTATTGAGTAATGGGTAGCGGATAAAAGATCAAAACTTGTTTTGTAAGCGTCTTCCACCCGTAATACCTAATCAAATTTAGATTGAAACCGCAGAAAGAACTTCATTCCATTGCAAAAAAAGTCCTTTTGCATGAAGCCGAAGCTATCATTGGCGTAGCGGAAGCCATTCAACAAACCCCTGATTTTGCACAATGTGTGGAGGCCATTTTGGCTCTGCGCGGCCGGGTGGTGGTAACAGGCATTGGAAAAAGTGCGCACATTGCCGGTAAAATTGTAGCTACGCTGAACTCCACGGGCACACCAGCTTTATTCATGCACGCCGCCGACGCCATTCACGGTGATTTAGGCATGATTCAGCCGGAAGATTTTGTAATTGCCATCAGCAAGAGCGGCGACACACCCGAAATAAAAGTGCTGGTGCCGCTGCTCAAGCGTAAGCAAGTGCCCCTGGCCGCCCTCGTCAGCAACGCCGATTCCTACTTAGCGCAACAAGCCGACTACGTGCTCCACGCCCCCGTAGACCGCGAAGCTTGCCCGCATAACCTGGCTCCCACCACCAGTACCACCGCCGCCTTAGCCCTCGGCGACGCGCTGGCCGTGTGCCTGCTCGAAAGCCGGGAGTTTACGCGCCAGGATTTTGCCCGCCTGCATCCCGGCGGAACGCTCGGTAAGCAGCTCTACCTGAAAGTAGGAGACTTGAGCCGCCAAAACCAACAGCCCCAAGTTCTCGACGATGCGCCACTCAAGGACATCATTCTAGAAATCTCTGGTAAGCGCCTCGGAGCCACCGCCGTACTTGATGCCCACGGTCAACTCCAGGGCATCATCACCGATGGGGATTTACGCCGTATGCTCGCCAATTTTGCGGGCCGGTTGGAAGACGTCCGCGCCCAAGACATTCTCACGGCCAACCCAGTGAGCGTGGACGTTGATGATTTTGCCGTGGAAGCTCTGGCCCGCATGCAGCAGCGCAACATCACCCAGCTCATCGTGACGGAAGAAGGCCGATTCAGTGGCTTCATTCACTTACACGATTTGCTGCGGGAAGGATTGGTGTAATACTATCAACTTGTATTGCGCTTCGTGCAAGACTAACTGTTGTTCGATGCTAGATCAAAGCGTTGCAGCAGGAAGTGACTTCAGCCTACCCCGCTCGTTCCCCACAAAATCGGATATTTGTGTCCCTGTTTCTTTCAGCGCTCCAACTTCAACGGTGCGGCAGGCTCTACTTATGAATCAACACACCTATCTCGTCGTCATGGCGGGCGGTATTGGCAGCCGTTTCTGGCCCTTCAGCCGTACCAATCATCCCAAACAGTTTCATGATGTGTTAGGCGTGGGCCGTTCCATGCTGCAACTTACTGTTGATCGGTTTGCCGGTATTTGCGCACCCGAAAACGTATATGTTGTCACGAACCGCGACTACCGGGAACTGGTGCAGCAGCACTTGCCGGAACTGCCCGCCGACCAAATTCTGGGTGAGCCCATTGGCCGTAATACGGCGCCGTGCATTGCATATGCCAGCTACCGCATCGCGCAACGCGACCCTCAGGCGGTGATAGTAGTAACGCCCGCCGACCACGCTGTGCTACGCGAAGAAGAGTTCCGGCGCGTTATTTCATTGGCGGTTGATGCGGCTCGCACGCACGAAGTATTGATCACGCTCGGTATCCAGCCCTCTCGCCCCGATACCGGCTACGGCTACATTCAATACATGGATGACGCGGGAGGTACGTTGGCTAATGATCTGAAAAAGGTTAAAACCTTCACGGAGAAGCCGAATTTAGAGCTGGCCAACATGTTTCTGGAAAGTGGCGACTTTCTTTGGAACTCGGGCCTGTTTGTGTGGCGGGCCGACGTGATTTTGCATGCCTTCCACCAATACTTAAGCGATATTTCAGAAGTATTCGACGAAGGCGAGGCGCAATTAGGCACCGACCAAGAAGAAGCCTTCATCTCTGAAGCGTATTCCCGCTGCCGCAACATTAGCATCGACTATGGCATAATGGAAAAGGCCGACAACGTGTATGTGCTCCCCGCCGATTTCGGCTGGAGCGACCTGGGCACCTGGGACTCACTGCATCGTATGGGCCGCCGTGATGAAAACGGCAACGTGGTAGATGGCGACGCCATTCTCTACGACACGCACGAATGCGTAATCAAGACGCCTTCAGAACGCCTCGTGGTGGTGCAAGGGCTCGAAGGCTACATTGTAGCAGAATACGATAACGTGCTCCTGATCTGTAAACGCACAGAGGAGCAACGAGTGAAGGACTTTGTGGCGGATGTAAAAGCCAAAAAAGGCCACGGGTATAATTGAATAAAGAATTGAGAAGGAGGAATTAACCGTTCAACGATACCATCAGATGAGTCGTTGAACGGCTAATTCCTCCTTCTCAATTCTTCGTTGATACCAGCCGCTGACGTAATACTTCAAACAGCATAATGCCGCTGGCTACCGATACGTTCAAGGAGCCAATCTGACCCGTCATGGGAATGCGGAGGCGGTGGTCGGCGAGTTGTAGGTATTCGGGGGAGATGCCGTCTTCTTCGCTGCCCATGAGAATGGCTACCGGACCAGTCATATCAACGGAGGCGCTTTCGAGGCTGGCGTCCGATTTTTCGGTACAGGCTACAATCTGCACGCCTGACTCGCGTAAGAAGCGCAGGCTGTCACGCAGATTAGCCTCCCGGCAAACGGGAATCAGATTCAGAGCCCCAGCCGAGGTTTTCAGCGCGTCACCGTTGATCTGGGCGGCACCGCGGGCGGGTACCACAATGGCGTGTACACCCAGGCATTCAGCATTGCGGGCAATAGCGCCGAAGTTGCGCACATCTGTGACCCGGTCCAGAATCAGCAAGAAAGGCGTTTTTCCTTCCTCGTAGAGCCCCGCCAAAATACTGTCGAGGGGCATGTAGTCAATCGGCGATACGAAGGCTACAGCGCCCTGGTGGTTCTTGCGCGTCAGTCCATCCAGCTTCTCTACTGGCACCGACGATACCGGAATGCCCCGTTCCCGAGCCAGGTCATTGATTTCCTGGGTCAGGCTGTTTTTTGTGCCGCGCAACAAGAATATCT
Source organism: Hymenobacter sp. M1-2 (assembly GCF_057808495.1). Lineage (NCBI taxonomy): Bacteria > Pseudomonadati > Bacteroidota > Cytophagia > Cytophagales > Hymenobacteraceae > Hymenobacter > Hymenobacter sp. M1-2. Next base: position 18,609 of record NZ_JBTYZO010000013.1, read on the forward strand.
TCTCCAGCGTGCGTCCGCCGTGCAGAGCTTCTAGAATGGGCCGCAAGCCAAACAGCATATCGATGCTCCGGTCGGCGGCGGGCCGGTGAGGGTAGCGGGGCTTATCGTCGGAGGAGCGGCTCGTATTACCGCGGGAACCCTCGTAGCGTTGGTCTCTCCGAGGTTCTTCCCGGCCCTCTTCTCGGCTTTCGGGGCGGCGGTAGCCAGCGGGGGAGTCGCCGTCGTTGTTGAAGTCGCGGCTACTATCGCGGCCGCCTTCGCGGCGTGGCGTGCGAGGAACCGGACGGTTTTCGGAATCAAAAAAGGTGCGGCGCGGCTTTAGCGGCCGGCGGCTGTCGTCGTTGCTTTTCTCCATTGCTCCACGGCGGCATACCAGAGACGTTCGTATTCGGGTCGGCGCACCAAATCATAGTGTTCGGGGGCAAAGGTACTGGGTTTGGGCCGGAACGTGTAAGTAGTTGAGGCCCCATTATCGCGGCCCCGGTATACCCACCGTTCCTCCTGCGCCGTGCGGTAGACAGCATCAGGCGGGCCTAGCACTACGTAGAGCATGCCTCGGTCCGTCATCCAGCCGGCTTTGTGAGCGGCAAACAACTCATTGGCCGTCGCTGCCCTTCCATAATACATTCGAATGGCCTGGCGGGCTAGCGTTTGTTGGCCCGCAGCGGCAGCCAGCCAGAACTCATCCACGGCTCTTTTAGGATTGGGCGCTTCGTAGAGCTTCTTGCGTTCGGCGGAAGTAGTCAGATAAATAAGTGGCTGAATTAATTCGTCGGCGGTAGTAAGGTTGGGGTACTCGCTGCCCGTAACAAGCAGGCCTATGATGCTGGGCTCTCCTTCCAACCGCAACGTGTACAAGCCCGGCTCCGGCAGGGCCAGAGGCACACCAGCGCGGGCAAAAAGGGAGTCGCTGACAGAAAGCTTGGCCGGGACGGCGGCTTGTCGATAAGGATCGGCATGAGGCGGCAGCGCTGCAACAAAAGGCGCCGCATATCGCTTCACGCTCACCACCTGGTCCTGGCCGTAACGGTCCACGAAGAAAGCCTCCTCGGCTTGGACTGTGCGACGCAGCAGTGGTAGCCCCAGACTATCGGTGAGCAGGAAGGGGCGATTCAGTCGCGCCGTTGTGATGGGTAACCAAGCTGCCTCACCAGTAGCGGCTTCGGCGGCTGGCGCACAGTCCATGCTTAGCACGGTGCCCGCCTGTAGTCGAGAAATTGGGAGGCAAAATTCCACTCGGGCTGCTGTTCCCTCACGCCGGATGCGGCGAGCTAAGTGCCGTACCGTGTCAGTCCAGAGCGGCCGCTTGGCATCATACGTTGTCCAAGCCATTATGCGCAACGGCTGCTTTTGCTGTAACACGCTGCCATCGGGAAACCGTAGGTAGATGCGTAGACTGTCTGCTTCCCGGCGGGTGTCGACGAGTAAACGCCGGTCGGGGCGGTACTGGCCGGCGAAATCGCGCCGCTGGGCCAACGCGGCTGAGACTGTGGCGAAAACTGCTATCCAGAAAAGTATGAGGGAATTCAGTAGTCGAGAGTTCACGGGCTGCAAAGTGAGGGTAGCTACGAAACGCAAAAGAGGCTTGCGCCGACATGACCGCAATAAAAAAGCCAGCCTTGATAAGAAGCTGGCTTTTTTACGGGGCTAACACGAGGCCAGCTAATGAAGTTGGCCCAAAACAGCTGTTATTGGCGCGGGAAGTACTGTTGCAGTAACTCCAGTGCCTTGCTGGCGCGGCGCTGATCCCCGACTTGTTCGGCGGCGCGGTATACGCTCTGCACGCCTAGCAAGTACGTTTGGTTTTCCATGTCGAATAGCGCCGGGTTGTGCGTCTGGTAATAGGCCAGGGCTACCTGGGCACGGCTTGTCATCTTATCCATGATATCGTTAGCCCGGTCTTTTTCTCCCACGGCTACCAGCGCCGGCACAAACTGCGGCGAGTAGTAGTCGTAGGGAATAGAGCTATCGGGCATGGCCTCAAAAGCTTTGTCCAGCACGGCTTTAGCTTTGGATTTATCACCGTTAGCCAAATACGTATTGGCGAGGCGTATGAACTTGTCGCGGTAATTGGCGGGGAAGCGCAGGTTGTTTTCGTCGTAGAAAACGCCCGGCTTGTTGAGGTTACGGAAGGCAAATTTCTTCATCATGTTGTCAAACATGAGGTCAGCCTGCACGTAACCTTCATCGGAGCTGCGCGGCTCGTAGTTTGGGTCCTTCATGGGCAGCACCCGGTAGGCCATGCCCTCAAGCTGGAAGTAGGGTTGCAGATTCATGAAGTCGGAGCCAGCTACGGTGCTAGAGAAGTAGATGGGGCGCTGCCAGTTGTTGGTAGCCAGCATGTCCAGAATCACCAAGTTTTTCTTCTCGATGGCGCTCTTACCCATGTCCCATTCCATGCGAGTCACTAGTTGCTTACGCCGGTCGGTAGGCACGAGGCCGAGCTTTTCCACCGCCGAGGTATCTACATCGAGGTAGAACTTGCGAGTGGGGTACGACATCATGGCCGGCTGATTCTCGCCGTACGACACCTGTAGCAACTCGCTGTTTTGCTTCACCAACTGAATGAACTCCTTCAGGTTTACTTCTTTCACGGCCGGATTTTCGGCGAAAGGCAAGTAGTCATTGGTGCCTTGCTTGTACCGGTCGTCGGGCATGGAAATGGGCAGTGGCTGCGACAGGTAGGCCCGGCGCTTCATCTGTTGAATGTACCAGTCGGTGTTAAGGTAGCTGAGCACGGCTACGCGCACATCGGTCCGCACTCCTTCCACTTCCTGCGCGTACCAGAGCGGGAAGGTGTCATTATCACCGTTTGTGAACAAAATGGCGTTTGGCTGCAAGGAATTCAGCAGGTTCTTAGCGGAATCCACCGAGTTGTAGCGGTCCGACCGGTCGTGGTCGTTCCAGCCCTGGCCAATTAGAATGGCCGGTGCCAGCAGGCCTAGCGCAGTGGCTGCTACGGCCCGGACTGTATCGGCGCGGAGCACTGCGCGCAGCACCTCCGCCAAACCTAACACACTCAACCCAATCCAGATGGCAAAGGCATAGGTGGCGCCCGTGAAAGTATAGTCCCGCTCACGTGGCTCAATGGGCGGCTGGTTCAGGTACACTACAATCGCCAAACCGGTAAACACGAACAGCAACCCTACAATGAAGGCATTGCGTGAGTCGCGGCGAGCATGGAAAAACAAGCCAATCAGCCCCAGAATAAGAGGAATGGCAAAGAAGTTGTTACGAGCTGCACTATTGGCCACGCGCTCCGGCACACCAGTTTTACCCGCATCCCAGGGCCACAAGGCTCCCGACTGCTGAATGTCGCTCTCGCGGCCCACGTAGTTCCAGAGGAAATAGCGCCAGAATTGGTGGCCCATCTGGTAGCGAAATAGAAACGATAGGTTTTGACCCATGGTCGGTTTCACGCCTTCCCGAATATCCACCCATTTCTGGTAGTTGTAGATGTGCTCAGGCTGGGGACTGTAGATGCGCGGCAGCAACATCTTGTCCGCGTCATCATAGACGACGTTCTGTCGCTTTTCAGCTACCACGTACTTGTTACCCTCACGCACGTAGCGCGGGGCACCGTCTTCGTAGCGAAGCGGCCGAGCGTTGAATTGCGGGCCGTAGAGCAGAGGCCGGTCGCCGTACTGCTCGCGCTTGAGGTAGCTCACGAAGCTCAGTACATCTTCCGGGTTGTTTTCGTTGATAGTGGGGTGGTAGCCGCTACGAATAGGAATGATGAGGTAGCTGGAGTAGCCAATCAAAATAAACACCAGGCTCAGCATGGCCGTGTTCACCAAGCGGCTTTGCTTTTGAAACGAGTAGCGGAAACCTAGCCACAGCAACCCAAAGAAAAGCACCAGGAAGATGATGATGCCCGAGTTGAAAGGCAGCCCCACACTATTAATGAAGAATACCTCGAAGGCACCCGCCAGCGAAGGCAGGCCAGGAATAATACCCGCCAGAATCAGCCCCACAATCACGAGGCTTATCACCAACGTGATGATGCCACCAAGGGTAGTAGGGTTGTCGGTGCGGCGGTAGTAGTAAATGAAAGCCAAGGCCGGCAACGCCAGCAGGTTCAGCAAGTGAACCCCGATGCTCAGCCCCACTACGTAGGCAATCAGAATCAGCCATTTGTCGGAATCAGCTTCGTGCGCACGGTTTTCCCACTTCAGCATTATCCAAACTACCACGGCCGTACACAACGACGACATGGCGTACACTTCGCCTTCCACGGCGTTGAACCAGAACGAATCGGAGAAGGCAAACGACAGAGCACCTACTACGCCAGCTCCTAAAATGAGCAGCGTCTCGCCAAAAGTTGGCTCCGGGGCGCCCGGTACCGTGTGCCCCGCCACCAAGCGGTGCAGCACTAGCTTCTTGGCCAGCATAGTGATGGACCAGAACAAAAATAGCACTGTAAACGAGCTGCTTAGCGCCGATAAGGCATTAATCAGCACGGCTACTTTCGTGACATCGCCGAACGAGAACAGGGAGAAGATGCGGCCTAGTAGTAGGAAAGTAGGTGCTCCGGGTGGGTGCGGCACTAAGAGCTTATAGGAGCAGGCGATGAACTCACCACAATCCCAGAACGAGGCAGTCGGTTCGAGCGTGAGCAGATAGGTGAGCGTGGCGATGGCGAATACCACCCAACCTACTAGGTTATTCAGGCTTTTATAAGAACGCATGCGTGCTTGAGGTAGGAGCGGAGCTTGTCCCCGCCCATCGTTGTTACCCAACGGGGGTTAGTTGATGCAGAAATTGGGAGAAAGGCCAAAAGTAGATAATAAATCCGGCCGCGCCGCACTCCATTTAACGGTCTAAAGAGCAAGGATTATATGGAGCGCACAAAAAAAGCGGTCCGAGCAGTCGGCCGCTTTTTCAGCAAGGGAACAAAAGGAATTGCGTCAGTTTTGTAAAACTAGCCGTCTGGTAGCTACCACCTTATCGTTGAGTAGTAGGCTGTAGACGTACATGCCAGCGGGCAGATCCGAGAGGTTAAGCGGCATTCCGGTGGTAGCGGCCTCGGGGCGTAGCGTGAAGGTGCGCACCTCGCGGCCAATAATGTTGCTCAGACGAAGCTTATACCCGTTTTCAGCACCAGCTTTCTTGTTCAGCGTCAGCATCACCAAGCCTTTGCTAGGATTGGGATAGATGTTGAGGCCTATGGTGGCCGCTTTAGAATCAAGAGTAGCAAGAGGAGCATTGTTAACGGTGATAGTGCCAATCATGCCCTCCCGTACTCCGCCACCGACAGACGCATGCGCCGAGCAATAGTAATTATAGGTGCCGAGCGTGTTGAAAGTGACGGTCCTAGTGGTATTGTTTGGACTGATGACAAACGTCTGCCAGGCTGCCGGGGTAGATTCTGATACCGTTGGGTGAACTCCGGTACCTACATTCACCCAGCGTATCTCGTCACCAGGGCGGATCTGTACGTTAGCGGGACGGTAAAAATTGTCACCGACTTCCACCGTAATGGTAGCAGCTATGGCCGAAAACTGAACCAGCAGCAAGGCCAGAACTACAAAAAGGCGAGTAGAAATTTTCATGACATTCATTAGGGGTTGCGGGTCTCAGGATGAGCTGAGGGCTCCAAATATAGGGTTTTTCCAACAATCGCGCAATGTTTTTCTTCTTCATAAACGTTGCGTTACATTCCACTGAAAACAAGCACTGTGCCTAATCGCTCGAAGCGTTTTGCTAGGCTACAGATAGCCGTTAGAGCATAAAGGTTGCTTTTGGTTTAAAGCGGAATGTACTCTCTACTCGAACAGCTAAGCGTAAAGGTTGCTAGTGCCACGAAAAATAATTTAAGCCAAATCCAAGAATGTGCGCAAATGCGTCAGAGCACGTAGCGTATTTCTTTCAGATCGAAGTGCCGAAGCTGACCCTCTAGAACTAGGGCGAGCCGACCAGTTTCATCTACCCCCACAATCTCACCCGTTACACGGCGCCCATCCACTTCGTAGGTGTTAGACTCTTGATAACGGTAGAGCACACGCAGATAATCGTGTCGAATGGCGGAAAGGCGACCAGCGCGCAGTTGCAAATAGCGCTGCTCCAAACTTTCAAGCAGGCGAGTAACTAAGGCTGGCAAGATGTAGGAGCGGCCCGTGAGGCTAGCCAGAGAAGTAGCAGTAGAAACGCCAAATTCTTGCTGATTCACGTTTATCCCTATTCCTACTATACTATTCTGAATCATTGTGCCAATGAGCGTGTTTTCAATCAAAATTCCCCCCAGCTTTTGGTCTTTGTAGAAAATATCATTTGGCCATTTCACGCGCAAGGCTTGGTCGGAGCCAAGTAGAGTGGAGGCCCAATCGTGTACACCTAGTGCCACGGCTTGGCTAAGCAGAAATTGGTTTTGCGCGGGCAGAAAGCTAGGCCGCCACACCACGGAGAACGTCAGGTTTTCGCCTGGTTGGGCTTCCCAGTGGTTGCCGCGTTGGCCCCGACCGGCGGTCTGTTTGTCGGTAATGACCACGCAGCCGTCGGTGGCGCGGTTTTCGCCAGCAAGGCGTTGTGCTTCACTGTTGGTAGAAGCACATTCTGGCAACCAAATCACTTGGCGGCCCGTGAACAACGTTTGGGGGGATAAAGCCTCCACTTGATTTTCGTACTTTGTGACGTTCAAACCTAACAATACCCCATGAAAAGTACCCTGGTTCGGCAGGATTCGGACAAGTTGGCAGATGTAGTAGTACGCGGCATGCAGGAAAAGAAGGCTGTCGATATCGTGGTGCTCAATCTTAAAGACCTTAAAAATGCTGTAGCAGACTATTTTGTTGTCTGCTCAGCTTCTTCAGATACCCAAATCGACGCTATTGCGCGCTCGGTAGAGGAAGAAGTGGATAAGCTCACGGGCCAGAGCCCGTGGCAAACCGAGGGCCGCACCAACCGCGAATGGGTTTTGCTCGACTATGTGGACGTGGTAGTGCACGTGTTTCTGCGCGACCGACGTCAGTTTTACGCCCTCGAAGAGCTGTGGGGCGATGCCGAAATCCGGTACGTGGAAGAAGAAGCTGTTACGGCCCGGTAAAGTAAACGCCGGCCGGTTTCGTCTGCTACCGGGAACAAACGTGCTGGCGGCGTGTTCCGCCTTTGTTTTTTGCTTAGTTAATCCCTATTCATGCCTGATAACACGCCCAAAAAGAAGAAGCCAATGCTGCCTTCGCCCGCTCCTAAGCCGGGCATGCAGCTTTGGCTGCTAGCCGGGTTGGTTTTCTTTCTGTGTGCCTGGTTGTTTTTCAACCAAAGCGGTAGCACAGTGGAAATCAACCAGCAGAAATTTGAGCAGATGTACGTTGCCGGTGATGTGCGCGACGTGAAACTGCTCACGGATCGGAACCTAGTGGAGGTTTCGCTCAAAAAACAAGCCCTGCAATCGGGCCGTTACAACCAGCTGCTGAGCCGCCGCGGGCCGCTGACCTTCGAAACCAGCCCGCAATTCGACTTCCGAGTTGTAGATGGCAAAACGTTTAAGGAAGACTTTGAAAAGCTTCAGACGCGAGCCAACATACCCGTGGAGCAGCAGATTGGTCTCACGTTCGACACGCGCACTGGCTACGGTGACGTTATTACAACTTGGGGTTTTACCATCCTGCTTTTTGTGGGCTTCTGGTTCCTGATGCGCCGCATGAGCGGTGGCGCCGGGGCTGGTGGTCAGATTTTCAACATTGGCAAAAGCCGCGCGGCTCTCTTTGAAGGTGGTGACAAGGTGAAAATCACTTTTAAGGATGTAGCTGGTCTGGAAGAAGCCAAAGAGGAGGTACAAGAAATCGTGGAGTTCCTCAAGAACCCCTCAAAGTTCACCATCCTCGGTGGTAAGATTCCGAAAGGTGCTTTGCTGGTAGGTCCTCCTGGTACAGGTAAAACTCTGCTAGCCAAAGCTGTAGCCGGCGAGGCCGACGTGCCGTTCTTCTCGCTGTCGGGTTCCGACTTCGTGGAAATGTTTGTTGGGGTTGGTGCGGCGCGCGTACGCGACTTGTTTAAGCAAGCTAAAGCCAAGGCGCCGTGTATCATCTTCATCGATGAGATTGACGCCATTGGCCGCAGCCGCAGCCGCGGCAACGTGCCCGGCGGCAACGACGAGCGTGAAAACACGCTGAACTCGCTGTTAGTGGAAATGGATGGTTTTGGTACCGATTCCGGCGTCATCATCCTTGCCGCTACCAACCGTCCCGATACGTTGGACTCAGCTCTGCTTCGTCCGGGCCGCTTCGACCGGCAAATTTCCATCGACAAGCCCGACATCAACGGCCGCACCGAGATTTTCAACGTGCACTTGAAGCCGCTGACTTTAGGTCCCGATGTGGAAGCCAAGAAGCTGGCTGCTATGACGCCTGGTTTCGCGGGTGCTGAGATTGCCAACGTCTGCAACGAAGCCGCCCTCATTGCCGCCCGCCGCGACAAGAAGATGGTGACCATGCAGGACTTCACCGACGCCGTGGACCGCGTAATCGGGGGCTTGGAAAAAAGAAACAAAATCATCAGCCCCGACGAGAAGCGTATTGTGGCGTATCACGAAGCTGGCCACGCTATTGCGGGCTGGTTCCTGGAGCACGCCGATCCATTGGTGAAAGTGAGCATTGTGCCCCGTGGGGTAGCGGCGCTAGGATACGCGCAGTATCTGCCGCGCGAGCAGTTCCTCTACAACACCGAGCAGCTCACCGATGAAATGTGCATGACCCTGGGTGGCCGTGCGGCTGAGGACATCGTATTCGGCAAGATTTCGACGGGTGCACTGAGCGACTTGGAGCGCATTACGAAAATGGCGTACTCCATCGTGACGATGTACGGGATGAATCCCAAGCTGGGCAACATTTCCTACTACGACTCGAAGGGACAGAATGAGTACGGTTTCTCGAAGCCTTATTCGGAAGCCACTTCGCAAATGATAGACGAGGAAGTGCGCAACATCATCGAAAATGCCTACATCCGCACCAAAGAGCTGCTGACCGAGCGTCGGCACGAGCTGGAGGTGGTAGCCAAAGAGTTGCTGGAAAAAGAAGTTCTGCTTCAGGACGACTTGGAGCGTCTCGTGGGCAAGCGTCCGCACGGCGTACAAACAAATTACCAGGCACACATGGCCGGCACCGACCGTTCGGAAACGTTGAGCGAGCGAAAGCAGGAGCACCCATTGCAAAACGACTTGCCCCCGCTGAACCTACCTGGTGTAGACGATGACCGGACGAGTGGTTCGACCACTGAGCCCAGCGGCAGCGCCGTGACGCCGGTTTAAGGACAACTTGGGATACATAGAAAAGCCGGTCTCGTAAGAGGCTGGCTTTTTTGTTGGTGGTCAGGTTGGTCCGGCCGTTTTCAGGTCTGCCAGCTTTCCGAGTACCTTTGTTTATGCCCGAATCTTCCCGCGACATTATTCTGCGCCGTATCCGCGAAGCCTTGCGCGAGCCAACGGCACCCAAGGCCGCGCCTGACTTCACGGCTCCGCTGCACCCGCCCGCCACCGGCGACCTGGCCGTCGCGTTTGCCGAGAGCTTCGTGCGGGTAGGAGGGCAGCTGTACTTCTGCGAATCGGAGGAGCATTTCTACGACCAACTTTTTGCCTACAAAAAGGAAAAGGAACTAGACCGGCTGTTTGTGTGGGAGCCGGAGCTAAAAAAGTTGCTTCACGCCGGCAGCATCGTATTTCAGCAGGATGAAACTGACTTTTTGGCCCACGCCGATGCTGGCCTGACTACCTGCGAGGCGCTGGTGGCCCGTACCGGCAGCGTGCTAGTGAGTGGCGCTACGGGCAGCGGCCGGCGCCTGAGCATCTACCCTGATCAGCATTTGGTATTTGCCCGCACTTCGCAAGTGGTGCCCGACATTGGCGACGCGCTACGGCTGGTGCAAGACAAGTACGGCGCGGACCATTTGCCTTCCATGATTTCACTCACCACTGGCCCCAGTCGCACGGCCGATATTGAAAAGACCCTCGTGCTCGGGGCCCACGGCCCGCGCAGCATTGCCCTGTTTTTGTTGGATGACGAAACCGACCCCGCCACCCCGCCTGCCTGAGCTGGCGCTGCTGCCCGGCCGCCGCGTCTACTTCGCCTCCGACTTCCACCTCGGTGCCCCCGATGCCGCTCGCTCGCTGGAACGGGAGCGGCGCATCGTGCGCTGGCTCGATGCCGCCGCCCAGGATGCCGCGGCCATCTATCTGCTCGGCGACATTTTTGACTTTTGGTTTGAGTACAAGCACGCCATTCCGCGCGGCTTTATCCGGCTGCAAGGCAAGCTAGCCGAACTCACCGACGCGGGCCTGCCCATCACCTTCTTCACCGGCAACCACGACATGTGGATGTTCGACTACTTCACGAAAGAACTGGGCATTCCTATTCTGCGGCACCCGGTGAGCCAGCTTATCGGTGGGCGCGAGTTTCACATTGGGCACGGGGATGGACTGGGGCCGAAAGACCACACGTACAAGTTGCTGAAGCGAGTATTTGCCTCACCTGTGTCGCAGTGGCTGTTTGCGCGGCTGCATCCTAATCTGGGCATAGCCATTGCCAATCAATGGAGCCGCCACAGCCGCATACAGAATGCGGAAGCCGATGCCCGCTATTTCGGCGAGGACGAGTGGCTGCTGGTGTACTGCCGGGAGCTAGAGCAGCGTTTCCACCACGACTACTACGTGTTCGGCCATCGGCATTTGCCCCTCGACGTGCCCGTAGCTCCCGGTAGCCGCTACCTCAACCTCGGCGAGTGGGTCAATTATTGCTCCTACGGTGTTTATGATGGTACAGACCTGGCTTTGCTGCATTTTGAGAAAGGAGAAGGTAGGAGTAGAAGTTAGAACTGAGAACTTAGAACTTAGAAGTTGGATATACAAGCGCCGCGCCGCGTCTAAGCTCTCAATTCTCAGCTCTCAGCTCTTATTACTCACTTCTACACTCCTGTTTTTCTCACGCTTTTCCCAGGCCCAAACTACCGTGCCCACACCAGCTTCGGTAGTGCCGCCGGGTAAGCCGGCGCCAGCTGCTGCCGCACCGGAAGTAGGGAAAGCTGCCGAGCCAGCATTGGCGGCAGGGGCGTGGCAGTTGGTGCAAACCATTGCCCTGCCGCAGCCGGGCGTGGCCTCTCTCGACCGGCGTGGCACACTCTACGTGGCCGATGCCAACAATAATATTCACCAGTACGGCCCCAACGGACAGGCGCTGAATGTGTACTCGCCACCCCAGCCGGGCCACGTGGCGCAACTGGAAGCCTGGAATACCACCAAGACGCTAGTGTTTTATGACGACCGGCAGCAGCTTGTGTTGCTCGACCGGTTTGCCGCGCCGCTGGGCCAGTTCAACTTGCTCGATTTGCTTGATGGCACCGTTCGGGCCGCCACGTTGGCGCCCAACGACCAGTTCTGGCTCCTGAACGAGTCGGATCTGACGTTGCGACAATTCGATCCTACGGGTAAAAGCCTCACCCTTTCCACGCCGCTTGACCTGCTTATCGGCCGCTCCAGACCTGACTTTCGGTTCCTGCGCGAATACCAGAACAACGTCTACCTCGTGGACCGCGTGAACGGCATCTACGTGTTCGACAATCTGGGCAACTACCGCAAAAAATTGCCCTTCCTAGATCTTAACACCATTAGCTTCCGCGGCGACGAACTGTATTTCTTGGCCGATGGGGCCGTACAGTTCTTTCATCTTTATAATTTTTCGCAACGCACTATGCCCTTACCCGCTGGCATAGCCGCCACCGAAGTGCGTCAGGTGCTGCTAGGGGAGGGCTATGCCTATGTGTTTGTGCCCGCTGGTATCCAAGTGTACCGATTGTGACGCAAGAGCCCGGCGTCAATATCCGTGTCCTCTGCGGGCTAAAAATTAGCTGGTCCGTAGTCCATTGGGGTAGTAGCTACGGTGTAGCAGAGAGAAGCTGAGCCATAACCTCACTTTCTGGTGGCCGTTAGCTGAGATATAGTTCAGTTCTGTTTCGACAGAGCCCTGCTCCGTTTCTCCTAACCAAAACCAACCCCTATGAAAGCACTCGTGTATCATGGCATGAAGGACGTTCGTGTCGACACCGTTGATGATCCGAAGATTGAAGACGCCCGCGACGCTATTATCCGCGTGACCAGCACCGCTATTTGCGGGTCTGATCTACATATTTATAACGGCAGCATTCCGCAGCCCCGGCCCATGGTACTGGGCCACGAGTTCATGGGCATCGTGGAAGAAGTGGGGCGCGGCGTGGGCAGCAAGCTCAAAGTCGGCGACCGGGTGGTGGTGCCTTTTCCTATTGCGTGCGGCACCTGTTACTTCTGCAATCACGAGCTGCCCGGCCACTGCGAGAATTCCAACCCCGACCACTACGGCCCGGAAGGCGGCTTGGCCACCGAAAAAGGCGGCGCGCTCTTCGGCTACACTGACCTATACGGCGGCTACAATGGCGGCCAGGCCGAGTACGTGCGCGTACCCTATGCCGACTTCGGCCCCCGCGTCATTCCCGATTCCTTAACGGACGAGCAGGCCCTATTCCTGACCGATATTTTCCCTACGGGTTACTCTGGTATAGACTGGGGGGAAGTGAAAGGTGGCGAGTTCGTGGCTATTTTCGGGGCCGGTCCAGTGGGCGTGATGGCTGCAAAATCGGCGTGGTTGCGCGGCGCGGCCCGCGTCGTCATTGTCGATACGCAGCAGTACCGTCTCGATAAAGCTAAAGCTACGGCCAATGCGGAAACCATTCTCTGGGATGGGGCTAAAGAAGTGGTAGAACAAATCCGGGCCATGAGCGAAGGCCGCGGCGCCGACGTGTGCGTAGAGTGCGTGGGCTTCGAGCCGGACCGAGACTTGCTCGACCGAGCTAAAGCAGTTATCAACCTCGAAAAAGGCTCACCCAAAGTGCTGGAAGCCTGTATGAGTGCCGTGCGGCGCGGAGGCATCGTGTCGGTGCTCGGCGTTTACAGCTCGCCCTTCGACAACTTCCCCATCCATCAGTTTTTCGACAAAGGCATCACCATCCGGGGTGGCCAGGCGCCCGCCCAAAAGCACATCGACAAGCTGCTACAATACGTGATTGAAGGCAAGGTGGTGCTCGACGACATCATTTCGCACCGGCTGCCCTTGGCCGAAGCGGCCCACGGCTACGACATCTTCCGCAACAAAAAGGACAACTGCACAAAAGTGGTGCTGAAGCCATAAAGATTACTGGTTTATTTCTACAAAAGAGCCTGCCTAGCGCAGGCTCTTTTTTGTCCGTCGACTTGCACGTATCTTCCATGAGCCTGCCTTACGTAGGTGCTTAGTTGATTTACAGATAGGTGTCATGAGGTCAAAAAGCCACAATTATATAGGTGCAGAAAATTACTTTAAAAGATGACCTATTGATTTCTGTTTAAATTTGAGGATAAGGCTACTGCATTCACATCATTGCCCTGATCTGGTAATTATTCAATCTCTATATGGTGTATCGTGGACTTTCTGTTTGGGTAGCTACTGCGTTGCTGCTGGTTTCATGCTTCTCCTCAGTAGCTCAACACCGTCCTGATGCGGACAAGCTGGCTCCTAGCCTTCGGCTTTCCCTGGCCCGGCAGCAACAGCCCGGTGCCCAAACCGTGCGGGTTCAGGTGCGCAATACACCAGAGTTTGAACAATGGGCTCGGCGTGCCTTGCCCGGTGTTGGGTTGCAACGCGAAAAAACGCAGCCGCAGCTACTGACGCTGTCGGAGGTGAGCCGGACGCAGCTGGAGCAGCTGCTGGCTTCGCCGCTGGTTACGTTTATTGATGTGCCCAACCGCGTGGCCCACGAAGAGCAACTGCTCAACCAAGCCGATTATACTGTCAATAGTATTACCGCCCTGCACCGGCGCTATCCGGGCCTTACCGGCCAAGGGCTTACGGTGTCAGTCAAGGAAAACCCATTTGATCCTGCTGATATCGATTTCAAAGGCCGCTTGCTAGAAGTAGACCAAAATGCTTCGCCATCTCAGCACGCCACCATCATGGCTACGCTTGTTGCTGGCGGTGGCAACTCGGGGCCAGCCGGCAAAGGCGTTGCCTGGCAGGCCCGCCTTACTCCAGCTGACTATGCCAACCTATTGCCCGACGACGGTACGCAACTGCAACAACGGACCGTAAGCGTGCAGAATCATTCCTACGGCACGGGCATTGAGAATTACTACGGCCTCGAATCACAAGCGTACGATGCGCAGGCCCGCCAATTTTCAACGCTGCTGCACGTATTTTCATCGGGTAATTCCGGCAGCCAGGCCAGCCCTACCGGCACCTATCAAGGCCTGCCCAACGTGGCCAACCTGACCGGGCAGTTCAAGATGTCGAAGAATACGCTGAGTGTGGGTGCTACCGACGCGCTGGGGCAAATAGTGCCGTTCAGTTCCCGTGGTCCCGCCCACGACGGCCGCGTGAAGCCCGAACTGGTAGCCTTCGGGGCCGATGGCTCTTCCGACGCTGCGGCGCTGGTGTCGGGCATCAGCCTGTTGGTGCAGCAAGCATACCGCAACCAAAACGGTGGGACGCTGCCTCCCTCGGCGTTGGTAAAAGCAGCGCTCATCAATAGTGCCGATGATACGGGCCGTCCGGAAGTGGACTTTGCTACGGGTTTCGGGCAGGCCGATGCGTTAGGTGCCGTACGCACCATTCTCAATGGCCGGTTTCGGACTGGCACTGTTGCGCAAAGCCAGGAGCAGGTTATTCCGCTCACTGTGCCCGCTGGCACGCAACAACTGAAAGCCACGCTCGCCTGGACCGATGTCGAAGCCGCCGGCAATGCCTCCCGCGCCTTGCTCAACGACTTGGACCTGGAGCTGGTGAACGTAGCTACTGGTAGTCGGTGGAAGCCCTGGACACTGAGCAGCTACCCGCACCTTGATTCGCTGAGCCTGCCTGCCCGTCGCCGCGCCGACCACCTCAACAATGTGGAACAAATTACGCTCAGCGCGCCGGCGCCGGGCAACTATGAGTTGCGGGTGCGAGGTTACGCCGTGCCGGTGGGCCCCCAAGTCTTCAGTGTAGCCTACGAGCTGAATGCTGGTTTTGAGTGGCTGGCGCCCACAGCCGAGCGCAACGTACGTCCCGGCGAAACCGCTCAATTACGCTGGCGGTGGGCCGGACCCGCCACATCGGCCCAATTGGAATACCGCCCCATTGGCGCCAATGCTTGGCGCCGGGTTGGCTCTACCTTGAACTTAGCTACGCGTACCACCACTTGGTCCGCACCCGACACCACCACGCTCGCCGAACTTCGGATGGTGACGAATACTGGCACGTTTGTGTCCGATACGCTGGTGGTGGCCCGGCCGCTACCGTTGCGTATCGGTTATGCCTGCCCCAACGAAGTGCTGTTGTATTGGCCGCACATACCCGGGGCCGCGCAGTATCAGCTCTACCGGATTGGCGCTACGCACTTAGAGCCGGTGACCCGCACGTCTGACACCCTCCGCATCCTGACTGGTGGAGAGTTAGCCGTACCTAATTTTGCGGTGGCGCCGCTGGTGCAAGGGCGCCTGGCCGAGCGTGGCACTACCATCAACTTCAGCACGGCTGGTTTTGATTGTTACCTGCGTTCCTTTCTGCCCCGGCAACCCGCCGCCGATACCGTGCAGCTGCTGGCAGAGCTAGGCAGCACGTTTGGGTTGCAAAATCTGCAGCTACAGCGCTTAGTGCAAGGAGAATTCCAAACGGTGCTCACCATCAATCCGGTTACGCAACTACAGTTCACCTTGCCCGACCTCGATGCGCCGAGTGGCTACAATCAGTACCGGCTGCAACTGCAGGATATAAATGGTCGGGTGTTCTATAGCCAGGTAGAAGGCGTTTACCGCGTGGGGCGCGCCGAGGTACTAGCTTTTCCGGTGCCCGTAGTAGCTGGCCAGCCGCTCAATGTGGTGGGCCCACCCGGCGCCGCGCTGCGCCTGCGCCTCTACGATGCGCTAGGCCGGCTGATGCGCGAAACCATCGTCGACGGTACTATCAATTTATTTCCCACCGACGGCCTGCGCCCGGGCACCTACCTACTACGCATCGCCCCGAACAATTCTCCGGAAATCACGCGCCGCATTTTGATAGAGTAGGATAGGAAAGCATCTAGCTTACTGCTCCCTTCGTGGGCCTGTATTGTGCTGCTTATATACATTGCTTCGCGGCATTCCACCTTGCTTGCCGTCAGCAGTCTATATGAGTTTCGACGACTATTGAGGCTATTTTATCGACTCTTGTCTTGCTCGCTCGCAACAGTAAACATGATGGTCCATGATAGCGGGATAAGCACCAAGGCCCTTCAAAAACAAAATCCCCGACTTGAGACAAGCCGGGGATTCTAGTTTAATTCGGTGGCTTGTCCCTATGCAAGGGCCAAGCAGGCGATGCGCCTAGTACACGTAGCTGAGAGCCGTGCGGTCGTTGGAATTGAATGGACGGTCGCTAGCAGAGCCAATGCAAGCCAGCATCCACGAGCTTGGATCAGGACCGGAAGGCGTGCCGGGAATCAAGATGGCTCCTACGTTGCTAGCTCCTTCGTTGGAGGCTTGGCCGCCGCAGCTGTAAGCGCGGTTCATGTAGTCGGTGTGGCGGAAGCCGATGCAGTGACCCATCTCGTGAGCCATGATGGTGGCGATGTTGTTAACTGAACGATTGCCAATTACGTTGGGCACCAACTTGAAGCCAGGGGCGGGGTTGCCGTTTGAAGGGAAACCACCCGACTGCCCAAGTACGCCGGGGCCGAGGTCGGAAGAGTACGTCACTGGAATGTCGGCGGTGCCCGACGTAATACGGCGGAAGGTAATGCGCAGTCCTTCGGCGTTGTAACGGCGAATCGCTTCGTCGATGGCCGTCGAATAATTGGCTGGAAACTGGCTCGACAAACTCACCGTGAGCACCCGCGGCAAACGAGATACGAGATTAGTGGTCCGGTACTGCTCATCCTGGCCTACACGCAGCATGGAGTACTCGGGAGTGCTAGCCAGAATCTCGTCGGTTAATAGAATGTCGCCTTCCACCCGAACACCTCCTTCAACTTTCTCAGCGCCCTGGACGCTGAAACCTAGGGTACGGATTTGACCGATGGTTTCTTCGGAAATTTCATTTTTAGCTACTGTTTCTTGCTTCTGTTCGCAGGAGGACAGAGCCATAGCTGAGCTTGCAAGCAAAGCTAGTGGAGCCAGTAAACGGGTTACTCTCATGGGGATGGTTGGTTTGGTTGTGGTAGTGAAAAGGACAAATTGTATCGGAATATTAGTCATTTGTTGATGATATTTCAAAATTATAGCAGTTGATTTAACAAAATTATATACATAGTTGCGTTTAATTATTGAATTCATTTTTTCAGTATGAAACCTCAATAAAGTGCATCAGTGTGGAAATTGTGAAGGTTTTAGGGCTATGTCTAAAATCTAATTCCCATATCAAGAGATACTAACTACCATTCGTTTGGAAAGTAGCAAAAACCCAAACTTGCTCCACCGTAGCACAAGCCTCTTGGTTCATTGGGAATTCTTCCGCCTCCGAATTCTGTATCTTTGTAGAAACCGACTTTTCGCGGCGCAACGCGCTGCTTCACGATATACATACTTTACAAGTGGCCTGTACTTCTTGCTCATCAGGCGGAGGCTGCTCCACTACAACCACCTCGGGCTGCGGCTCGAAAGGCAGTTGTAGCAGCGGCTGTACCCGTCTCAACGTGTTCGACTGGCTCCAGGACCTGGACACGCCTAGTGACTTCAAGGGCTTCGATCTAGTCGAAATCCGCTTCAAGGGCGGCCGTAAAGACTTTTATCGTAATGCCAGCCACCTGCCGCTTATCACTGGCGATGCCGTAGTGGTGGAGGCTGGCGGCAACGGCTGGCATCTGGGCCACGTCTCGCTCAAGGGCGAGCTGGTGCGCCTGCAAATGAAGAAAAAGAAGGTACCTACCGACTCCAAAGAAATCCGCAACATCCTGCGGGTAGCCAGCGAGCAGGACGTAGAGCGCTGGAATGCCGTACGTGACCTCGAAACCGGCACTATGTTCCGAGCCCGCACCGTGGTGGATGAGTTGCGCCTGAAAATGAAGCTCTCCGACGTAGAGTATCAGGCCGACCGTACCCGCGCCACGTTCTTCTATTCGGCCGAAGACCGGGTTGATTTCCGGGACCTTATCAAGCGCCTCGCCGATGAGTTTCGGGTGCGGGTGGAGATGCGCCAGATTTCATTGCGCCACGAAGCCGGCCGCCTGGGTGGCATTGGGGTATGTGGGCGCGAACTGTGCTGCTCCACTTGGCTCACCGATTTCAAAAGTGTGAGCACCACCGCCGCCCGCTACCAGAACCTGAGCCTTAACCCGGCGAAACTCTCCGGGCAGTGTGGCCGCCTCAAGTGTTGCCTCAACTACGAGCTCGATACCTACCTCGACGCTCTCAAGGATATTCCGCAAGTGCAGCGCCCGCTCCAAACCGAGAAGGGCGAATATGTGCTCCAAAAAACCGACATCTTCCGCCGGAAAATGTGGTTTGCCATGCGTGGCGACAACAACTGGGTGGTGCTGCCCACCGAGCGTGTGCGGGAAGTGCAAGAACTAAACAAGCGCGGCGAGAAAGTGGAATCGTTGCTGGTAGCTGTGCGTGAAGAAGAGAAGGCGCCCGACGTAACCGCCATTGTGGAAGGCTCGCTGGAACGTCTCGATGACAAAATCAAGTCGGCTAAGCGCGCGAAACGCTCCAAAAAGAAAGCCAAGCCCGAAGCCTCCGCGGCCGAGCGGCCTGCTTCCATCCCCCGCGAGGGTGGCCGGGGTAGCCGAGCTACGGCTCGCCCAGCCACCCCACCCAACGACTCCGATGTGGCGGCAACTGCCCCCGATGCCGCCGGGAATGCTGACGAAGCTCGGCGTCCTCGGGGCGCGGCGGCCCGCCCCATGAATCGGCGCAACAACCGCAACCGTTCCGGCAATGCCCCGGACGCTGGCCCCAAGCCCGAGGGGAACCGCGGCGAAGGCCGCTCGGTGGAAGGGCGGCGCGGTGCTCCCGAAGGCGGCACGGAGGCGCGGCCGCCCCGCGCCGGCAATGAGCGGCGCGGCGGCAGGGGCAATGCCAACGCTGGCGAAGGTGGCAACCGCACTGCTGGCCCCGAGGGCAGCACCGAACGGCCGCCTCGCGAAGGCGGTGGTGGGCGCAACCGCCGTGGTGGCCGTCGGCCCGAAGGCGGCGCGGCTGGAGCACCATCATCTACTCCTCCTGCTGCTTCCTAATGCCCATGCTTAAGCTGCTTCGTTTGGTGCCCGTGCTGGCGTTGGTTGTTGGCCTAACGGCCTGCGACCCAAATCAGCTTTACGAGAAGAACGTGGATTTCGAAGGTTATACCTGGTCGGTGCGCCAGAAACCGGCCTTTACCTTCGACATAGCCGACACTACGCAACGCTACGATGTGTACTTCAACGTGCGCAATGCATCTGCTTACGGCTACTACAATCTGTATCTGAAGCACACGCTAACCGACCCCGCGGGCAAACCAGTGTCGCAGCTGCTGCATCAGATGTTGCTCATGGACCCGCAGACGGGAGAACCCCGCGGTAGCGGCACCGGCGACATCTACGACCACCAGTTCCTGGCGCTTCCCAATCAGCGGTTTCATCAGGTTGGCACCTACAAGATTGTGCTGGAGCAGTACATGCGTCAAGACCAGCTACCCGGATTGATGGCCGTGGGAGTGCGCGTAGCCAAAACCACGACGCAAAAACCGTAGGCCGGCAACATTTATATTGTGTGCTCAAAAGCGCCGCATTAGCCTCTGGGCCAGTGCGGCGCTTTCGCGTTTGGGTGGTTTGTAACCATGTTAAAACAGAGCCGAGAAGCTTGTAAAAACAAGAAGCTCCGGCGATGGGCCGGAGCTTCAGGAAAAGCTGGTGGTGGCAATGGCTCAGAGAGCCGCTATGCGCTCCACTTTTACGGCATTCAGGCCCTTTTTGCCCTCGATAACTTCGAAGGATACTCGGTCATTCTCGCGTATTTCATGGATCAAGCCCGTCTGGTGCACGAAAATATCCTGGCTGTTTTCATCCTGGATAATAAAACCGAAGCCCTTCGATTCGTTGAAGAACTTCACTTTGCCCGTTTTCATAAGAGTACTTTGGTTGTTGTGGAAGTGTGGAAAGACACCGGTAAATCTAAGGGGTATTTCGAATAATTAATTTATCCGCGCCATAAACCTCTGTATAATCCTTGCGTCAAGAATTGTCGAAAAACCCTATTTATCAGATGATAAGACAATGCCCGGTGCCTGAATTATACTGCTGCAAATGGAGCATCAATTACGAACAATGGGTGAAACAGAAGCGTATAGCCGGGTATCTGCTTCGTTGATTTTCTCACCCAACCCTCGCCATTCCCATGGAAAACGAAGAAAAAAATTCGCAAATCCCTGCGCAGTCATTGGGCAGCGCCGATAATAAAGCTGGTTTGAATTCGGGCTTATCCACCACCGCTTCTACTTCGACTCCCGGCAGCCAAAATGCCACGCGGGGCCGTAAGAATCCGTCGGCAAATCCTAGTGCTACGGATGGTGTTACCGGCTCGGCGTCTTCCAGCGCCTCACTGGTTTCTTCGGAAATGAGTGCGGGCCAGGGCGCCATCGAAAGCAATCCGAAGCCTTCGAACCGTACTTCGTCTTCGGCCAGCAAAAAATCTGCGGCGCCCAGTGCTAAATCCGGCACTAGCGGCAAGACGAGCAGCGGCAAAGCCGCCACTGACAAGAACAATGCTACGCAGAACGCCGACAACCAAAGTTCGACGGTGGGCCGCAAAGGCAACCGCTACGATACCAGCAGCACCCAAGCCAGCTACGACGACGCGGACCGGCGCGAAAACCAGAACAGCGGCGCCAGCCGGGGCGAGTTTGGCAGTCATGGCCGCGGCAGCACGCAGGGCGGCTACGGTAATCAATATCGCGAAACCAACGACTACAACCGTAGCGGCTACTACAACGACAATGGCTACGGCGGCCATACCGGCCCCGACCACAATTCTTACCGCGAATACGACGGCCGCGGCGACTACAACCGCAACAATGGCCCGAGCGGCCAGGAGTATGGCTACGGCAATCAGAACGATGGCAACCAGAACTACGGTCGCCAGCCTAATGAATACCGCGGGCCGCAGTACAACCAAGGTTACGGCCAGCAAGGCTACCGCGACTCTTACGACGCCCGCGACCAAGGCAACAAAGGCTATTATCGCCAGGATGACTACGGGCAGCAGCGTTACGACAACGGCAACCGCTATGATCAGCGGGGCGGCAATGGTGGCTACGACCAAGGGCGCCCGCAAGACCGGCGCAACGACTATGGCGGCCAGAACCAGGGCCGCCCCAACGGTTATGAAAACGATAATGGCTCGGGCTACGGCCGGGGCCAGGGCTACAGCAACGACTACGGCAACTCATCGGGCGGCAGCGACTACGGCCGCAACCGTGGCTTCCAAGGCAACCGTGGCGGCTACGACAACCACTCCCGTAACCAAAACGAAGACAGCCGCTCCTCGCGCGGCGGCTACGACGACCAAGGCTACTCCGACCGCAGCAATTACGAGCGACGCGACTCGTACGGCAGCCCCGAGCGTGGCTACGGCCGCAACGAAGGCTACGACGAAGACGGGCGGTACAACAATAACCGCAACCAAGGCCGTTCAAACAACCCAAACGCTGCCCCCGACAACCGCAATGGCTACCGTGGGGGCAGCTACGGCGGCAACTCGGGCGAAGGCTACGGCTCCCGCGGCGGCTCCTACAACGACGAATACGATTCGTCGGACCGTAACAACCGCGGCGGCTCACCTTCCCGCGGCGACTACAACCGACAAGACCAAAGCCGCAACTACGGTCAGGACCGTCGCAACCAATACCGCAACGAAAACGACGATACCGACTACGGCTCCGCACCCCGTCGCAACCACGGCCGCGACGAGCAGTAGGTTATTGAGCCCCAAAGGGGCGGTATATCAGTAGAAAGAACGACAGTAGTCTTAGATAAAGCCCCATCGAGGAGCGACACATGCTCTGCCAAGTGTCGCTCCTCGATGGGGCTTTAAAGCTGTATTTGGCGCAATAGTACTCCCGGCATTTCGCCCCTCCAGAGCTTGACAAGCTACTGAACTTGCATTGTCAATTACTGATTTAAACATCAGAAAGGGCCCATTACATGATGTAGTGGGCTTTTCGTGTATTACGTGTCGAAATGCTACTTGTGCTTAATCCAGTAGATGCGGCCTTTCTCGTTGCTGAAAACCAAGTCAGTGTCATTGAGGAAAGCCAGGGCTTCGGTTTGGCCGGTGTTTGGAATGCGCAAATGGCTCTTGGGGCCCGCAAACAGGCGCTTGCCGGGTTGGCGCTCTATGAGGTAGATTTTTTCCTCGCCAAGCAGTGCCACCGTTCGGCCATTGGGGCTGATGTCGGCGGCGGTTATCCAGGTGTCGGTGCGGATGCTGTCAAGGAGGGTGGCTACGTGGTAGCCGGGCCGGGCGGGCAGGGCATACAGCTTCACGTAGCGGCCTTTGCCCCGGTTTTTGGTGAACAGATAGAGGCTGTCCTGGGCGTAGAAAAACGCTTCGCAGTCGAAGTTACGCTCGGCTTTACGGGGCGGGAAGTCGCGCTGGTCGGCGTAGCGAAAGCGGATGGTATCGATCAGGTGCAAGTCGGGGCCGCTGAGACGGTAGATGCAGAGGTTGCGCCGCTTGTTCTGGTTGTTGCCAAAATCGCCGATGTACACGCGCCCTT
This sequence comes from Hymenobacter sp. M1-2, assembly GCF_057808495.1. Lineage (NCBI taxonomy): Bacteria > Pseudomonadati > Bacteroidota > Cytophagia > Cytophagales > Hymenobacteraceae > Hymenobacter > Hymenobacter sp. M1-2. The sequence continues at coordinate 41,306 of NZ_JBTYZO010000013.1, forward strand.
CATCGTCGCGGGCCAGGTCTTCCCAGTCGATGTTGACGAGGGGCGCCAAGTTGAGGGTTTCCAGCAAGTCGCCCTGGGGAGTCACTTTATAGAGCGCCGCCGTGCTGCCGCCGTCACCGTGAGTCCACAAGTCACCTTGCGCATTAGCTAAGGCGAAGCCGGAGCTTTCTGCCACTCCATCTTTGCGCATCTTGCCTGCCTCCGTCACACTGTACTCGGTTGCCCGCCGAGAAAAATCGCCCCGTTTTTCCTGCTGCACGCAGCTAGGTAGCACGGTTTGTAGCAGGAAAAGAAAGAAGAGCAGCTTGGCACTCGACGGGAATACCATAGACGAATGGATGGTTGAGCCTTGTAACGTCACTTCATCCGAATGGTTGGTCGAGCAGATTGACCCATTAAACCCGCCGAAAGAACTGGTCACATAATAGCATCCTACCTGGGCGGCGTCTGTGTTGCGGGGGCTAGGACAACGCGCTAACTTAGTGCTGAATAGTGCCTATCCACTTCCAGCCTCGTTGATGCGCTTATTGACTTGTTTCTTTCTGCTGATGGCCTGCTTGCTCAGCCATATCACCACTGCGCAATCTTCGCTGGTACCCTTTCCCCCCGATTCTGCGGCGAGGCCTGCCAGTGCCGCCTTATTCGCTAAACCATCTAAACCGTTTCTGCTGCGGCCTGCCGTGTGGCGCCTAGCCATCCCGACGGGCCTGATAGCCGCCAGTTACTGGGGCAGCTGCCACCGCAACAATGTGGTGTATGAAATGCGGGAAGAAATGCAGGAAGAAGCACAGGAGCTGTTTCCCCGCGGCCTGCGCACTCACCTCGACGACTACACGCGGCACGTACCGGCTTTGGCGGCCTATGGCCTACACGTGGCGGGGGTGAAATCCGAGCGGGGCGTAGTGGCCTTCACGATCTGCTACGGCCTGAGCCACGCCCTCAGCACGGGCATCGTCAGCCACCTGAAAAAAAGTGCCGCTATCCAGCGGCCCGACAATCCGGCCGACCTTTCCTCGTTTCCATCGGCCCACACCGCCGAAGCTTTTATGACGGCCACGCTGCTGCACGAGCAATTTGGCAAGAGCAGCCCCTGGATCAGCGCGAGCGGCTACGCCGTGGCCACCGCTACGGGTGCCATGCGCGTCATGCACAACCGCCACTGGGTAACGGACGTGGTGGCCGGGGCCGGAATTGGCTTTTTGTCGGCGGAGCTGGTGTGGCGGGCGTACCCGCAGGTAGCTCGGCTGGTGCCCGGCAAGCTAGGCCAGAAGCTGGTGGTAGTACCCACGTACCTGCCCGGTGGCGCAGTGGGCCTAGCCCTAGCAGTAAAGTAAAGCTGACCGTTTATAAAAATAGAGACTAAATAATAATCCGCTTGTTAGGCGGTGCCTGAACCTGCCTACAAGGCTATTCAGGCACCGCCTACGTTTAGATAGCGGCTTTACGAGCCGTTACAGCAGCTACGAAGGCTTCCGTTTCGGCTATCTGCACCTCCGTTTGGCCGTAAGCCAATTCACGGGTGAGCAGTGCTACGGCCCCACGGGCTCCTTGGCGGTCAGTTAACTCATCGCGCCGGTCGGTAGCGCGACGCAGCTCCGTTTCGCGCTTGCTGCGGCTGTCAGAGTCGGCGGGTAGCGTTGCGATGAGCGGTGTTAGAAAACCAATCTCTGCTTCTAAGCCAGTTAGCTCAGAGGTCAGGTTAATTGCCGAGTTGCTTGAGTTCTCGCGCTGGTAGTCAGAATCGATCAGGCGTTTGCGTAATACGCGCAGCTCCTCATCAGCAACTTTCAATACTTTGTCGCAGTCTGCCACAGTTGTTAATAGTTCTACAGAGTAAACCATCTGTAAATTGTGTTAAGAGTGAAAGGAAAAAATGTACGGTTCAAATATATAGATATAATTATCAGTATGGCAGATTTTCTTTGTGCTTATATTGCAGCCCAGCCTACTATCCCTACGCACCTATTGCCACTTGTTCTGCTTCAAAACTTTCACAGTTTGAAACGTTACAATGGCTTCATTCTCTGCTTACCTAGAACTAGAGGGGAAGAAATACATAGTGGTAGTATGCCGCTATAGCTTCCATCAGCACATCGACTACCGGGGCCGGCCTAGCAGCAAGGTCAGAAAAGGCCCCATCGACGTGGAGCTGTACGCCGTGGACGATACCGGCGCGCTGGTGGCGTGGACTACTTCCGACTGGAAAACGCTTTCCGGCAAGCTTGTCTTTCTGCAAGCGGATGGGTCGGCGATGAAACACCTGTGGTTTACCCATGCGTTTTGTGTCCGGCACCACGTAGCTTTCGACAGCACGGGCACCACGGGCGGAGCCTCGCTGCGCCTGAGCTTCACTATCTCGCCCGAAGACATGGGCGTGGAAGCCGGCAGTGGTGAGAACTGGGTAGCGCCACCAGCGCGGGCTTATGCGTATGTGCCGCCGGTAGCAGCGCCAACCTCCAATCCTTTAGCGTCCGTATTAGCCGCGCCGCCCGTAGTATCTGCTGCTGTTCTCGCGGGTCCTAAGCCGCCGAAAAATACCCCCGAGGGTATCGCTTGGCGGTGGGCTGACTATCTTAAAAACAAGCCAAACCCTTGGTCCTACGAACGTTGGATTAAGCAGACGCTAACGAATCATCAAAATTGTGAAGTTGGCTTATCACGTGAAGCGGAATATCAGGCCGCGATGGGAGGTATTAGCAAAACGTTGAAAACAGCCCACACAATGAGACAGGTTGACATCTTTATTAAACACATGGACTATTGCGGCCAGTTGAAGACTGGTAAACTCAGCTTAGGTAAACAGCAAGTAATCGATATTCAAAGAGATGAATGGCTGATTAAGCAACGAATGACAGTCGAGTACATCCTGGAAAAAGGAGGTAGCAAACCGCTACTGAAAGAATTGGCTCGAATTGGAGCCAGCATAAAGACCGGACCTCAAATTCCCTAAAAACCCATGTTGACCAAAGCACAATTTGAAGAGTCAGATGACAACTTGAATAAGTTCCTCATCTATATGCAGGATGCACATGACGAGTTCCTAGAAGAAGCCGCCGCTAAAGGCTACCACCTGGAATATACACTGGACAACCTGTTAGAACTGGAACGCTACATACTGGAACAGCAGGTAAAATTCGTCCATGAAACGGATGAGGAAATGCTACATTTTGCCCACTGCTGGTATCACTTAGGCAAAGTAGTAACGACAAACTTTGGTGGCGGTTGGGCCGTGAGCAATAATGAGGAGAACAGCGCTAACGAAGGAGAGTGGGTGATAGAAGGTTTTAAATCTATACAAGAAGGCATAGAATTCGAGACGAAGGGTATGACGCGTAGGTTCATCCGTAATCCTGGTGTGGGTGTTTTCAGAGAGGCAATTGAAGCCAGCACTGACCCTAATTTCTTTACCGCCTCACATGCGCACTTGGACTCTTTGCCGTTGGAGGACGAAGAATAGTCGTTTAAGCATTGAATAGAAGCCCCATCAGCTTATGATGGGGCTTCTTCTGTCTGCTACCCAAGCGGCGCTTAAGCACCTGTGGTTCTTTCGCCGTGCTAACAAAGAAGCCGGGCTACTGGACGTGGTTAAGGCACAGGGCTTGGAAAACCACAAAGCCCCGGATGGTTATACATGGCACCACCGTGACGACTTCAAACCGAATCCTAACCCGCCACCCCTGGGAACTTGCACAATGGAATTGGTCGATGAAGTGGCCCACCGCCGCACCTTTGTTCATTACGGCGCTTGCGACCAATGCAATAAGCACGTCGGTAAGAAACTTTACACCTAAAAGCAATGAACGCTCTTACTTTCGCCCGCAACAGAGAACTTGCCTCCATAGTCGATATCGAAGCTATTGAGCAGGAATACGGCTTTACCTTACCCAACGACTACAAGGCGCATATTCTGACCGTTAACGGCGGCTACCCCAAACCGGACCGCTTTGTTGTCGCCGCGAATGGCGAATCCGATGCTTATGTGGTGAACAAATTTTACTCTGTCAAGTATGGTGGCAGCAGCGCCTTAGAAACTGCGTTGGACGATTTGCGCGACCAAATTCATCCTGACTTAGTGCCGTTCGCGGACGAAGCAGGTGGAGACATATTCGTGCTGAGTGTTGGCCCTCAAGATTACGGGGCAGTCTACTACATCAGCCACGAGTTTTACACGCCCCCGGAATACGACTACGACCAAGAAACCGACACGTCCACTCCCCCCGCGCCACTGGACTACGGCTCTGGGGTACATTTCCTCGCTCTCTCTTTTACTGCCTTCTTGGAAGGACTGGTGGCCGGAACACCCGCTACCTAACGAGGCTCTTGCAACAACTCTTCCAAGGCTTCCACTTCCTGTAGCAATAGGCGCAGGCGTAATGACAATAGCGCTAGTGGGGTAGCAGGAGTAGGCGTAGTAGGTGTGGCAGCATCTAAGTAGGCTAGCCAGCGCTGTATATGCTCGGCGTCGATGGCCGGGTCTGCTGGGTGGAGAGGGGCAGTAAGCAAGCCTGCCCGTAGGGCCGCTACTGCCTGCTGGCGCTGGTTGTGCTGCTGAACGCGTGCTAGTCCATTTTCCATCTCAAAACGTGTACGCACCACCAAACGGCGGCAGCGGCGTAGCCGGGCTAGCAGGGCGGGGCGTTCGGCTGGCGAAACAGGCAGGCTAAGTAGCTCCAGAGGCGGAGTTGTGACCTCTGTATCGGGGCTTGGCGAAGAGGGGAGCAGTAGGGCCAAGCTCCGTAGCCGCTGCTGAGGAAGAAGAGAGAACGTGCTGCGCCCTGCCTCCACGTGGCCCACTTGCGCGGCGTTCACTCCTAAGTAGCGAGCCAACTCGGCTTGGGTAAGGAAAAAGTAGTCCCGCACGGCTGCCGATACGGAGGTAGAGGGAATGGCTGTCCGGGGCATAAGCTGATTAGGATTCGTGCAACTTTTTTACTTGAATCCTAATGTACGCTAGGATTCAAGTAAAAAAAAATTTGTGAATCCTAATAGGCATTAGGATATAAATAAAAAAGTTGAGCGAATCCTAATACCCATTAGGATTCAACTAAAAAAGGCGGATGAATCCTAATGAAGGGCTGGGCATGGATGCGCTCCTTCTTGCGGGATTTGAGCAGCGTGCAGAGTGTCGGACACGCCCCATTGCGTAAGTCTAGTTTTCCCTGCCGAAAGAGGACCGTGCGCGCGACCAACGAAGAGGCCCGGGCCTGCGGTGGCGCGTGTCGGGTGAGGCGGCATGTGTAGTCAGAGCCGTTGCGGGAGCGTCCGTTCTCATTGCGTAGTAGCCACCAGGAAAAACCCGCGTTTCTACGCAGGGAGCACTCACCTCGGTATCCGAGCTTTGCCACGCTCATTCTATAGCCCCGTGGCATGTCTCATTCTCACCGTATCCTGATTATTGAGTCCGGCGCAGTACTGCGGATGGGGCTGCATCTGCACTTTACCCAGTGGGGCTTTGCCCACATAACGACCGTGGAGACCGGTGCTGCCGCCCTTCAGCAAGCCGCAATATGGCGGCCCGATTTGCTAGTGCTTAGCGCTCCTCGACCCGATGATGTAGACGGGCTCTACTTGGTGCATCGCTTGCAGGCGCAGTGCGGCCCTATTCCGGTGCTGGTACTGGTGCCCGAAACGTGGCAGCTGCACCCGCTACCCGATGCTTGGCCAGGAATTGGGCGCTCTTGCTGCGTGCCCAAGCCACCCACGCCGGCCCAATTGCAGCTAGGAGTAGAGTACAGCCTCCATCTTACTCTCTCCGAAGAAGCTTAGCGCGTGCGCTTTCTTACGAGCTAAATGGGGCGGGCTTTCGACAAAAAGACCGGTAGCTGCGTATAAGTCGTGCCGTAATTTGGTGGCCACTCTGCCTTACGGTGGCGTACTCCTGTAGCTTACTCACTTACGATGTATCTTGGTATCTAACTCCCCCTGCCATGTCTGCTGCTCCTGATTCCGACTCTGCCCTAGCCTCCTTGCAGACCGAGCTACACGCGCTACGGGCGGAAATAGAGTGGCTGAGCGCCGAGCGGATCGAGAAAACGGCCCATCAGGTGCTGGCCGACCGCTACCAGCAAAGCCAGGTGCGGTTTCGTACGGTGTTCGAGAACTCGCCGCTGGGCCACAAGATCATCAGCGGAGACCTGATCATCCGGCAAGCCAACGCCGCCCTGGCCCAGATGCTGGGCCTGGAAAGCCCGCGCGAGCTGGAAGGCCGGCGCATTCTGGAATTTGCCCACCCCCACTACCGCTCCGATTGGCACGACCTGCAAGAGCGGCTCTGGGAGCACAAGCTGCCGAGCTTCTCGCTGGAAACCTGCCTGCTACGCGCAGACGGCAGCTCGTTCTGGTGCCAGGTTACGTCGGTGCTCTTCGCCGACGAAGCCGGCAAGCTAGGCTACACCACGCTGGAAGACATTTCGGCCCGCAAAGAGGCCGAGGCCGCACTGCACCGCCTCTACGACGCGCAGGAAACCGTGATGCATCTTGTTGCCCACGACCTGAAAAGCCCGCTGACCCACATTCAGATGGTGACGTCGATGCTCCAGCGCGACGAGCACCTGCTGGCCGCTTTACCGACCGGGGCGCAGCAGGAAACCCGCTCGTTTTTGGCGTTGATTCAGCAATCCTGCGCCGAAGCCAGTGCCCTGCTCCAAGATGTGCTCTACCTCGGCGAGCTGGACACCAAACGCCTGGTGAAGAAGCGCACCGACCTGAACGCCTATTTGGAGGCGCGCCTCGGCATGTACCAGCTAGCAGCACAGCAGAAAGGCATTGAGCTACGACTGGAACTGCCCGCGCAGGTGGTGTATGCGCATCTGCACCCAGGCAAGTTTGCCCGGGTACTGGCCAACCTGCTCACCAACGCGCTCAAATTCACGCCGTCCGGCGGGCATATCACCGTAACCCTAGAGGAGCAGGCCAGCCGCGCCCGGCTGTGCGTACGAGATACGGGCATAGGCATTCCCGCCGAGCTGCAAGAGCACCTCTTCGATAAGTACAGCGTCGCCGCCCGCGCCGGCCTCTACGGCGACACTACCACCGGCCTGGGCTTGTTCATTACCCGGCAGATTGTGCAACTGCACGGGGGCAAGATCTGGGTGGAAAGCCGCGAGCACGAAGGCACTACCTTCTGCATCGAATTGCGGTGAGGCGAGCGTCGAGCCAACAATGACCCATTCTGGGAGGTTTGTATGACATCTCAGTTGGATTTCTATATCCAGCGGGTTTATTTTGACCTCCACTAGTTGCTCCCCCGTATGCTCAGCACCTATACTAATTCGTTCGGCAACATCTACTTGCACCTACAGTGGGACGAGGCCAACGACTGGATTTATGTGCGCTGGCAAGGGCTATTGTCCACCGACAACGTCATCAAAGGCGGGGAGTACATCCTGGAAATGATGCAGCAGACCGGCTGCTACTCCCTGCTCAACGACAACCGGGAGCTAACCGGCTCCTGGAACCAAGCCAACGACCATATTGCCCAGCACTGGATGCCACGGGCGCTGGCCCTGGGGCTACGGCGCTTTGCCCACGTGCTGGCTCCGGGTGTCTTCGGACAAACGTCGGCGGAGGAAATGCAGCGCCGGGCGGCCGACCAATTTCAGATGGTCCTATTTGCCGATATGGAATCGGCGCAGGCATGGTTGGGAGAGGCTCAGCAGACACGCCAGCGAAACACTTTCAAAAAAATCTAGCACCTATAAAGGATATAGGGGGTGTTAGAGAGTATAGCCGCCCTTGTAGTAGCCCATACCTGAAGAAGAGGCCAAAAACGACAGCCCGAACCGTGCCCAACGAGCGAGTCGGTTAGTCGATGCCAACGCGCTGGCTGCGCCGTTCCATCTGCACGGTATTGCGCCACACCCCATAGTGCTGACCAATCCGCTCTCGGTAACCAATGACTCGAAAACCGGCTTGGGTGTGCAGGCCGATGCTGGCCGCATTTTCGGCGAAGGTGCCAGCTTGCAGCGTCCAGATGCCATGGGCTTCCGACTCGGCAATCAGGGCGTGCAGTAGCTGGCGGCCCACACCCTGCCCGCGAGCTTCCGCGGCGATATAGATGCTGATTTCGGCCACGCCGCCGTACACGCAGCGTCCAGATACTGGAGAGAGGGCGGCCCAGCCGAGTATCGTGCTGGCATCATCCACAGCCACGAGCCGAGTATGAGCCAGATGGGCCGCATCCCAGGCTTCCCAGCTAGGAGCCTGCGTTTCAAAAGTGGCGTTACCTGTTGAGATGCCGGCTTCGTAGATGACCCGTACCTCGGGCCAGTGGTGTGCTAGTAAAGGGCGGACGGTCATGGTTGTTGAAAGTAGATTGGGTTACGGCGCCCTACCGAACCAGCCTAGTGGAAAGCACAATAGGCGAGGTGGCTGCCGGTAGCCTAGCAGCACCCACCTCCTGGCGTGCAGCCCGCTACTTGCAGTTGTGGTAGGGCAACGATTTCGTTAGGAATGCCGCAGGTGTCTTGGGCCAGACAAGCCGTCTGTTTCTGAGTCAGGACGAAGTCCTTTCCGTCGAAGGTCAAACAGAATTTGCCAATGGTATCTTGCTGATACTCTACCTCAATGTCTAAATCTTCAGTGCCTAGAATCTTCTCAGAAAGGTTGAGAATATGCAGGAATTTCTGCGGAGCCAGCCGGTGGTCGTAGTCACCGGCCTCCCAGAGTTGGAAATTAGCTACAGTTTCCCGGCGCTCAACCCCGCCGCAGTCGATGAAGTGCTTGCTTACCAAGCCTACTTCTGTTACATGGAAGTGGGAGGGGAGGTACGTGCCATTAGGTAGGCGAAAAGCAACGGCTTCCAGTCCGCTTAAGGACTGCTTCATTTCAGAGATTTTCATGGCTTTGTGAGGTAAGGGCAAAAAACTATTTAGCTGGCGCAGGCACTAGCTGGCCCGCAGGAATTGGTCGCCGTAGCTTCGATAAAGAAGGCGGTAAATTGCTGGTACACTTGCCGCAGTAGTTCGGTGTTGAGGCAATAGCAGACCGTTAGCCCGTCAATCTCCCCGCGAATCAAATCCAGAGCTTTGAGTTCTCGCAGGTGTTGCGAAACCGTTGTGCGCGAGAGCGGCAACTCGGCGGCAATGTCACCCGAAATGCAAGTCTGCTGAGAGGCCAGCAACTGGATGATGGCTACCCGCGCTGGATGTGCTAAGGCTTTAGCCACGCGGGCCAACTGCTGTTGTTCGTCAGTAAAGACTGTGGTCTTGGCGTAGGTCATAAGTGAACGATGAAGTATGACGTAAATATACGGCACATTATGACGTATGTATGCGTCATTGCTGAAAAAAAGAAAGCCCGCTTTAACGCAGGCTCTCAAGCATTTTTTGTAAGGTTACTTCTTTTCTACTGGTATACTGCCCCGCTGCTCCACAGCTAGCACTTCGCAACTCGTCTTACTTAATACTCAAGTAAGGTTTCAGCTTCTCGTACGTGGCTTCGTCCAGAATGCGAATCTGACGCAGGTCGGCGGCTTGCTGGAAGGGGCCGTGCTGCTGGCGGAAGGCTACGATGACGCGGGCCAGACGCTTCCCCACGTACGGATGGTCCTGAAGAATCTCAAACGGAGCATTATTGACATCGATGGCCGTAGGGGTGAAGTCCGGGCGCACGAAGGTGTATTTGCGCAGACTATCCACCAAATCGGGCGCGTCGCGTAGGCTGTAGAGTTCGGCTAGCTGGCCCGCTCCTCGAAAGCCGCCCAGCCGCTCCCGGTACGCTACTACCCGCGCCGAAAGGCCCCGCCCAATACCGCGAATCTGCATGAGCTGCGTGGTATCGGCCTTGTTCAGATCAAACGGCTGAAGGTTGCGCGGCTTGCGCGGATAGTTACTCGGGGTTGCCGGGTCGCCGGGCCGGGCACCCTCGAAACGGTTGCCGCCACCGGCACGACTGGCGTACGTGCGTGGCGGGAGCTGTTCAGGAAGCTGCATGTAGGGTGCCAGCCGCGCATATGTGGTATCCGACATGCCGTAGGCGCGGCGCAATTGCTCTTTGGCCCGAAAACCGCCCACCGCCTTGCGGTAGCTCACCAGCCGCTGGCCCAGCCAGGCCGGCAGCCCGCGGGCCTGCCAATCAATAGCGGAAAATTTGTTGGGGTCGAAAGGCGCCAGGGGCACTTGCGGCACGCGCTGCTTCTTCTCGTACGGCTTGCGCCGGGGGTAGCGGCTGGCGTACGTTGGCCGGGCTTCATGGCGAGCGGCTAGCTCGGCGGCCCACTGATCAAGCCGTTGCTGGTCGGCGGCGGGGTCGTAGTGGGGCAGACGTGGCAACAGGAGCGGCGGGGCCAGCAGCAACAGCAGCAACACACTCAGCAGCACTACGAAGCCGGAAGTCTCGCGCCGCGAAAAACCGAAGTAGCGGCGCTGTGCGGTTCGCCAGGAGGCCGCCAGACGCTTAGGCTTGGGGCTGGGCTTGACCGCGCGAGGAGTAGGTAGAGGCATAGTGAATCCCTAAAGAATACATAGTGCAAGCAGTATAGACAGAAATCCCGATAACTAAAAGCGTGTTCTCACGCCGCCTCTAACAAAGCAACAAGACCGCCGGCCGGAACCAGTACGCTACTTCCTAATTTTTACATCCACGTTGTATCGATAGCGCGGCGGGCCACCCAGCGGAATAGCAAAGAACGGCAGGGCCGTATCGTACTGGTCCGTGACGTAGAACACCAGGTCGTTGCCGGTTTTCGAGAGGGAAGTAAGGCGCAAGTCGAGGGAGAGACCGTGCTCCTTCTCGCTGATGGTATGCACGCTGCGGGCCCATACGTTGTCCTGACTGACCTGGGCCGGGTGCCCATTTTTGGCCACGCTGAAAATCTTGATGCTCACGTCGCCATCGAGGTCAAAGTTGCTTTGCTTGATGCTCACCACCCGGTCGTTGACGAAGGGGTAGAGGTGCGTCACGGCGCGGGGCGTGGGTACCAGCCGGAAGGCGTACTCGTAAGTGAAGGCATTGCCGCCCTCCACGGCAATGTTCTGCGTGGCGCTGGTGCTGAAAAAGTAGCGGTACAGGTTGCCATCGTCGCCGGCTTTGCCTTGGGCAATGAGCTTGAACACGTAGCCGTCGAAATCGGGCACGTATTCGCCTTCCAGCGGGTTGAGCGGCCCAAAAGTGTACCACTTGTTGTCATACTTCGGGTCTACGCCAAACTGCACTTGCTTGAGGAGCGTGCCGGCGCGGAAGCTGCCGCCCGGCTGCGGATTGCGGGCATCGGGGGCGGAGTGCGCGCCGGGGCCGCCGTAGAGGCTGAACTCGGTGGTGGTGTTCCAGCCGAAGCGTTTCTCATCGAACTGGCCCCCGCAGTCGGGGTCGAATACGCGGATGTACACGGCCTCGCGGTTTTGCTTCGGCACCAGAAAAAAGAAGACCTGCGTGAAATCATCGTCGCCCCAGCTTTTGTCGGCCTGGGCGCCAAACGTAACCAGGGAGGCAATATTTTCGCCAGGGTTAGGCACGGCTTGCGCTTTGGCCGCAAATGAGCCAAGGAGCAGGCACCAGGCAAAAAATACGAGTCGAAGCATGCCGACAAGGTACCGGAAATTGGGTTGAATCCCCGGTCAAGCAACGTCCGTAATTGCCGAAGCGGCCCTCGGCGCGTATCATTACAGTCTCTTCCGGCCGCTTTTCTCTTCCGCCGCTTCCCGCCCATGAGCCAGCCCGCCTCCCGCACCCCTGAGTTCTTCGATGGCTTAGCCGCCGACCTGGCCCTGTTGCGTGAAGTGATGCAGCGCCGTTTTCGGCCCCTCACCAACGAGCAGCTCAACCGCCGGCTCGGGCCCGACAAATGGAGCGTGGGGCAGTGCCTGGAACACCTCAACATCGTGGGCGGACTCTACTTACCCATCATCGCACGCAAGCTGCAACAGGCGCGGGAAAGGGGCAGCACACCGGCAGCCACAGTGAAGCGTGGCTTCATCGGCCGCAAGATGACTGAGGCCATGCGCACGCCAGCCAGCAAGAAAGGAGGTATGAAAACTCCTCAGCAGTACGCGCCTAGCGGTTCGCAGCTGCCGCGCACGGTGGTAGAGGTGTTTGGCCGCCAACTGGACGAGCTAGGCAGCTTGCTCGAACAAGCCCGCCACGTCAATGCCAATGCCATACGCATTCCCAACCCCATCATTCCGCTGCTGCACCCACGCCTCACCGACGTGGCCGAAATGCTCATCGCCCATATACAGCGCCACGTGGTGCAGGCTGAGCGGGTGCTGGATGGCCTGCCCCGGCCTAAGAGCAGCCAAGAGCAGCAATAGACAGCAAAAAGCCTCGCCAGTTAGACCAGTGAGGCTTTTTCTTGCGCTAAGATGAGCTGTTACTCTAGAAAATAGGTCAGCGAAAACTGGAACCCACGGTTGTGGACTTTATCCTCCGGCTTTTTATCGTCTCGGTCATTCGGAACGAGGTTTCCTAAACCCAGGCCGTAGCCTAGCTGCGCCTGAATACCACCTACTTTATAACCAAGGCCCATGTTGAAGCCTAAATCCAGGTTGCGGACATACGCTTTATCCTCGTCATTTCCTTCTTTGCCAACGAATTTCACGGAAGACTCATCCGAATCCGATTCTGAGCCGCTAGCTACTACCTGACCATTATACGTGGCCGTGTATTTCGCCTCGGATTTAAGTTCAGCTTTGCCCCCTACGCCAAACGCCGCATAGGGCCCAGCAAACACCTGAAATCCACCTTCGGCGCCTTTGGTGCTATACACAAAGTTGACGGGCACTTCAATGTAGTTTAAGTGAGTCTTCGATGACACCTTGTACTCATAAGCAATTACCACATCGTCCTGACGGTCGGTGTCGCTGTCGTTGAATTTCTGTTTGTCGCCTTTCATGGTGAATAGCAGGGCGGGCTGCACGGCCAGATTACCGAACTGCGCGTTCATGGCTACTCCCACTTGCGCGCCATACAATAGCTTGGATTCTGGCTTATCATCAACATCATCAAAGTCATATTTAAGTTTCGTAGCATTTAGACCTACACGTGGGCCGAAGCTAACCTGAGCCTGCGCCGCGCTAAGGCCAGCTACCAATAATGTTGCAGTCACCAGACCCTTTAGTACAGTTGAATTCATGAGAGAGTGAATGAGAAAAAATGAAAAAATGGTGAGGGCTGGCTCATGACAAAAAGGCTGCCAAGTATTACGACAGACAGATAAAGTATAAGTTGACCTAGGTAACTGACTTGAATAGAGCGATAAATAGTTCTTAATAGTAAGACCTTATCAGCCCTCAGTAGTGATTTAGGCTAAGCGTTGGTGAATCAAAGGGCTTAGTGAGTTGAGACTCGTTTTCAGAAGAGCAGAGATACAGCGTCACGCGGCGCTGCTTAGCATAGCAACTGCTGAAGCCAGCTCAGAAGACAGAAACCACTATGAGTCCAGCAGTAGAACCTACGAGCTTACAGCGAGAATATTATTTGTGCGGCTGTGTGGAATCCAGCTGAGCTGGACATCTGAATTTTGCCAACTTGCCTCTTCAGTTGCCTCAAGCTTATGCGTTCCTTCCTGTTCCTCTCATTCACTCTACTAATGCTGTTTACTACTGGTTCGTCCGCACCTACCCCGCCCGGCGGCTTCAATGCTGCCACCTGGAAAAAAATCGACCAACTACTGGCTAAAAGCCAAACGGCCTCGGCGGCCAAGCTGCTGGAGCCGCTCTACCAGCAAGCCCGGCAGCAGCAAGACACGCCGGAATACCTCCGGGCGCTGCTCTACAAGCTGCGTCTGCTCGAAGCTAAAGAGGAAGAAGCCGATGAAAAAGCCATTACTCTGGTAGAGGCCGACCTGCAAACTGCCCAGTTTCCGGCCCGGCCCATCCTGCACAGCCTGTTGGCTCAGCTCTACGCCAATTATTATCAACGGCATCGTTACCAACTCTATAACCGTACCCGCGCTAACGCCCCCGACCCCACTGATGCCAGCGCCGCCGACATCCGTACCTGGGATGCCGCCCGTCTCGGCAGCACCATAGTGCGCCATTACCGTGCCTCCGTAACCGAGGAGCCCCGGCGCCAGCAGCAGCTGAAGCTAGCTGAGCTAGGGTACGCCGTACACGGCGGCGATGCCGAAGGCCGCACCCTGCGCCCCACACTCTACGACCTTTTGGCTCACCGGGCCGTGGACGGGCTGCGCAACGATGAGTATTACGTAACCGCACCGGCCAGCCAGTTTGAGGTGAAGAATCCGGTGCTTTTTAGCTCCGCTTCCGACTTTGCCCGCTTGCTCCTGGAAGCCCCGAAGCCCGATTCGCTCAACGGCCAGTTTCACGCGCTGGAAGTCTTACAGCAGCTCACGGCCTTCCGCCTAACCGAGTCCGGCAACCAGGCTGCCTTGGCCGATGTGGAGTTGAAACGCCTGCACTTGGTGGTGCAGTACGCCAAGATGAGTGATAAAGAAACGCTGTACCGGGCGGCCTTGGCCCGTGCGGCGGAAACCTACCAGAGCTTGCCCATCAGCACGGAGTTCTTGTATTCGCAGGCTACGTCGCTAGAGACAGAAGATCCCACCAAGGCCCGCGACATCGCCTTGCAGGCCGAAAAACGTTTCCCAAAGTCGCGGGGGGCGCAACAGGCGCGGGTGTTGCGGCAGCGTATTGAGGCAGTTGAGATGAGCTTTACCACCGAAGAAGTGGTGCTCCCGAAACAGCCCTGGCTGCTCAGACTGGCCGTGCGTAACGTGCCGCGGCTCTACGCCAAGGCCTATCCCGTGAGCAGTGATCAGGTTGTAGAGCGGCTCAACCTACGCTATGGCCTCGGTGAGAGCGAATTTCAAAGAATGTACGCTCGTACTTTGGCCTCCAAGCCGGTTGCGGCCTGGACGCTTGAGGTGCCGGGGCCTACGGATTACAAGTCGCACACGGTGCAGCAGGCCGGGCCTGCCCTGCCGCTTGGGCAATATCTCATCGTGCTGAGCACCACGGCCACGAACCCCGCCAAAGAACAAGCTGGCGTAATAACCTCCTACGCGCACCTGGCGGTGAGCGAGCTAAGCCACGTGCGGCGTAATGGTCTCACGGGCGGGATAGAGCTGCTAGTGCTGCATCGGCAGAGCGGGCAGCCGCTCGACGGGGTGAATGTGCTACCCTTATTTCAGTATTACGACCGGCTGGCGCAGGAATACAAGCAGCGACGCGGCAATGCCTTAGCTACCAATGCTGAAGGACAAGTGCAAATTACGCAAGGCCTGACCAGCGACGAACACACGCAGTTACGTGCTGTACTGCTCACCAAAGGCCAGGACTCACTGCCGGTGACGGAAGAAGCGTACTACAGGCCTCGCCGGGAAAGTATCCGCTCCGAGTCCACCCGCAATTGCTTCCTCTACACCGACCGCGCCATCTATCGGCCCGGTCAAACGCTCTACTTCAAAGGCATCCTGACGGAAACGCACGCCGGAAAATCGCAGCTGCTCACCAAGTCACCCGTATCGGTGCGCTTGGTGGATGTAAATGGCCAAACGGTGCAAACCCTGGCTTTTACCACTTCCGAGTTTGGCAGTTTTCACGGCTCAATTATCCTGCCCACGGGCCTGCTCAATGGTCAAATGAGCCTGCAAACCGAGTATGGCAGCGTAGGGTTTTCGGTGGAAGACTATAAGCGCCCCACATTCCAGGTCACGTTTGAGCCGCTGACGGGCACGCCGCAGCTGGGCCAGGAAGTAACCGTGCGCGGCAAAGCTACCGCCTATGCCGGTCAGCCCATTGATGGAGCCGCCGTGCAGTACCGCGTGGTGCGCCGCACGTTCTGGACGTTCTTCGGCGCCGGCTCCCGGTGGACCCCATTCTCCGACGGCCCGCCAGAAGTGGAAATTCTCTCCGGCACCACGCAAACGGATGCGGAGGGTAACTTTTCTGTTACGTTCGGGGCAAAAGGGGAGGAGCAGAGCTCATCCCGCGGCAACCCGAGCTACCAATTCGAAATAACGGCCGACGTGACCGATGCCGCCGGCGAAACCCGCACCGGCGAGCAGCGCGTGAGCCTCGGTTCCCAGGCCCTCTCGCTGCGTCTGGACGTACCAGTTCTGCTAGACCGGGACAAATTGCCCGAGCTAAACGTATTCAGCACCAATGCCGCGGGCGAGCCCCGGCCCGCCCGCGGGCAGTTGCAGCTCTACCGGCTCACTCCGCCCGCGCGTGCTCTGCGGCCCCGTGCCCTAGACCGGTCGCAGCAGGAGGCGCTGAGCCTGGAGGAGTTTAAGCGGCAATTCCCGCTGGACGCCTACGACAGGGAAGACAACGACAGCACCTGGGCCCGCACGCTCGTCCTGACCCAGGACTTCGATACCGAAAAGTCGCCGCTGCTGGCGGGGCTGCCGAAGCCGCTGGCCCAGCAAGCCTCCGGCCGCTACGTGCTGCAAGCCACGGTGCCCGCCAACGCCGGCCAGCCGGCTGCCACAACGGAACAGGCTTTCACGCTCTACTCCGCCGCGGCCAAAACGCTGCCCCTGCCCACTCCCAACTGGTTTGTGAGCTTGCAAGACAGCGTGGCGCCCGGCAGCGCGGCCCGATTTCTGGTCGGCAGTTCCGAAGCGCAAGCGCGCGTGTTGCTGGAAGTGGAAGCCAGGGGGGAAGGTATGCGTCGCGAGTGGCTCACACTACCAGCTGGTGAGCAGCGCCTGATAGAAGTAACAGCGCCCGCCGCTCTCGACGGCGGGCAGCTCTACGTACACCTCACGCAGGTGCGCGACAACCGCGTCTACACGCATTCGGTTACGATGCAGGTAGCTGCACCGCCCGCGCCGCTGGCTCTCAGCATCGCCACCTTCCGCGACAAGCTCCAGCCGGGCCAGAAAGAAACGTGGCGCGTTACCGTTCATCAAGCCAACGGCAAACCCGCCGCTGCCGAACTGCTAGCCACGCTCTACGATCAGTCGTTGGATGCTTTCCGCCCGCATTCTTTTGCTGCTTTGGCGTTTCCTAAGCCCTATTACCCGGCTATGCTGGCCTGGACGGGCCGCTTCGGAACGGCAGGGTCGAGGGTACTGGTTGATAAGCGTGACGAGCCAATAAGACCCTCCACCTTGGCCTACCCTTATCTCAATAAATGGGGCTATACAGCCTTGCGGGACGAGGCAGAGAATACCAATGAGTCCCAGGTTCGGAGGCGTATGCTGGAGGGTAAGGTGTATGGGAACATGGCTATAGGTGGAAGCGCAAGTGGGTCTTCGGATGGCTTGGAGCGAGAAAGTGCGTCCGATGCAGCCCCGAGAAGGGCGGTCATGGCGGCGCCAGCGCCTAGTATGGTACTCCGTGAAGTGGCCGATTCGGCTGCTCCCGCAGAGCGTCGGAATGAACCTGATAAACCCAACCAGCCCCAAGCCGACCTTTCCGGCGTACAGGCCCGCCAGGATTTTCGGGAAACGGCTTTCTGGCTGCCCGACCTGCGCACCAACGACAAAGGCGAAACGGTGCTCGAATTTCAGATGCCCGAAGCCGTGACGCGCTGGCAGCTGCTGGCCCTCGCTCACGACCAGCAGCTGCACTCCGGCCTGCTGCGCCGGAACCTGGTGACGCAAAAACAGCTGCAAGTGACGCCCAACGCCCCGCGCTTCTTCCGGGAGGGCGACCAGCTGCGGCTCACTGCTAAGCTCAGCAACCTCACTGACCAACCCATGCACGGCACCGCCCAGCTCTTCCTGCTTGATGCCCGCACCCAGCAACCCCTCGACGGCAAGCTGCTCAAAGGCGATGCCCAGCTCTCGTTCGACCTCAAAGCCAACCAAAGCAGCGCCCTCGGCTGGAACCTCATCATCCCCGAAACCGCCGAAGGCCAGCTGGCACTCGAAGCCATAACCTACCGCGTAGTAGCCCAGAGCCAATTAAGAATTAAGAATGAAAAATTAAAAATTGGCAGGAAGCCAAAAACGAAAAACCAACAACCAACAACTAACAATCAGCAAGCAACCTTCAGCGACGGCGAGGAAAACACGCTGCCCGTGTTGCCCAACCGTCTGCTCGTGACGGAGAGCCTGCCGCTGCCCATCGTGGGGCCGGCTACGCGAGAGTTCGAGCTGAAAAAGCTGATTAGCACCACCTCGCCCACGCGCCGCAACTACTCGCTCACGCTGGAAATGACGCAGAACCCGGCGTGGTATGCCGTGCAGGCTCTGCCCTACCTGATGGAGTACCCCTACGAGTGCTCGGAGCAGGTATTCAGCCGGCTCTACGCCAACCTGCTGGCCGCGAAAATCCTGCAAAGCAATCCGCGCCTCAAAACCGTGCTGGCCGAGTGGACCCGCGCCGCCCAGGCCGGCGACAAAACCGCCCTCACCAGCAAACTCGAACAAAACCAGGAGCTGAAAGCCTTGCTGCTGCAAGAAACACCCTGGGTCCGCGACGCACAGTCGGACACGGAGCGGATGCGCCGCCTCACAACGCTCTTCGACGAGCCGCGCCTGAAGGCCGAAACGGCCCGCGCCCTCACCAAGCTCGCCAAGATGCAGCAACCCAACGGCGCCTTCCCGTGGTTCGAGCAAATGCCCGACGACCAGTACATCACCCAGCTCATTGTCGCCGGTTTTGGCAAGCTGCAAAAGCTAGGTGCGCTGGACGTGCAGCAAAACGAGCAAGCCCGCCAGCTCCTCAACAGCGCCCTCGGCTACCTCGACAGCCACTTACAGCGCGACTACGCCGAGTTGCGCAAGCAGAAAGGCGTAAACCTGAAGCAAAACCACCTGTCGGACATTCATATTCAGGCCCTGTACGCCCGCAGCTTCTGGACGGCGCAGCCCGTAGCCTCAGCAGCCCGGCCCGCGGCCGCCTATTATCAGGAGCAGGCCGCTTCGTTCTGGCAGCAGCAGACGCGCTATCTACAGGCCCAAACGGCGTTGGCCCTCAACCGGCAGAAAGTGCAGCCCACCGCCGTCAAGAACATTCTCACGGCCCTGGCCGAAAACGCCTTGCACAGCGACGAGCTAGGCATGTACTGGAAGGAAGTGCGCGGTGGCTACTACTGGCGCGAGGCCCCCACCGAAACCCAAGCCACGCTTATCGAGGCGTTCGATGAAGTGCGCAACGACCAGAAAGCCGTGCACGAGATGAAGCTGTGGCTGCTCAAGCAGAAGCAAACTCAGAACTGGGAAAGCACCCGCGCCACCGCCGATGCTTGCTACGTCCTGCTGCTGCGCGGCTCCGACTGGCTGCAACCCGTCCAGCCCATTCAGGTGACAGTAGGCGGCGCGTCCGTGCAGCCTACCAAAGAGCAGGCCGGCACCGGCTACTTCAAAACCAGCTGGCCCGCCGCCGACATCAAGCCTTCCCAGGGCAAAGTAACGCTCAAGAAAACCGATACTGGCGTAGCTTGGGGTGCGCTCTACTGGCAGTACTTCGAGCAGCTGGATAAGATAACGCCCGCTGCCACGCCGCTGCAACTGGAACGCCAGCTCTATCGCGAGCAGCGCACCACCGGCGGCCCCACGCTCGAACGCCTCACCGCCACCACGCCCCTGCGCGTTGGGGACGTGCTGGTGGTGCGCCTCGTGCTGCGCTCCGACCGGGACTTGGAGTACGTGCACCTCAAAGATCAGCGGGCCGCTGGCCTGGAGCTGATTTCGCAGACTTCCGGCTACCGTTACCAGGGCGGGCTAGGCTACTACGAAAGCCCCCGCGATGCCGCTACCAACTTCTTCATGAGCTACTTCCCCAAAGGCACTCACACTTTCGAATACCGCCTGCGCGCCGCCCAGAGTGGCGATTTCAGCGGCGGCCTCTCGCAGTTGCAATGCCTCTACGCCCCGGAGTTTACAGCTCATTCGGCGGGTACGCGGGTCCAGATTGCGCCGCAGCCCTAAACCAACTCGTTCCTGCCCGATGCAAGAAGCACATAGTTTTTTATCAGAAAAAAGCACCCTTGAACGAGCCGGAATGGGCTTTGGACTAATTAGAATGCAGCGGGCCTTGAGTTTACAAGAGGCACGCAGTAGCTTTGTGGTTCCCTTTAGCCCATCTGGAATGACGAAGCGACTCATATTACTGCTGACCGGCCTGCTCTTGAGCAGCGCATCGGTGTTGGCCCAAGGCGAAAAGAAAACCACTTCTGTTACCCCTACCACGCTGCCCGGTGAAGAAAAGCTATCGGCTCAGGAGCGGGCCGAGCGGGACTTTCTGATGCCCGCCCGCCGCAAGCAGGCCGCTGCTCTCCGAGCCGCCGCGCTGGAAGAAGCCGCCGCCCAAAGTACTGGTGCCACTGATGTCTCGGCTCGCAACGAGGAAGCCTCCTTGGAAGCCAAGGCGCCGGAAGCCACCGAAGCCAAAGCCCCGGCCGCCGCGCACCGCCGCACCTATCACCGTCGGACTTCTTCCTCTTCGCGCCACCACACCACGGCCCGCAAAAAGAAGACCGTGCACAAATCTTCTTCTGCCAAGCGCAAGACCACCACGAAGAAGAAATCTAGCCGTCGTCGTTAATCACGCCAGCCTTAACGCAAAAGGGCGTTTCCATCTCTGGAAACGCCCTTTTGCGTTGTGTTTGAAATCGAGGCTACGTTGTCTGGGGCATTAGGCGCAGCACCAGGCCGTCGAGGCGCTCATTGATGCGAATCTGGCAGGAAAGGCGGCTGCCCTGGCTCATGACGGGCAGGCTTTCGAGCATGGCTAGCTCGTCGTCGGAAGGCTCGTCCAAAGCCGGGCCGGCCAGCACTTCTATGTGGCAGGTGCCGCACAGCGCCATGCCACCGCAAGTAGCCTGAATATCGTAGCCACTGGCCTTGAGCAGCTCCATTAAACTCAGGCCCATATCGGTGGGGCCCGTTACTTCCGTGCGCTTACCGGGCGCCTCTTCTACATATACGCGTACTTCGTCGGTCATCTTTTTTCAATGAGTGAATGAGTAAATGAGCGAATGAGTGAAGGTGGTTTAGAGAATTCACCCATTCACTCACTCGCTCATTCACTCATCTATAAAGTTGGTACCCCGTTCACAGTGGTGTACTTGAGCACGTACTTTTTGTCGGGGTTGATGTACTTAAAGGCACCCTGGCACATAAGAGCCGCCTCATGGAAGCCGCACAAAATCAGTTTCAGCTTGCCAGGATAGGTGTTGATATCACCGATGGCGAAGATGCCGGGCTCCGAAGTGGAGTAGTCCAGCGTATTCACCTTCACGGCGTTGTCTTCCAGCTCCAGGCCCCAGTCTTCAATCGGGCCGAGCTTGGGCGTGAGGCCGAACAGCGGAATGAACGAGTCCACCGGCAGGTCTTCGGTAGCGCCATCGTTGGCCGTGATGGTAACGGCCTGCAATTGTCCGTTACCGTGTACGTGGGTCACGTTGCTGCTGAGCACGAGGCGCACTTTGCCGGCGTCGTGCAGGTGCTTTACTTTCTCGGCCGAGTCGGCGGCGCCGCGGAAGGTGGTGCCGCGGTGCACGAGGGTTACTTCCTTGGCCACATCAGCCAGGAAGATGGTCCAGTCGAGGGCTGAGTCACCGCCGCCAGCAATGACGAGGCGCTGGTCGCGGAAGGTTTCGGGGTCCCGCACCATATAGTACACCCCTTTGCCGCTCTCAAAGTTTTCCAGGCTTTCGATGGCTGGCTTGCGGGGCTCAAACGAACCGAGGCCGCCCGCAATGGCAATGGCCTTGCACATAATCTCGGTGCCATCGGTGGTGAAGAGCTGAAACGAGCCATCTTCCAGCTTCGCGAAACGCTCCACTCGCTCACCCAGCGTGAAAGTAGGGTGGAAGGGCTCAATTTGGCGCATCAGGTTGCGCACCAAATCACCGGCCAGAATATCGGGGAAGCCGGGAATATCGTAGATGGGCTTCTTCGGGTAAATTTCGGAGAGCTGCCCGCCCACCTGGGGCAACGCATCAACCACGTGGCAGCGCAACTTCAACAAGCCGGCTTCAAACACAGCAAACAGCCCCACCGGGCCGGCCCCGATGATGCAGATATCGGTGGAAATGGAATTCATCAGCAAAGAGTGAGTACAAGAAACGGCCCTTGAGGCCATTGTTATAACAACCTACCGGGGCAAAACGTTGGCCCAAGCTGTCACAACTGCCACAAAGATAGGCACGCCGCCGCAACCCTACATCGCACCGAACAGGCGGCTTGTTAGCAAGCCATCCGCATCCGGAACTGAAAGAGGAAAGCCTCCGCTTCGGCCGGATTAGTGAATTGCCGTACCTGCACCGGCGACTCTTCCTGCAGCAACCGACTCAACTGTTGCATAGTAGGCGCGGGCGGGTGTAGTTCGATGAGCACGCCGATACCAGCTTCGTGTAGCAAGCGCCGGCCAGCGCGAAACAGAGAAAGAAGGCGCAGGTTGGGGCCAAGCGTACGCCGCAGATCACAGAGCATGGTGAAGCTCGGTT
Source organism: Hymenobacter sp. M1-2 (assembly GCF_057808495.1). Lineage (NCBI taxonomy): Bacteria > Pseudomonadati > Bacteroidota > Cytophagia > Cytophagales > Hymenobacteraceae > Hymenobacter > Hymenobacter sp. M1-2. Next base: position 63,611 of record NZ_JBTYZO010000013.1, read on the forward strand.
GTAGCCGCTCAATGGCTCGTTGCAAGTCGCTCAGGTAACCCGGCAGACTAGGTGCCAAGGTGAGTTCTTCCAGCCGCTCGAACACAAGATGATTGTTCGCCTCATCCAGATAAATGCGGTATTCAGGACGATAGGCTATCAAATTCATAACGGTTGCAAGCGGTTGTATTGAGCGGAACAGGTGCTTGTTCTAACGTCAACAGTAGGAAAAAATTCCGGAATTGGGAGCCAAATCCAAAAATGAAACTAAGGCATCTTGCGCGTCAACTGCTTTCATCACCAATTGTGGTTGCTGAACAGACGAGAACTGTAGAAAGCAAGCAGACGATGGGCGGAGGACAAAAATCATTTTGAGCAAGAGGCCAGTGTTCACGTTGCAATAAACTCCTGTTTAGAGGAACTGCTAGAATGAAGAATACCTAGCACTCATTCTGCTGTGTGCAAATTCAAAGCTTTTCAAGTACTTTAGAATGCATATCAAGCTTCATATTCCACGCGACATGTATTCAGGTCATGATGAATTGCTGGCTGAAGACAGTGGCCTTCTCCGCAGTGAGGGAAATACTCTAACTCCCCCGGCATCTGCTGAAGCCACTGGAACTCTGGCTAGCAGCAAGCGGCAACGGCTAGAAGGAGCAGTTGTTAGCACGGCAACCAAGTTGTTGCCACTAATCAAGCTACTCGACGCTATCCAGCCGCACGTGGCGAATGAGTCAGTATTCCACACGAGGCGAGTGAAAATCAATGCTCAAATCGCGCTGGCATATGAGCAACTTAAGACGGAGCGGCCGAAACGGAAAACCTTGACTCGTGCTTTCAAAACCATGAGCGACCTGGTCCGGGAGGAAGCCCGCGACATCAGCAAGGATGAGTTGAAAGAAGCTACCAAAGAGTTTGTGTTAGCTACCATCATGAATGCGCCCGCCATCATCAATGCCGCCCACCAGGCTAAGTTGCTTTCTTAGGAGCGACAATGTTTAAGCGAAGCGGCTCCGCCAGGAAAAGCTAAAGCAATTTTCAACAAAAAAAGGCCTCTAGCGCAAAGCTAGAGGCCTTTTCTGTGGTCGTGTAAGGAATAAAGTACCCCGCCCATCCCGACTCTACAAGTGCTAAAACTCTCCCAAACCCACTAGAAACGCTTTTTTCAAAATTCCAGCGTCGGTTAGTGCCCGATTTAGAGCCCCTAACAAAACCGTTTGACGGCTCCGAAAGTAATAAGGGCACAAGCGAGCTTGGTAAAGGCGAGGAGGATGTCGTCGCGGCGTTCGTAGCGCACACGCAGGCGACGGAAGCGGTTGAGCCAGGCGAAGGTGCGCTCGGCGACCCAGCGGTGGCGGCCCAACCGCTCGCTGGACTCGATACCACGGCGGGCGATGTGGCCTTTTATGCCGCGTTTGCGCAGTGCCAAGCGACATTTTCGGTACTCGTAGCCTTTGTCCGCGTGCAGTTTGATGAGGCGTTTGCGTGGCCGTCCGCGGGCTTGGCGGACAGGCTCGACCGCATCCAGCAGGGTTTCGAACACGGTTGAGTCATGCTGGGTGGCGCTCAGTTGCAGGGCTAGCGGGGTGTCGCGTCGGTCTACCAACAGGTGGCGCTTGGCGCCCGGTTTGCCGCGGTCCGTGGGGTTGGGACCGGTCTGCGCCCCCCTTGTGCGGCCGGGAGGCTTTGCGCGTCTAGGCTGGCGCGGGACCAGTCGAGTTGGCCGGCGACGCTGAGCCGGTCCAGCAAGACCTGGTGCAGGTGCTGCCACACGTCGGCTTCGTGCCAGTCGCGTAAACGCCGCCAACACGTCATGCCGCAGCCACAGCCCATTTCGGCCGGCAGCATCTCCCACGGAATGCCGCTACGCAACACGAATAGAATACCGCTTAACGCGGCGCGGTCCTCCACCCGCGGCCGGCCGCCTTTCGGGTGCGGTGGAGAAACGGGTAGCAACGGGGCTACTACGGCCCATAACTCATCATTAACTAACGGCTTTTCCATACCACCAGCATACGCATACCGGTTTTGTTAGGTACTCTTAAGGCTGAGGCTGCGGCACCGCCCGGCGGCCCGGCCAGAGCATCCAGCCCAGCAGCCCCCAGAAAAACAGCGGCGGCAGCAGCGCCTGCCAGCGCGGGGCGTAGCCGGCGGCGATGAAATCGTCGTAGGCAGGGGCATAGCGCACGGCCAGTGAGGCACTGGGACTGGCCCGCAGGCGGTCGTAGTCGGTTTCCTCGATGGCCACCTCGCGCCCCCAGCCCGCGTAGTCGAATGTGACCGTGTACTGGTAGGTGCGCCACCACCGGTAGTGTTTGCGCCGGCCGACGCGGCGGTCGATGTGGCGCTCGGCCCGCCGTACGGCCACCGTCAGGGGTTGGCCTTCGCGGGCCAGGGCCGCCGCGTAGCGATAATACTGGGCGGTGTCGTAGGTGAGGTACAGGGCCAGGGCCGCCAGCGCCGTCACTCCCACCGGCCGAACCAACCCCGCGGGTGCCCGCCACCCGGTGAGCGCATGTAGCAGCGCGCCGACCACCGCCAGCAGCGCCCCCGCGGCCAGCCCCAGCCCCAGCAGCGCCCGCGTTTCGGCCGAAAAATCGGGCAGCGCCTGCCAGTTCACGAGCCGCGACACGCGCAATCGGGGACCGGGAGTCGGAGCCTCCTCCAGCTGCCCGAACACATCGCGCCGCCGGTCGTGCAGCAGCGGCAGCTCGTCGCCGGCGGCCAGCCAGCGCGCGGGGGCCACGCAGCGCACCTCGTAGGGCCGGCCCTGGTAGTGAAAGCCCACATAGACGAAGTTGCCGAGCGCGTCCCACGGCTGCCGGGATGCGCGGTCGGTGCGCTCCACCCGCACCGTCACCGGCTCGCCCGCGGCTTCGAGCTGGGCGCGCTGGTGCGCTTCCTGGTAGAAGTGCCAGGCGGCTCCCGTGGCCCCGGCCAGCACCGCGGCCACCGCGAGCGTGGCTACATAAGTGTAGAGGCGGCCCAGTAAGCGAAAGAAGGCGAAGAGCATGGGCGGGGGTGAAAAGAAATTGGGCCCGGCAGCAGACGCCCTCCACGGCCGAATGACCATCGGCGTCCCGATTGATGACCGGGCAGCCGACCAAGCGGGCGAGCCAAACCGAAGGCCGCCGCGCGGGCCGGTACGCCCGGCTCAGGGCGCGATGCGGGCGCAGTTGCAATAGACGCGGACGACGCGTCCGACATCCGCGCTGTTGCTCATCATGACGCGCCACTTATGCTCGGGGTCGGCGGGGTCGGGGCCAGAGTAATGGACCGTAATGTCAGTGGCTTCGATGATGTTGTCGCGGTGGCCGCCGCCGCCGCCCATCACCCGCGTGCCGCTGGGGCAGGTGAGGGTAAAGCCTTCGTAGGATTTGAAAAACATCGTGTACGTGCCGGACACCTGGGTCCAGCCCATGCTGACGCTGCCTGTGGCCGCTATGTCGCCTCTGAACAGCCCGCTGCCAACCACCTCCAGCTTCTGGCCGGGGTTGCTCGTGCCGATGCCCACGTTTACGGCGTTTGGCCCGGTGCCGCCCAGCGCCAGGCTGTTGCTCGCGCTCACCTGGGCTCGGTAGCCGATGGCCCCGGCGTTGGTCAGGTCGCCCGTGGTGGGGCCGGCACCGTAGCCGAAGGCCCAGTTGTTGCTGCCCGTCGTGTTGCTGGAGCCACTCCCAAAACCGCTGAACTGATTGCCGCTGCCAGTGGTGTTTTTAAAGCCGCTCCCAAAACCGCTGAACTGGTTCTGGTTGCCGATGGTGGTGTTATAGCCGCTTTGGTAGCCATCGAACTGGTTGGGAGATCCTGAGGTGTTGCTATAGCCGCTCTGGTAGCCGCTGAACTGGTTCTGGTTGGCTGTGCTGGCGCTGTTGCCACTTTGGTAGCCGGTAAATTGGTTTTGGTTGCCCGTCGTGTTAGAAAAGCCGCTCCCGACGCCGTCGAACTGGTTGTTGTTGCCCGCCGTGTTGCTATAGCCACTCGCGGAACCGCTGAACTGGTTGAAGCTGCCCGTTGTGTTACGGTTGCCGCTCAGGTGGCCGTTGAACTGGTTATTGTCGCCCGTCGTGTTGCGGAAACCGCTCTGGTACCCGCTGAACTGATTTCGGTTGCCCGTGGTGGTGCTGGCCCCGCTCTGGTACCCGCTGAACTGGTTTCGGTTGCCCAGGCCGGCACTCGAATTGGGCAGCAGGCTTTGCCCGGCCTGGTAGCCCAGCAGCACGTTGTTGCCCGCCCCGTTCTGCCCGATATTCAGCCCGCCGTCGGCGCGCACGCCCAGCCCCACGCCGCCGATGCTGGCCCCGGTGCCCACCAGGGCGTTGCCTTGCAGGTTGACGGGGGTCGTGGCGATGCCGTTGCCCAGGTTGTCGGCCCCGCCGCCGGCTGGGTTGATAAACACCCAGGCCGGGGCGGCGGGCGGGCCGGCGTTGAACCAGAAACCCGCCTGCGCGCCGTCGGTCTGAAACACAAGCAGGCCCGTGGCCGGGGCGGCGATGGCCGCGCGCTGGGCCTGGCTCAGGCGCGGCACCAGCACCCCGCCCGTCGTGGAGCGCACGTCGAGCGCGGCCGACGCGTCGGGGACCGTCGTACCGATGCCCACCGATTGGGCGCGGCCCGCGCGTCCCAGCAGCAGGAGCAACAACAGGGCGAGTAAGAGAGGGCTGAGGTGTCTCATGGCAAAGCGGTGAAAATGAAGCATGGGCAGGGGTCGACTTAGCGGAGGCTGGCCTGGGCCCGTGCCCCGCCGGCTTCCAGCGCCCGCAGACGATGCTCAAAGGCGGCTGTTGTAGTCTCGGCCCGGTCGGCGCGGGCCGCGTCGTTGCCGGCCTTCAGCTCCTTGATGGCCTCGATGAGCACGGGCGCGAGCTGGGCATAATTGACGGCCCGGTAGCCGTCGGCCGTGCCGTCGCGGTCCACCTGCCGCAGGCGGTAGTATACCACCGCGGTGCCGTAGCGTAGCAGGTTCGGGTCGAGCCGCTCGTAGTCGGTGGGTGCACTGGCATTGCCCTGGCCCGCCACCTGCGCAAACTGCTGGAAGCCGCGCCCGTCCACGCTCACCTCCACGCCGAAGTAGTCGTTGTTTTGCTCGCTGGCCGTACGCCAGCACAGGCGGGCCGCCTCGCCCACGCGCACCGCCCCGAAAGCCACCAGCTCCACGGGCAGCGGCGCGCTGGCCGCGCTTACCGTGAACTGGTCGAGGGCGCCAGCCACGGCCTGGGTCAGGACGCGGCCGCTGGCGTTGGCGGCGGGGCCCACCGGCGCCCAGCCGGCGCCGTTGCGGCGCCAGAGCTGGGCGCCGGTGAAGTTGGTCAGGCCGTTGTCGTTGGCCGCCAGCCAGCGCACTTCCAGCGTTACCGGCGCGGCGGGCTGGGTGGCCGGCAACACCCGCCACACTTGGTCGATGCCCTTTTTGGTGGGGTCCAGCGGGTTCACACCGTAGCTGACGTTGGCCAGCTGCAGGTCGGCGGTGCGCACCACGGACACGTTGCCCAGGGCGTTGCCGCCGGGGTCGAGGCGCAAGCCGTGGCCGAAGTCCACGAAGCCCGTGCCGCCCACCGCGCCGCGCGCCGCGCGCAGGTTGCCGGCCACGTAGCGGGCGCTGGTTTCGCCGAGCAGCGCCGCGCCGTCGGGCAGGGTGAGGGCGGCGGTGCGCACCAGCCCGGCGGCGAGGGTGAGCTGGTGCGTTACGGTCGCGCTGGTCGGCACGGCCACGGCGGGCGCGACAACCGCCGGGTTGTTCACTATCAGATCGTAGAGGGCCGCGCCGTTCAGGTCCAGGGTCTGGGCCGCGGGGCCGACGAGCAGCACCGCGCACGTGCCGGGCATCAGGGTGCCGGCGTTCACGAAGTCGCCGCCCACGCGCAGTTGGCCGCCCGTGCCAAGGTCCAACGTGCCGCCGGCCCGGTTGGTCAGGGCGTCGGGTACTGCCAGCACGGCCCCGTTGGCGAGGGCCAGGGTGCCGCCGGCGTTGGTAACGTCCTGGGCCGCTGCGGGCCGCCCGGTCGCAGCCACGAACAGCAGCAAGAAAGTGAGTAAGCGCTTCATAGCTAGTCAAAGAATCAAGGTGTCCAGCAAACGTCTTTCCACTCCCGGCCCGCCGTAGGCCACGCCCCTTCCCGTGCCGCTGCCCGCCACATTGAAGCTGGCGCTGTTTTGCCGGATGGTCTGGTTGCGCCCCCAGGTTGTGCCCGGGGTGCAGCAGTGGCCGGCTGACCGGTTTGCTACACGAGCCATCCCGTGGCGCGGCCGAGCAGGGCCGCGCTCACGTTGTCGGCCCCGGCCGGTGAACGGGGGGCGCGGGCCAAGGTCCATCAACTGGGCTTGCTCCAGCCGGGATAGCCAAAACAACAGCAACAGGGCCGTACCCCGGTGGATAAAATCGGGTGGCATGGAGCGGGGGTGGGCCTCACTCGGCCACGGCCACGCGGCTGCTCACGGGCCGGCCCGCCAGTTCGGTGCGCAGCGGCTCTACCGCGCAAGTACTCTCTCGTACTCCTGCGGTAGAGCTGCTGCGGGCCCGCTTGGCATGACGTTCCAAAGGTTTCGAAGGCCTTCCAAACAGCTTCACTCGGTAGATGGCTTCACCCGCTGATTCCGTCAATTCGACGGATACGGAAAGCGAAAAAACCCGTCCGTCACTGTCCTTTTACTGCCGGTTTTATTGCCTATCGACGTATAATAAAATTTGCCCTCTACCCATTGACTAGTCACTTTCGTGATTTCCATCTCCCCTTTGAGGGTTCCATCTTCGGACGTTGCGGTGAGCGGAAGAAAATCAATGGTTTTTTGGACAAGCGGGGTTTTCTTCCCTACTACCAAGTATTTTGGGATGTACCTCCCACCCCCAATGGTAGGATAAGGCAACTGCAAGCCGATGTATTCCTGGCGGTAGTAACCGAGAATTCTTGCTGCATCCTTCGGCGGCAGCATGGCATCGGCCACCCAGCTTTTACCATTCACTTTGGCCCTCATCGTGTAGCCGGTGGCGCTGGTAGCCACGGTGCCCGGCCGATTGGCCTTCATGGTTGTCTGAATCTTGTCCAGCTGCTGCTGCGCTTGCTGCCGCGGGGTACCCTGCGCCTGGGCGTAGCCCGAAAACAGCAGCCCCACCGCTAGCGAGAGGAAGATTTCTTGTTTCATGGGTTTGGTTTTGTAAGTGATTCAATCAATTTTCAACGGCGGGTTTGGGCGGGGGGCCGATACGAGGGCAGCCACCCCCGTTTCAGCAAAGCGGCGACGTCACCTCCTTAGCTACGCTGACCTTCGGTTGGTAAGGAGGGAAGTTTTCTACTCCACCGTCACCCGGCAGCTCACTTCCTGTCCGGCCACGGTGCCACGTAGCACGTACAGTCCCACCGGCAGCCCGTGCAGGGGCAGCGCGGCGGCCCCGTCGGCAAACGTTCGTACCAGGCGGCCCCGGGCGTCGTAGAGGTGCAGCCCGGTGGGGGCCGGGCCGGCGGCCGGGTAGCGCAGGCGCAGCTCATCGGCGGCGGGGTTCGGATACACTCCGAAGCCCAGCGCGGCGGCTGCCCGGCTGGCTGTGCTCAGCAGCGAGCCCGAATTCTGCACCCGGCCGGCGCTGATGTCCTGGCCCGTGGGTGCCACCCCAATCGTGGCCCAGAACACCTGCACCGCGCCGTTGGGCTGGCCCACGGGCACGTAGTCCAGCAGGTTCACCCGGTTGTCGGCCGCCGTGTTGATACTCGCGCTCGGCACCGAGTTGAGCAATACCCCATCCACGGCAAACCCGACCCCGCCCGTGGGCAGCAGCTTCTGGGCGCGGAAGTTGGCCAAGTTGGTATCGGTCTGGAAAAAAGCCAGCACCGCGCCGTTGTCGGACGGGGCCAGCTTGGGCCGCGGGTAGCCGGCCGGCGGCGCGTACAGCGGCACCCCGGCGGGGTCCCAGGCCGGGGTGCCGGCCGCGTCTATTTTCTGAGCATACACCCCGTAGTCGAAATTGCCCGCGCCCGCCCGACTGTCTTCCCACACCATCCACAGCGCGTTGCTGTGCCAGATGGCGTGGGGGTTGGTTTGGCGCGAGGCAAACGTGCACAGGGTTACGTAGCCAGGGGCGGCCCAGCCCAGCGCGCCGCCGGGCAGTACCTTGGCCGCCAGCGGGTCGCCGCCGCTCGAAGTCCAGGCCACGTACAGGTTGCCGGCTGGGTCCACCAGCGGCAGCCAGTCCGACCCCCGGCCCGCGTTGCCGACCGGCGCGATGGTGGCGCTGCTGGCCCAAACTGCCGTGCCCGCCGCGTTGAAGCGCTGGGCGTAGATGGCGTCGCCGATCCCCCCGCTGCTGGCCACCGCGTAAAACCCGTCGGCGCCGTCGCCCACGGTCCGGTAGGTGTTGGGGCTGAAGGCGCCGCCCGCCACCGACAACTGCTGGCCGTTGAGGGGCAGGGCCAGAACCCCGGCCGCGTTCACCCGGTTGAAGGCCAGCCGGGCGCTGCCTCCGCTTAGGAGCAGCGCGTGGGTGATGGTGGCGTCGGTGGCAGTGGGTAGGATGGTAAGGCCCTGCTCGCTGACCTCGGTGCCGGACGCCACCAGCGTAGGTGCGGCCCACTGCGGGGTGCCGGCTGCATCATAAAACTGGCAGCGCACGCTGTCGCTACCCACGCTGAAGGCACCCTGCACCCAGGCCACCAGCAGCCCGCCGCGCCAGGCCACGGCCCGCATCCCCCAGATTTCCCGGCCCCGTGTCTGGAACAGGCGCTGGCCACCAGCGGCCAGCAGCGGCCCCCCAGCCGCGTCGAGGCGCTGGGCGTAGAGGGCCGTGCCAGGGCCGGAATTGTTGCCCCCGCGCCGGTCAATCCAGACGGCGTAGGAACCGCCCGCCCCGTCGGCAAAGGCCTGCACGCCCAGTTGGTTGCCGGGCGCGTTGCACACGAAAAACGGTGTGGTCGCCGTGGTCGAAAACTGAGCCTGCGCCGCCAGGCTCAGCAGCAGCAGCCCGGCCAGCAACCCGCGCCGGCCAGCAGCCCGGCAAAGTATCAAGAAGAAAGTCAACGTCTTTTTCATGGAAAATTAAAATTTATGGGCGTTAATAAATACTCCTCCGGGCTGACCTAGCGCATCTGGTTTGGCCTCAAAATTCTGGCCTGCCAGCCCAACCAAGCCGGGTAGTAGTTCAAATCCGGGCGGTTGGCGGGGCCTAGCAAACATGTTTTTTGAGTAAGTTCTAAGCGAACTGAAACTGCCGGGCCCGGGCACCCACCTGCACAAGCTGAAAACCACTGAACCCAGACGAGCTTCCATCAGGTGGTCCCGGCGGCCCTGGCCCGGCGGTTGAGCAAAGGTCCCGCGCTGGGCCAGGGCCCGCAATCCCATAAGTATGGGAGGGTGCTTTGAGCGGCTGGTGCGCGGCTGGCCGCGCCGCAAGCCGGCCGCCGCGCGCCGGTGGCAGCCATTTAGTTGGAAATGGGGCTAAGCCAAGCCCTGGCGCAGGGCTTTGCTCACGGCTTCGGTGGCCGAGCGCACGTGCAGCTTCTCGTAGATGCGCTTGATGTGGGAGCGCACGGTTTCGAGGCTGACGGCCAGCTCGGCGGCAATCATCTTGTAGCTGAAGCCCTCTACCAGCAGCCCGAGCACCTGCTGCTCGCGGGCGGTGAGGTGGGCCGCGTCGGCCTCGGCCGCCGGGCCGGCGGGCGCGGGCGGGCCCGGCCCGGTGGCGCTTCCGAAAAACCGCAGCACCTGCCGGGCCACGCTCGGCGTGAGCGGGGCCCCGCCGGTGCGCACCTCCCGGATGGCGGCCAGGATGTCGACCGGCGCGGTGCGCTTGAGCAGGTAGCCGTCGGCCCCCGCCTGCAAGGCCCGAAAAATGCGGTCGCTGTCGTCAAACACGGTCAGCATGAGCACCGCCGGCGCTGGCTCGCCCGCCGCCTTGAGGCCGCGCACCGCCTCAATGCCCGAGCGGCCGGGCAGGTCGATGTCCATCAGCACCACGTCGGGGCGCAGCTGGCGCACGTCGGCCTCGGCCTGCCCGCAGTGGCCGAGCGCGGCCGTGAGCTGCAAATCGGGCGCCGCGCCGATGAGCACGGCCAAGCTGGCGCGCAGCACGGCGTTGTCCTCGTAGAGCTGCACGCGAATGGGCGCGGTTTCCATGCCCGCAAAGATGCGACGGCGCGGGCGGGCGGCCAATCACATAAAAGGGGGGGAGGAATTTTTAGGGCAGGGAGGTGAGAGGGTAGAGGTTTAAGAATCACTCCTACCTCCTTACCTTCCCACCCTCTTACCCTTAAAACCCTTTACACCGGCACGACCAAGCGCCAGCGGGTGCCGCGGCCAGGGGCCGTATCGAGGGCCAGGGTGCCCCCGAGCAGGGCGGCGCGGGCCCGCACGTTGGGCAGGCCGTGGCCGCTGCCCCGGGCGGGGGCGGCTGTGTCGAAGCCGCAGCCGTCGTCGGCCAGCTCCAGTTCCAGGCGGCGCGGGGCAAAGCGCAAGGCCACCCGCACCTGGCCGGCCTGGGCGTACTTGGTGGTGTTGTGCAGTAGCTCTTTAAAGATGAGGAACACCTCGCGCCGGGTTTGCATGGGCAGCTTGAGGCCGGGCGGGGGTGGCGCGGCCACGAAGTGCAGGGCCAGGCCCTGGGCTTCGAGCAGGTCGGCGGCGTGGCGGCGCAGGCGGGCGCTCAGGTCCTGGGGCTGGTCGTGGGCGGGGTTGATGGCCCACACGATGTCGTCCATAGCGGCCAGGGTCTGGCGGGCGCTTTCGCCAATCTGGGTGAGCAGCGGGCCAGGGGGACCGGGGCCGGCGGGCGCGGCGGCGAGCTGGCTCAGGATGGAGATGCTGCTCAGGGTCGAGCCCACGTCGTCGTGCAGGTCGCGGGCGATACCCAGGCGCAGGCGCTCGACGGCCAGCACCTGGCGTAACCGCAGCCGGTAGAGCCCGTAGCCGGCGGCGGCCAGCGCGAGCGCGGCCAGGCCCCGAAACCAGGCCGTGTTCCACCACGCGGGGCGGATGACGAAAGCGTAGGCGGCGGGCCAGATAGTCCAGCGGCCGTCGGCGGTGGCGGCTTGCAGCTCGAAGCGGTAGGAGCCGGCGGGCAGGCTGGTGAAGGTAGCTTCGGTCTGGGCCGTGAGCGGCTGCCAGGCGGCTTGCAGGCCCACCAGACGGTAGCGGTAGCGCACTTGGCTGGGGTCGCTCAGGCTGACCCCAATAAAACTAAAGGTGAGCTGACTGCGGTCGTAGGGCAAGGTCAAATCAGGCACCAGGGCCGTATCGCGGCGGCCCACGCGCAGGCCGGTCAGCTCCAGCACGGGCGGGCGGTGCACGGCGGCGGCGCGGGTGGGGTCCACCACATACAGCCCGTCTTCGGTCCCCACCCAGAGCCGGCCCAGGCTGTCGGGCCGCAGGGCCCCGAACGTGCAGGCGTTGTCGGTCAGGCCTTCGGCTGCGCCGAAGTGGCGGCGCTCGTCGGTGGCGGGGTCGAACAGGTCGAGGCCGCGAAAGGTACCCAGCCAAAGGTGCCCGTTGGGCAAAGCCCACACGCTGGTGGGCGCCGGGCCGCTGGCCCCGGCCGACACCGGCCACAGCCGGTGGCCGTCGTAGCGGCGCAGCCCGTCGCCGCCCACGCCCAGCCAGAGGTTGCCGGCCGCGTCGTCGGCTATTGCCTCAATGACGAGGGGCACGCGGCCGGGGTCGGGCAGGCCGGGGGCGGGGCGCAGCACGCCGGCCGGCTCATCGAGCCAGAACAAGCCATAGGAGCCGCCCGCCACCCATAGCCGCCCGCGCCGGTCGCAAAAGAAGCGGTGCGCACCCCGCGCATCCGTGGGCCGCAGCTGGAGCGAGTGGGTGGTGACGCGGTCTGTGGCCGGGTCGTAGCACGTTACGCCCCCCGCCGCCGCCCGCAGCCAGAGGCGGCCCCGGCCGTCTTCGGCAAACCCTGCCTGGCTGGCCTGCGGCGACGACCACGGGGGCACCCACCAGTGGCCGGTGGCCGGCTCGTAGCGGGCCACGCCTTCCAAGTAAGCGGCCACCCAGAGCCCGCCCCGCCGGTCGGCCAGCACGGCGCTAATCGCGCCCATCGCCCACGTCCCGGGCAAGGCGATGCGCACGGCGCGCGGTGCCTGCCGCGGGCCGGCGGGCCAGTAGCGCACCAGCCCGTTGACGCCGCCCACGTACCAGCTGCCCCCCGGCGCCGGGGTTAGCGCCATGACGTCCGGCTGCGGCTGGCCCTGGGCGAGCCCGACCCGTTGGCACTGCTCATCGGCCAGGTACTGGGTGAGGCCGTTGGCGGTGCGCCGCCAGAGGTTGCCTTCGGCATCGGGCAGCAGCGTAGCCATGTGCCCTGCCTCGGCCACCGAATCGGCCAGGACCCAGGGCCTGCCGGAGCGGCCTACGTAGAGGCCGGCTTTGGTTTCAACCCAAGTTCGGCCGGCCCGGTCCTGGACAGCGGCATAAACCGGGCTATCGGCGGGTAGGCCCTGGGCGGCGCCCAGCAACTGGCAACGCCAAGGCTGAGCGGGGCCCCGGCGCGCCCGCACCAGCCCCCGGCTGGTAGCCAGCCAGGCCAGGGTGTCCGCTACGCACCACGTCCGCCGCACCACCGCGCCGGCCGGCACGGGCGGGGCCGCGGCGGGCAGCCGGCGCCCGGTGCGGCGGTCAAGCACGCACAACCCAGCTCCCGACACCACCCAAAGCTGCCCGTCCGGCCCCGGCCCCAGGCCTGCGAAAGCCGTGCCGGGCGGCACCCCCAGCGCGGCGGCGGCGTAGCGCGTCAGGGTAGTGTCGGGGCCGGGACCGAGGCGCAGGCGCAGCAGCTCGTCGTGCTCGCTGAGCAGCCAGAGGTCGGTGCCGCCACCGGGCAGCGCGCCGGCCCAGAGGTAGCGTGGCCCGCCGAGCTGGCCGTTGAAGCGGCGCAACACCCGCCCCCGGCCGGCCCGGTAGCAGCTCAGCCGGCCTTCTAAGTGGTTCAGCCACACGGTGCCGTCGGGGCCGGTGGCCAGTCCCATGATCTGGGTAGTGGGCAGGCCCTGGCGCGGGCCGAAGGTTTCGAAGCGCTGGCCGTCGTAGCGAAAGGCACCCCCCATGGTGCCGCCCCAGAGCCGTCCGGCGGGATCAATGGCCAGGTCCGAAACACCGTTCTGGGGCAGGCCCTGAGCCACGCCAAACGGCCGCGGCCGCGCCTGCCCCCAGCAGGCCGCCGGGTCAGTTCCGGCCGCTAACAGCGCCATCACCAAGAGCCGAAGACGAAACCAATGGTTTGCCATAGCCACCGTTCGCCAAGCCGAAACCACGCAGCAAGCAACGGCTGGCGCGGGTATGATGGACTGAGAGGGGTGGGGTTCAATTGCCACCGTCGGGTGCAGCACGGGCAGGACGAGCGGGTGCCGGGCGTGGCGCATATCAACGGCATCGCGTCGTTTCGGGGCTTTGCTAAAAGTTGCTTGCTGCTGTTTGCCGGCGTGCCCAAGCATACTTTTCTGCTGCATTTGAAAGAATGGGCGTTTCGCTTTAATCACCGCTACCAGAACTTGCAGAAAATCCTACTCAAGAATTTTCGCCAATACCCCTTACAAACTGCTTCTGCTTCCTAAACCCCTTCGAGGTCTGTGCCGGTCGGAACACGGCATTTGAGGCAGCCTCATTAGATATTTCATTGCCAGAGTTTGCTGAAATATAAAAATAGCAGCGTAAATGTTTAGCTGAACAGAAATTTTTTTCATGCGGCTTCAATCTGTTTCATACAAACTTCATGCGGACGATTAACCCCGCACGAAAAACAGGCTCCCTTTGGGTTGTCGCTGGCCAATAATCCCAGCAGCGCACCCTCATGAAGCCTGTTTTGCTTACCCCCGTTCCCTACGCCCAACTGCTCGAAGACCTGCGGGCCATCTTCCGGCACAAAACCACCCAGCGCCCCGGCCGGCCCGCTAGATGCCCCCGCCGCCGACCTGCTGACCGTGCAGGAGGCCGCCGAAATGCTCGACGTGTGCCCCCAGACGCGGTCCACGAATGGAAACGCCGGCGCTTGCTCACCTACCACAAGATGGGCCGCCGCACCTACCTCAAACGCGCCGAGGTGCTGGCCGCGCTCAAAGCCGAAAAGCGCACCGTTAAAACCGGTAAGGGCACCGGCCGTGCGTAGCGCTACTTCCGCGCCGGGGTCGTGGCTCCCTGGTTCAGGAAATGCCGCACCTCGTTGTAGTCGTGGCCCAGCAACTCAATCACTTCCTGGAGCCGTTCCATCAGGCGGGCCGCCGTGTGGTCGGGCTTGCCCGGAATGCTCGTCGAGAGGTGGTCCCGCACCATCCAGAGCTGCTGCAAATCAACCACCGGCAGCGTGTAGGGCTTAAACGCCGGGTTGTCCGAGTGCAGTCCAAACGTGCCGCGCCGGTCGGTAATCACGGCCGGAATGCGCTTGAGCAGCAGGTTTTCCGACGTTACAATGACGTAGCACTCGTCCGGCTTGAGCAGGTCCAGCCGGTCCACGTTCTTGCACACCACGATGTTGCGGTGCCGAAACGTCGGGTACATGCTGTCCCCATCTACCTCGAATGCCCGGTACTCGCCATATTCGAAGCCGGGTAGCTCATACGACTTCATGTCCTGAAGGTACACCGCCTCGTTGCACAGCGTCGGGTAGCCCGCCTGCACCGCCAGCGGCATCAGCATCGTGGTTTCATTGCCATCCGGTCCACCGTTATGGTCTGAATTTGGGCGCTGCTGAACACAGCTCGTGACGGCTGCATCGTCGGTTTGGGCAACTCAATGGGTGCCGCCGGCGGCGCGCTGTGCAGCATTGGCCCCTTGCCCATCAGCAGCCACTCGGCCGACACGTCCGGGAAAGCAGCCAGCAAGTCGGTTGTCGTTTCATACGACGGCTTCACGTCCCCGCTGAGCACTTTGTAGAGCTTGGAAGACCGGGCGTAGCCCAGCTTCTGGTTCGCCTCGTAGGTGCTAAGTCGGTAGTGCTCAAAAATCTGCTTGATGCGGCCTCCCGTGTCTCCATCTACCCCGGCTGGCATCTCTTTTTTGGGTTGTTGCTCAACAGATCCGATAAATGTGGACCAGGTTTAGTGTACATTAAGCAGTGTGTTTCCACATTTATGCGTTAATAATTCTCACAAATGTACGTCACGGATAACAAAATGGACAACAAGGATACCAGAGCAGTTTTCAGGTTAGTGTACGTGGTAGCCACAATGGTCAAACCAGTTTTTCGCGTCGGCTCCGGTCACCCATTCCGTGGCCATTTGGCTGACGGCCTCCAAGGCGTCGCGGGTGCGGGCTTGCGCCGTGCGTAGCCACGATTTGAGCTTGCTAAAAGCGCGTTCGATGGGATTGAAATCGGGCGAGTAGGGCGGCAACTACAGCAAGCGTGCGCCGCGGGCTTCGACGCGGGCGGCCAGGCCAGCCACTGTATGGGCCGGTAGGTTGTCGAGCATGACTACGTCGCCGGGCACGAGCGTGGGGCCGAGTACTTGGTCGAGGTAAGCGGCAAACACGTCGCAGTTGACGGCTACGCTCACGGGCATAGCCGCTTGCAAGCCGTTTGGGATCAGCGCCGCCACGAGCGTTACATTCGGGCCACCGTGCAGCGGCGTGGCCTAGTTGGCGCGTTGCCCGCCTGCGGCGCGAGCGTACCGGCGGCAGTACGTCAGGTTCGTGCTTGTTTCGTCCACAAACTTAAAGCAGGTAACGTCTTCGCTTTGCACGGCTTCGAGGAAGGCGGCCCGCACGCGGGCGGTGTCGCACTCGGCGGCGTGGACGCTCTTTTTTTTGCCGCCAATCCAGTCCCTGTACGGCCCGCTTCCGCCTGGCCCGGCTCACGGCCGGGCCGCCCAGTGCGGTTACCCACACGCGCACCTGGTTCAGGGTCGCGTCGGGCTGCTGGCGCCAGCAGGCCACTAGTTCCGTGCGGGCCTCGCTGCCCCACCGCAGCGGCGCCGGGCCGCTGCGGTGGGGCAGCGAGGCCACCGAACCGCTCGCCCGCTGGCACTGGCGCAGCTTTTCGACAAACGAACCTGATACACAGAACCGGGCGGCGACGGCGTGGGTGGCACCAGGCTCGGCACACGCCGCTGCTACACGCTCCCGCAAATCATTCGAATAGGCTTTCATGCGCAAAAGACATATCCAAACCCATACACCAACTTGAGATTTGCTCTAATTTCCCTTGGCGAGAGAAAAAGTATATTCAGCGGAGGACAAGCTCGAAAAAACTTTGTCCTTCTAGCCCCGGTCAAGCCCGACTGTCCGATATTCTGTCCGATGGAAAAGCAAAAACCTCATTCACAGCGTGTGAATGAGGTTTTCTGTGGTCGTGTAAGGAGTCGAACCTTAAACCTTCTGATTCGTAGTCAGATGCTCTATCCAATTGAGCTACACAACCATTTTTACCATTTTGCGGAGCGTTTTTCCGTTTTGGTTTTGCAAAGATAGCAGGGAAGGACGGCGCTGTGCAAGCCAGGAATAGTTTTTAGGCCACAAATTTTGTAGTAAAGCCTGCAAGGTGCTGAATTTCAGGGAAATTTTTTACTCCATTTTAGCGCCTTTGCTTAATGCCCGTCGCAAGGCCCGAGTGAATAAGTAATAAAGCCCAAAGAAAGAAACCGTAACCAAAACCGCTACGAGCAGTTTGCCAGCAGTGCCGGTATCAGGGTCACGGAGCAGCGTAAATACATCCTGCGCTTTGGTGCCAAGCCAGAAGAAGAAGAGGCTGCGCGGCAGCATGCCGACCACCGAAGCCAACAAGAAGCGCCGCCGGTCTACGCCCATCACCGCCAGAATAAAAGTCATCAGCGCAAACGGTGTAACGGGAGAAATCCGAAGCAGAAACACAAACTGCCAGCTGTCGTTTTTCATTTCGCGCATCACGGCATTGGCCTTGGGAAAATGGCTCAGAAAAGTGAGCATCTTGCCGTGGTCGAGGCTGGAGGCTAGGTAGTGGCCCGTGAGAGCGGCTAGTGTGTACGCCACCAGCATGCCAGGGAAACCAGCCCAACCAAAGTAGAAGCCCGTGAGCAACACGGCCACTGTAGTATGGAGCAAGGAAAAGGCCATAGCTACTCCGATGGCCAAAAAGTACAGCACGGCCTCCAGTAAGCTCGGCTGCTGCAACCAATCTTGGTGGCGGTAAAGCAGAAAGCCTAGCGAGGAGCTACCCACAAACGGTAGGCCCGCCAGCAATAGCATTGAGAGTAGCGTGGAGGCGTTTTTTTGAAAAAGCTCCCGGAGAAAAGCCATAAGCAGCAGTAAAACAATCGGGCCGGCGTGAAGGCGCCGGCCCGAAGGTAGAACGTAAGAAAATGGCGGAAGGCTGCGCTAGCCTGCAGCTCGGGGCAGAAGGATGCCGCTTATTCGTCGTCAGTTTTGGCTCCGAAGAAGCGTCGAATAGCTGCCCAGCCGCCGGCCACCAGTGCCAGCAGTACTTTCCAGAATTTCGCTAGCAGCGCAAAGGCTCCCACTTTAGCCAGCACCTTACCCGCTACGAGCCCGCCAATGCCGTAAGCCGCTACCTCATCAATTTTGGGGTCGAAGTCGGCGTACTG
Source organism: Hymenobacter sp. M1-2 (assembly GCF_057808495.1). Lineage (NCBI taxonomy): Bacteria > Pseudomonadati > Bacteroidota > Cytophagia > Cytophagales > Hymenobacteraceae > Hymenobacter > Hymenobacter sp. M1-2. The sequence continues at coordinate 81,082 of NZ_JBTYZO010000013.1, forward strand.
CTGGCCTTTGGCAAACTCCACGCTTTTAATAACGGATGGAATGGTGCCCCGAATTTCGGCTAGCTGCGGAATTTCACCCACAGCATTCAGGTTGAGCACGCCCTTGCGGCCTAGCACCCGCACGTTGTAGTTGAGCGTGGTAGTAGACGAGCCGCCGAAACGCAGTTCCTTGGCCCAGTGCAGCACGTTCAGCTTGGCATCGTAATAAGGCTTGGCGGCCCAGCCGACCAGCAAAATACGCTCATAGCCGTTGGCCTGGCGCTCTGCATTGCTTTCTTCGGTGTCTTCCTGCATTTCCTTCAGCAGGTCATCATAGTTGATGTCGGCGGCATCATCGTCTTCCACATAGCCCGAAGGGTCGTACTCCACTACGAAGGCCCAGTTGTTATCGTCGAGCGGGCCTCGGTCAGCGGGAAACAACATACCTAGCGACTCGCCATCGGGGTTGCGCCAGAGCTTGGTGAGCACATAGTCGCTCTGCGGGGCGTCGAGGTAGCGGAAACCAGCCGGCACGTTGATGGCACCTATTCCTCCAGGCAGCGTGATATGGCCCGTCTGGTAGTGAAGTGTGGCCTGCACCGAGTCGATGTAAGCCTGTTCGGCGGCCAGGGAATCGGTGGGAGAGGGAGCAGCGTAGGTGGCCAGTTGCATACCTACGCAGAATAAAAGGAGTAGAAGTTTCTTCAAGCTGCTGGAGAAAAAGGTGAATACAATTTTGCCGAAAGATAATGATACATGCCAGAAGCAGTGGCTTTTTACAGAAAGAGTTGAAGAACTTTTAGTTGCCGCGTGCGGTAGTGAAGTCCGTCCTGCGGCTCGTTGCTGCCAACGCGTGGTTACCTTTGCCGCCCAACCCCCAATTTCCCCAGCTCTTAGTCTCACGATATGAAATTCGGAACCAAGGCCATTCACGCCGGCGTGCATCCCGACCCCGAAACCGGAGCCATCATGACGCCTATCTACCAGACGTCGACCTACGTGCAACGCTCGCCCGGCGACCATAAAGGCTTCGAGTACTCGCGCACCCACAATCCCACCCGCACGCAGCTGCAAGACGCCCTCGCGGCGCTGGAAAACGGGCAGCACGGCTTGGCTTTCGCCTCCGGCATGGCAGCCATCGATTGCCTCATCAAGCTGTTGCAACCCGGCGACGAAGTCATCAGCACCAACGATTTGTACGGCGGTTCCTACCGGCTCTTCACCAAGGTATTTGCCAACTACGGCATCAAGTTCCATTTCGTGCCCATGCACGACATGCAAGCCGTGGAGGAGAAGGTGACGGAGCGCACTCGGCTCATCTGGGTGGAAACGCCCACCAACCCGCTCCTCAACGTCATCGATATTGCCGCTGCTGCTGCCATAGCCAAGAAAGCCGGGGCCCTGCTCGTGGTAGACAATACCTTCTCGACGCCTTACTTGCAGACGCCTCTGGACTTAGGTGCCGACGTAGTGATGCACTCCCTAACTAAGTACATGGGCGGCCATTCCGACGTGGTAATGGGCGCCCTCATTGTAAAGGACGACGAACTGCACGAGCGGCTGCGGTTTTTGCAGAATGCCTGCGGCGGCACGCCAGGCCCTCAGGATTGCTTTCTGGTACTGCGTGGCCTCAAAACCCTACACTTGCGCATGCAACGCCACTGCGAAAACGGCCGCGCCATAGCCGAGTACCTCAACAGCCACCCGCGAGTGGAGCGAGTGTACTGGCCTGGCTTGGCCGCGCATCCCAACCATGACGTAGCCGCCCGCCAAATGCGCGACTTCGGGGGCATGATTTCCTTCGTGCTCAAAGGCGACCGGAAAGAAGATGCCGTAGCCGTGCTGGAGAAGTTTCAACTGTTCTCCCTGGCCGAAAGCCTCGGCGGCGTAGAAAGCCTCTCGGGCCATCCCGCTACTATGACGCACGCCAGCATCCCGGCCGAAGAGCGCCGCAAAGCTGGCCTCTCCGATTCTCTCATTCGTCTCAGCGTAGGCATTGAGGATGTCGAAGATTTGATTGAGGACTTGCGCCAGGCTATCGGCTAAAAGCAGCTTGTAGTTGAGCCTGCTTAAGCCGTCATAAAAAGGGTGCCCTAACTACCGATAGTCTGGTAGTTAGGGCACCCTTTTTTATGGATGGGAAGTCAGGTGACTGCTGTAGCAACTAATAAATGCGCTGTGACTCTATTCGCGCAGCAGCCGGAAAACATACTTACCGTTGTTGGAGCGAGCGAAATAGGCACCCGCGGCCACAGTGGCTGCCGGGCGCCATTCCACGTTCCCATCAGAGCGGCTCATGAGCGTAGTCACTACACGGCCTAGGCCATCGATGATAGTAACCGGCTGTACAGCAGCAGTGGGCAGTTGAAACTGCACTCGCTCAGTGAAGGGCATGGGGTAAGCCGCTAAAACCACCGCGCGGCTAGACGAAGTAGCTAAGGTCCGGGCGGGTACTATAAAAGAGATAGTACGAACCTCGGAGCCATTTATCGGGCAGCCATTGTCGGCTACTGTTACGGTGAAGGTATAACGGCCTGGCTGAATATTCGCAGGTACTTGCCAGCTTAAAACACCTTGGTTGATGCCTTGCGTCTGGAAGGAGGCACCAGGAACCGTGGCCGCTACGTCGCTGCTGAGTCGTATTATCTGGCCAGCGTCTTGGTCGGCGGCGGTGAGGGTAAGGGAAACTAATTGACCAGGCTGGGCTACAATAGCTTGGTCGATGGGTTGGGGAGCAGAAGTTCCCGTTAACGTAAGGTTGGTGAAGCTGGGGTTACGGTTGCCGTCACCATTGAACACGGAATAAACAACATCACGGGTTACACTGCCTATCTGCGTCCAGGTACCATTCACCCGGCGGTACTCATCTACCCGCACCGCTACCACGTTGTCGCCAACTTGTAGCACCGGAGTAGTGAGCAAATCTCCAGTAGCGGCATTCAATTCAAATTGTGGCACCGCTACACCATTGTTGGCCCGGAAAGACAAAAGGGGAAGACTGGTCGAAAACTGACCAGCTAGGTAAGATGCCGTTTGTCCATTAACAGGATCCTGAAACTGCCCACCAGGGTAATTGCTGTAGAGCGCAGGAAAAGGGCAACCAACAGTAGGGGTGGGCAGAATAGCACTGGTAAGAGGCTCCACTGAGCGATACACCAAAGAGTCGCCATCGGGCTCGAAGGTGCTGAAGCTGTAGCGGTACGGTTGGCTAGCACACACGTAAGGCAGTGTAAATGAAGTAAAGCGGGGCGAAGAGTTAGTTAGGCCACTGGAGTTATCTAAAAAAGCCTTGAGGTACATGGTATAGGCATCCCCGTTTCCATTGCCGAGGTTGCTGCCACTGGAACGGTTTTCAGAATTGACTATAAGTGTCCATTGACCGGGAAGCAGCGTTACCACGCCTTCAAATTGCGATATTCTATAGGATCGGCTGCCTACGCACCTTAGCTGTCTGGCAACCACTGAAGTTCGGTTGAGACTAGCAACAAAACTGCCTGAGGCAGGATTCGCGCAGCCATTTAGGTTGCATTGCAAAAAGGCAGTATCCCCGAAATCAGGTACGCCTTCAGGCTCCCGGCCATACAAACGGGCAACAACACGATACTGTGAAGTGGATCCTTCAATGTAAGTGTAGGTCAAGTCGCCGCCTATTGCGTGTGAAGCGGTAGCTATTTGCCTACTTCCTGTTAGAAGGGCTACTATCAGAAAAAGACGGAAGTAAAGAAATGAGCGCATAAGAGGAAATGAATGAACGTGTGAAGAATAATGATAGTAGCAAAAAATGTTCCTCAAAGCTTAGTAACCAGAATTTTATAACACAACTCTTGCCGAAGCCTAAGGCACAGGTACATATGCTTCGTGGGCTAGATAGTCGCGCTGTCAGCTTGCAAGAGGCTAAGACACACAAAGAAAATTTGAGGGATAGCCGGTCTGTATGAAGAATACGTCATATATTGTTCGAAACTAACACCTTTAGGCTGTAGAATATCCCTATGGCCTATTCCATTTGAAATATTTGAATATGGTTCGAGTTTTACTGCTGATGTTGTTTACTTCACTAAGTTGCTCCTTTACTGCCGAGGCGCAAAAACTACGAACCAGTAAATGGGAAAGTGGAATGGTGGAGAAGAACGAAAAGGTTGGTGAGTGGGAATACTATAGCTATGCTGCCAATGGCGAGCAAATCTTAGCGCAGAAATACGACCATACCACTGGTCAGATGACCTACTTCCGCCCCGATGGAAAGGAATATCTAGCCGAAATACAGCCAGGAGTGTGGGAGAAGACTTTGCTTAGCCAGCCGCCTTGGTGTATAGGGGGCCACGATGCTTTAGCCAATTATATGGTCAAGCTTAATTATCCGGCGCAGGCGCAAAACCGCAACGTACAGGGCAAAGTGGTAGTGAGCTTTCTAGTAGATACGTTGGGCAACATCTCCAACCATAAAGTGGTGCAAGGCATCGGCAGCGGCTGCGACGAAGAGGCGTTGCGTGTGTCCCGTACCGTGGAAGCCAAATGGACCCCCGGCCGCATTGGCTCCCGCGCTGTTCCGGTGATATACGAGCTGCCTTTTACTTTCCGGCTCAGATAAGTAAAGTTCGTGGCGGGAGAAATCACTTAGGTGAAGCCCAGGATGTTAGCTGCCTGAACGTCAATAATTCAGCTTGAGCTACATTTTGCTTCTGCCACCACCTGCATTATTACTTTTTTCACAGTAGCTTCATTTTTCACAAATCGTCCTTAGCCGTGCTTCTGGTCAATTCTAAATAGAAGACACCGCTACGAAATCAAGCTTTTTACATTTCAACTTTCCACTTCTCTTTTTTGCGTATGAAAAAGCTGTTACTCTTCATGTTGCTGCTCCTTACGGGGTTAGCCTCAAGAGCCCAAACTGACGCCGACAAAATCTCCGTGTCGGGTCACGTGCTGGATAGTAAAGGAGAGAATATTCCGGGCGCCACTGTATTGGAACGCGGCAGCACCAATGGCACCGCTACCAACAGCGAAGGCCGGTTTGTACTCAAGGTTTCGCCTAACTCCACGCTCACTTTCTCCGCCATAGGCTTCGTGCCCCAACAGGTACCGGTACAAGGCCGCACCGACATAGAAGTGAAGCTGGAAGTGAGCAGCACCGACCTCAACGAAATTGTTGTAACCGGCTCACGCGCTACCGAAGGCCGCTCCAACATCCTCACCACTTCGCCGGTCGATGTAATATCACCCCGCGAGATTCGCGCTTTCGCCCAAACCGATGTTTCGCAGGTACTGAGCTTTACGGCACCATCATTCCAGTCCGCCCGCCAAACCATTTCCGATGGTACGGACCACATCGACCCAGCCAGCTTGCGCGGCCTGGGCCCCGATCAGGTGCTGGTGCTTGTGAACGGTAAACGCCGTCATACGTCCTCACTGGTCAACATCAACGGTACCGTAGGCCGCGGCTCGGTAGGAACCGATTTGAACGTGATTCCGCCCGCCGCTATCAAACGTATCGAAGTGCTGCGCGATGGTGCCGCCGCGCAATACGGCTCCGATGCTATTGCGGGCGTTATCAATATTCAGCTCAAAGACGACTCTACAGGGGTAAACGTGAGCAGCACCGCGGGCCAGACTTACGAAGGCGACGGAGATTTATTTCAGGCGGATGCCAACGTTGGTATTGGTCTCGGCGGCCGCGGTTTTATTGATGTAAGCGGCCAGTTCCTGAATCGTGGCTACACCAACCGCAGTGGGGTAGATACGGCTCCGCTAATTTACCTGGGTGACAATGGCGGCAACTACCCTAGCAAGCCCAACCCAGTTTGGATGCCAGGTGATCCTTCTACAGGCCCCAACGCCGTACCTCGCACAGTACCCCTCTCTAGTGACGAACGCGCGGCGTTAAAAGAACGGGATGATCAATTGGTAAGTGAGCGAGGCTATGATCGTCGCAACTTACGCTTTGGCAATTCGCAGGCGCGTAACTACAGTGGCTTTGTCAATGCAGCCTTCACACTGGTTCCCGCCCGAAGCCTCGAAGTGTACATTGCTGGTGGTGTAACGCAGCGCGAAGGTAAAGCGGCTGGCTTCGCGCGCTTGCCGGGCCGGTATAGCCAGCAGACGGACAGTACTTTGTATCCTAACGGCTTCTTGCCGTTCATTGAGCCTGTCATCAAAGACCGTTCGCTCATTGCGGGCGTGCGTGGAGTAGTAGCAGGCTTCAATTTCGACCTAAGCAACACTTACGGCAGCAACAGCCTCGAATATAACGTCACGAACTCGCTGAATGCTTCGCTGCCAACCGGCACCAGCCAGACCGAGTTTTACGCTGGCAAAATTTATTTCCGTCAAAACACCGTCAACCTAAACTTTGCGCGCAAGCTGATGAACGTGCCAGCCGTCAGCACCTTGAACGTAGCGTTTGGTGGCGAGTTCCGCGACGATAACTTTCAGATTGAAGCGGGTGAGCTTGCCTCGTATGAGCGCGGAAACCGTACCGTGCAGACTGGCGTGACATGGTCCAACACTCGCCAAGTGACAGCGGCTAATGGTCCCGGCTTACCAGGTGCGCAGGTATTTCCAGGCTACCAGCCCGGCGACGAGCTTGATAGATCCCGTACCAACGTAGCGGGCTACCTTGATTTGGAAAGCGACATCACGGAGAAACTTTTGGTTGGTTTGGCAGGCCGCGCCGAAAACTACAGCGACTTTGGCTCAAACGTGAGCGGTAAGGCTTCGCTGCGGTTTAGCATCCTCAACGATCTGGCCGTGCGCGGTACGGTCGGTAATGGTTTCCGGGCTCCTTCGCTGCAACAGCGCTATTTTACTAGCTCCAGCACCCAATTCGTGCAGGGTAACCCGCAAACGGTACTCACGGCCAACAACGAAAGCACTGTAGTAGAAGCGTTCGGAGTGGGCTCGCTGAAACAGGAAAAATCTGTCAACTACAGTGTGGGTATTACCGCTCGCGTGGCTAGCACGGCTACTTTGACGGTTGATGCTTATCAAATTGATATCAATGACCGAATTGTGCTATCATCACAGTTTAGCAGAGGCGATGGTAACCCGGCTGTAGCAGCAGTGGTCAATGGTATTCTAGGTCCTAATACTCCTCCCGGCCCCAACGCTGGTATCGGTATCGTACAGTTCTTTGCCAACGCTGTAGATACTCGCACGCGTGGTATTGACGTAGTCCTAAACAATAGATTTGCTATTGGTGAGAAAAGCCGGTTGAATGTGACAGCAGCAGCTAACTTCACTGAGACTAAAGTGCAGAACGTCAATATTCCTAGCACACTTGTCGGCAATGATGCGGTGCGTAATATTTTCTTTGACCGCCAGCAGCGCGGACGGTTAGAGAACGCACAGCCGCGTACCAAAATAATTTTGAGCGCCAACTACACGATTGGCAAGCTAGGGTTGGATGTGCGGACCGTGCGCTTCGGTGAAGTAACGTACCGCGATGCTCGCCTTGATGCCCCCACGACTTTCAATGGTGGCTTCCTATTTTCGTCTATCGACCAAACGTTTGCGGCCAAATGGGTAACGGATGCTACAATCAGCTTTCAGGTCCTGAAACAGTTGAGTATATCAGTTGGTGCCAATAACTTGTTTGACGTATATCCTGATAAATACCGCGTCAATCCGCGTAACGACCCAAACAACTTCAATCAACCACCTCTTAACGCGCAAGGTGGCATTGATCAAAGTCGCACTGACCTGAGCTACGTATCAAACCTCGACAACACCAACCGGGGCCGGACGCTCTACAATCCCAACCAATTCGGCTTCAACGGCGGCTTCTACTTCGCTCGTCTGAATGTGACCCTACCAACCACCAGATAAGCGGTACTTTTTGCCAACACAACACGATAAAGCAAAGCCGGCCCCATAAGGCCGGCTTTGTTATGTCAGGTAGTTGGCGCCAGTAACCAAGCAGAGAGCATTCAACGAAACTAGTCAGGTCAGACCATCATCCACGCCCCAACGCCCTACAGCCAAGGTCTCTATCCTGCCCTCTACTTACTTGTCACCGAATTGCTGTCCAGAATCTTGAGCAGCTCATTCAGTTTAGGCGTCAGAATGATTTCGGTACGACGGTTCAATGCCTTGTTGGAAGGAGAGTCGTTTTGAACTACGGGCACGTATTGCGAGCGGCCCGACGCCGTGACGCGCTCCGGCTGCACGCCGCCCGTGGTGAGCAGACGCGCAATTTCGGTGGCACGGAGCACGCTTAGGTCCCAATTGTCCTGCATGGCGGCGGTAGGACGGCTGAAGGCGACGTTATCGGTGTGGCCTTCGACTACCACGTTTACGTCGGGCTGGGTTTTAAGCACGGCGGCCAGCTGCTTCAGCGCCTCTTGTCCTTTAGGATCTACTTTGGTGGAGCCGGTTTTGAAGAGCAGCTGCTCGGAGAGCGATACGTACACTTTGCCATCCTTCATCTTCACCTGCAAATCGGTGCCCTGAAAGCCGCGCAACGCATTGGCTACGCTGGCGCGCAGGTCGTTTACGGCCTTGTCTTTTTCAGCCAGGGCTTTTTCCAGTTCGGCCAGCTTGGCTTCGCGGGTTTTGAGGTCCGCATTGAGCCGGTCGATGTCGGCGCGGGTTTTTCGCAGCGACACGTCCAGGTCGCCTAATTCGGCTTCGCGGCGGGCTAGGTCCTGAGCCACCTTGTTGTAGTCGGATGATTTATTGGCCAATTCTCGGTCCGAGTTTTTGAGCAGCTTGTCGTAGCTGTCGGTGAGCTGAGTGTAGAGCTGGCGGGTGCGGCGCAGGGCATTGCCCGTCTGGGCCGAGTCATCAACGAGGCGACGGTTGGCTAGGCGCATTTCGGCCAGCTCGTCGGTGGCTTTTTTCAACTCCGCCACGGCGGTGCGCTGCTGCCGTTCCGCATCCGCTTTGCCCAGCTCCGTCGATGCCTGGCGGGCTTTTAAGTCATCGTACTTCTTGGAAGCCACGCAACCCGGCAGCACGAAGGCAGCCGCCAAGGCCAGCATGGGAAAATAGTAAACAGTTTTTTTCACAAGATACAGCAGTTGAAAAGGCAAGGTTTGGGTCGTCGGGCCAATTGCCCGCAATATCCCACGGCAAGGTACTCAGCAATAGGCCCACGTCCCAGCGCTGGCCCCGGAAGCAAGGGAATTTCGCCCTATATTTGGCCCGCCAATCCGGCCCGATTTACCACGTAACCACCCAACCAATGGCTTCCATCACGGCCCACCTCAATGCCGAATCTCAGGCATTGCTTCAGCACGAGTGTAAAACCATTAGTAAGGACCTGCTGCACCTGCCCGGCCCCGATTTTCTGGACCGTTGCTTCGTGCCTTCCAACCGGACGCCGCAAGTGCTGCGAAGCCTGGGGCAGCTATACAATCACGGCCGACTGGCGGGCACGGGCTACCTGAGCATTCTGCCCGTCGACCAAGGCATTGAGCACACGGCGGGTTCGTCTTTCGGCCCAAATCCGATGTACTTCGACCCCGAAAATATCATCAAGCTGGCGGTAGAAGGTGGTTGCAACGCGGTAGCTACTACGTTTGGTACGTTCGGCACGGTAGCGCGCAAGTATGCCCACAAGATTCCGTTCCTGGTCAAAATCAACCACAACGAGCTGCTGACCTATCCCAATAAGTTCGACCAAATTCTGTTTGGCTCGGTAGAGGAAGCTTGGAACCTGGGGGCTACAGCGGTGGGCGCTACCATCTATTTTGGCTCTGAAGAATCGAACCGCCAGATCATAGAAGTGAGCCAGGCGTTTGAGCGGGCGCACGAGCTGGGCATGGCGACGGTGCTGTGGTGCTACACGCGTAACAATGCCTTCAAGACTGCCGACAAAGACTACCACGTAGCCGCCGACCTTACGGGCCAGGCCAACCACCTTGGCGTTACTATTCAGGCCGACATCATCAAGCAGAAGCTGCCGGAAAACAACGGCGGTTTCTCTACCTTGAAGTTCGGCAAGACCCACAAGGCCATGTACGAAACGCTGGCCACCGACCATCCCGTCGACCTGACGCGCTACCAAGTAGCCAATTGCTACATGGGCCGCATCGGACTCATCAACTCGGGTGGTGAAAGCCTCGGCGCCGGCGACCGGGACGCGGCCATCAAAACGGCCATTATCAACAAGCGCGCCGGCGGGCAAGGTCTCATTTCGGGCCGTAAAGCTTTTCAGCGCCCCTTCGCCGAAGGCGTGGAACTGCTCAACACCATCCAGGACGTGTACCTGGACGACAGCATCACGCTGGCGTAATTTGAATGAAGAGTTAGGAATCAGGAATGAAGAATTTTTTAGTTCTTATTCTTCACTCATCTCGGGTCTAATTCTTCATTCCTCATTCTCAATTCCTAATTCAGTAAGAATGTCTTGGTTTAAGCGCGTAGAGAAGGGCATCGTCACGCCGACGGAGCAGAAGAAGGAGACGCCGGACGGGCTGTGGCACAAGTGCCCGGAGTGCAAAGTGGTAGCCACAATGGCGGAGCATAAGCGCCTGCTATTTACCTGCGGCAACTGCAACCACCACGAGCGGATTGACGCGGCCGACTACTTCGACATCCTCTTCGACGAAGGCCGGTACACGGAACTCGATGCCGACATGCACTCCGATGACCCGCTGCACTTTGTGGACACCAAAGCCTATCCGCAGCGCGTGGCGGCCACCGAAAAAACCACTGGCCTACGCGATGCCGTGCGGACCGCGCACGGGCAGTCCAACGGCCAGGGTTTAGTGGTAGCGGCTATGGATTTTCGTTTCATCGGCGGCTCCATGGGTTCGGTGGTAGGGGAGAAGATTGCCCGTGCCATCGACTACGCCCGTCAGCAGCGCCTGCCGTTTCTGATGATTTCGCGCTCCGGCGGGGCGAGAATGATGGAAGCCGGCTTTTCGTTGATGCAGATGGCAAAAACGTCGGCTAAGCTGGCACTGCTCTCGGAAGCTGGGGTGCCCTACATTTCACTTCTAACCGACCCCACCACAGGCGGCGTAACGGCTTCGTTTGCCATGCTCGGCGATTTCAACATTGCTGAACCAGGCGCGTTGATTGGCTTTGCCGGACCGCGCGTTATCAAAGAAACTATTGGTAAAGACTTGCCCAAAGGCTTTCAAAGCGCGGAATTTGTGTTGGAGCACGGCTTCCTCGATTTCATCGTAGATCGTAAGCAACTCAAGCACCAACTCTCTGATTTGCTGGCCATGCTGCGGCCCGCCGAGGAAGCTACTGTGGTGCCCGTAGCCAAAGCAACCCAGCGCACACACTAAATCCGGCACGCTTGTTGGAAAAGCCTGTTCCGTGCAGTAAATCTGTACGGAACGGGCTTTTTAGTTTTGCGCGTGAAATGTTGCTCAACGCTCTTTTGCGTATTGTAAAAGAACTATGTTCGGCAAACATTTTACGGGTAACAGCAGTAAAGCACGACCAAACCCCAACTGGAATCTCTCATTCCCTAAGTACATCCCAATGAAAACTCCTAAGTCGTTTCTCTCTTTTTTCATGGCGCTGACGCTGCTCCTTGGCTCGTGCGCCACTTCACAAACCCGCAACCCCAACATTCCGGACGCGCCTGATACTAATGGTACCGGCCCCCGCAAAACCGGTATGAGCAAAACCGCGAAGGGCGGCCTGATCGGTGCTGGCGGTGGCGCCGTGGTAGGTGGGGTGCTCGGCCGCGTAATTGGTGGTAAAAATGGTACCGCTGCCGGCGCCATCATTGGTGCTGCCGTGGGTGGCACGGGTGGTGCGCTCATCGGCCGCAAAATGGACAAGCAAGCCGAAGATCTGCAGCGCGATATGCAGAACGCCAAGGTAGAACGCGTAGGGGAAGGCATCAAAATCACCTTCGACTCGGGCATTCTCTTCGACGTCAATAGCGCCACCTTACGTGCCGCTTCGCAGTCGGAAATCCAGAAGATGGCGGCGGTTCTGCAGAAGTACCCCGACACCAACGTCCTCATAGAAGGCCACACCGACAATACGGGCTCCGACGCTATCAACAACCCGCTTTCGCAGCGCCGGGCGCAAGCCGTGGCTGACTACACGGTTGCCCAAGGCGTGGACGCCTCGCGCGTAACGAGCCAGGGTTACGGCTCGGCGCAGCCTGTCGCCGATAACACCACCGCGGAAGGCAAGCAAGCTAACCGTCGGGTAGAAATTGCCATTTACGCCAACGAGAGAATGAAGAAAGCTGCCGAGGCTGGTCGCCTGTAATCCTTCTTGATCTTAGAAAAAAGACCGTACGGACAGTGCGGTCTTTTTTTGTGCGTAATTTAGAGCAAGCTCAACGATTGCCAAGGCACGGAACCTTTGGTGCGAGAAAGTTTTTTCTTAGGTCAGTATCCAGATAAAATGCAGCGCATCAAGGTTTTTTATAAAACGTGAGATGCTGAAAAAATGCATTTGAAATGAAATAAGCTCGATTTTCAATAATTTTCGGCAGCTTGTACCGTTTTTGGCAAGGTGGTTGCAAATTACCTTATCACAGACTGGTCACCGCTCTTATAAATAATTGTAAGGCCGGTGTAGTGTTAGCCCAAACTGTTCTTTTTTTACCAACTCCGAAACTCCTTAAACTTTTTCACTCATGAAAAACCTCCGTTCATTTTTCGCCCTGATGATGGCCATGCTGTTGCTTGGCACGGGTACTCTGCAAGCCCAGGATGAGGGCACCACAACTACCACTAAGAAGCCTTGGAGCAAAACTGCCAAGGGTGCTGTAATTGGTGGTTTGGGTGGTGCTGCCGGTGGCGCTATTCTCGGCCGCGTAATTGGTGGTAAGTCGGGCACGGCCAAAGGTGCCATCATTGGTGCTGCCGTAGGTGGCGCGGGCGGTGCTCTAATTGGCCGCCGTATGGACAAGCAAGCGGCTGAATTGAAGAAAGAAATGGCTGGCGCTAAAGTGGAGCGCGTAGGGGAAGGCATCAAAATTACCTTCGACTCGGGCCTGTTGTTTGCCAAGAACTCTTCTTCGCTGACCTCGGCCGCGCAAGCCAACATCCAAGACCTGGCTAAGACCCTCATCAAGTACGGCGACACCAACGTTATCGTAGAAGGCCACACCGATAATACTGGTACCGACGCCATCAACGAGCCGCTCTCGCAGCGCCGCGCTCAGGCTGTAGCCAACTACGCTCAGCAGCAAGGGGTAGATGCTTCGCGCTTCACGGTGAATGGTTACGGCTCGCGCCAGCCCGTTGCCGACAACTCGACCGAAGCCGGCCGTACTGCCAACCGTCGTGTGGAAGTAGCCATCTTCGCTAACGAGAAGCTGAAGAAAGCTGCTGAAAAAGGCACCATCTAAGCTTCACGCTGAATCATCACATAATTGAAACCGGTGGTGCCTTTTGGTGCCGCCGGTTTTTCATTTTCTGCGACCTGCGGTGGGCGCAGGCAAGTGCGCTGGACCGGGATTGAAAGCGGCTAGTGCAACCCAGAGCCAAGCCGAGCGGTACACCCTGGTATGCTACTTACTACCGCCACCTATGATTCGCCGCCGGCTGAGAAGAGCTGGCAAGACCATCTTATTCTAAACGAATTCTACGACCCACTGTCGTTGGAGCAGCCGCGCCGCTCGCCTATGCGGGAGCTGATTTCCACTATTCTCTCGCACCGCACTACGCACGCCGACGAAGAACTGGCCTACGACCGTATGCTGGAAGCTTTTGGCGACTGGGCCGGCGTGCTGGCCGCACCTACGACCGAACTAGCCCACGCCATCCGTACCACCCGCTGGCCCGATACGCAGGCGCCGCGCATCCAGGAAGTGCTGCGCCGTATTTTGGCCGAACGGGGCGAGTACGCCCTCGATTTCTTGGAAGAATGGCCCGTGGAGCAGGGTTTGAAATGGCTGACTGATATGCCGGGCATTGGTCTGAAAACGGCTTCGTTGGTGCTGCTCTTCAACTTCCGCAAGCCAGTATTGCCCATCGATACGCACGTACACCGTATTGCGCAACGCGTGGGAATGATAGGCCCCAAAGCCTCCGCCGACAAAGCTCACCAAGTGCTCCTGGAACAACTGCCCAAGGATCCGCTGGTGCTGTTCAATTTTCACAAACATAATTATTGGCACGGCCAGCGCGTATGTTTGTTCACGAAGCCGGACTGTGCCCGCTGCCCGTTGAAAGGCTTCTGCAACTACTATCTGGAACATTACGGCCCCGCTACCCAGGAAGCCCTAGCCGCCACTCCCACTAAGTGGGACAAAGCCTGGGGCACCCTCCCGCATTGAGGCTGTTGGTTTTGTTGAGGGCGTAAGTGGTAAGACTAGCCATGAAAAGAACGTACTTGCGGTAGCATACCAACAACCCATAACCTCAATGCGCTTAGTTCGTCATCCGGTGTTGTGCAATTACTACGTCACGTACCGGTGTAATGCGCGTTGCTCGTTCTGCGATATCTGGGAGAAACCATCACCTTACATCCAGCTAGCGGACGTAGAGCGCAACTTACGTGACCTGAAGAAGCTCGGTGTATCGGTAGTGGACTTTACCGGTGGCGAGCCGCTGCTGCACCGGCAGATTCACGAGTTTGTAGGGCTGGCGCACAATATGGGCTTCATCACGACGCTCACCACTAATTGCCTGCTCTATCCCAAATACGCCGAGAAGCTGCGGGGCAAGGTGGATATGCTGCACTTCTCGCTCGATGCTTCGGAAAAAGAAGTGCACGACAAAGGCCGGGGCGTAGCTTGCTACGATTTCGTGCTGGAAAGCATCCGGGTGGCGCGCGAGCTAGGGGAGCGGCCGGACATTCTGTTTACCGTCTTCCGCGAGAACCTGTCCGACCTCGAAGCTGTATACCGCGACATCGCGCAGCCCAACGGCTTAGTGCTAATTCTTAACCCAGCCTTCGAGTACAACAGCGTGGAAACTGGCGAGCAACTGACCCGCGAGGAGCTAGATTATGTGTCGGCATTTGGCAAGCGCCGGGGCGTGTACCTCAATGACGCCTTCATTCAGCTCCGCCGCGACGGTGGCAACCACGTGGCCGCACCAGTTTGCCGGGCCGCCAGTACCACGCTCGTCATTTCGCCTAGTAATGAGTTGGTGCTGCCATGCTATCATCTTGGCGAGAAGAAGTTTCCCATCAATAGCCAGTTATTCGACCTGTACAACTCAGCAGAAGTGCAGCAACTCGCCGCCCTAGAAGGCCGCCTGCCTCAGTGCGAAGGCTGCACCATCAATTGCTACATGCAGCCTAGCTTTGCCGTAGAAACCAGCAAGTACTTTTGGCAGGCGCTGCCGAGCACGCTCAAGTATAACTGGGAGAAAGGCACCTGGAAGCGGATGCTCCAGTAGTTTCCTTCACTTTGTCACTGGGCGTCACCCGGAACTTCCTCTTTTCAATAGCCAACTGAGCGCGCAGCCGACGCTTCGTTCCACCATTCCGTAATATGCCTGCACTCATTCTGCCCGTTCAGGGCAAGCTGCCCCAATTCGGCCCCGACTGTTTTCTAGCCGACAACGCCACCATCGTAGGCGACGTGACGCTGGGCCGGGAGTGTACCGTGTGGTTCAATACCGTGATTCGCGGCGACGTAAATAGCATTCGCATCGGCGACAAAACCAACATTCAGGATGGCGCCGTTTTGCACTGCACGTACCAGAAGGCTGCTACTACTATCGGCTCGCGTGTTAGCATTGGGCACAAGGCCATCGTGCACGGATGTACCGTGGAAGATGACGTGCTCATTGGGATGGGCGCCATCGTGATGGACCACGCTGTGGTAGGAGCGGGCTGCATTATTGCGGCTGGGGCCGTGATACTAGAAAACACGCAGTGTGAGCCTGGTTTCCTTTATGCCGGTGTACCCGCCCGCCGCATCAAGCCCGTAAGTGAGGAGCAGCACGCCAACATGCTGCGCACCGCTGACAATTATGTGCTGTATGCTAGTTGGTTGAAGTAACAAATCCCATTAATCGACACAAAAACGAGCCTGCATATAGTACAGGCTCGTTTAGCTTTCAGTGTTGAAGGAAACGGAATTACTATTTTGCAGGGGTAGCGGCAGGTGCTGCAGCGGCTGGTTGTGGCTTATAGATTGCGCCAGTAGCGAAGTCAACAATGGTACCGGGCCAGAAAAGCAAAATATCGGCAATCAACGCTCCCACCCGAACATCACGCTGCGGCTGCCCATCGGCGGGTTTGGTTTTTTGATATGCGGTGACAGGACCTCCAAATACAGTAGCACAGCTGGAGAGAGTCAGAGCGGCAAGGCCAATTAGCAAAAAGTGTCTAGCTCGGTTCATATTAAAAGTGAAAAAAGGAAGAAATGATAGCCGAAACTAGAATTAATAATTTACAAAAACCACTTTTGTACCTGAAAGCTTGTCGTGCCATGCCATATGCTGACGGCTTATCAGCAAACTGAGGGGCTCTAACGGCAGGAAGCGGCATACAGTACGCAGTAGTATAGATAATATATCTGGTGCCTCATCCCCCTCATCAACAACCATGGTTTTGGTTAGCATTTTGCCCAAAGTGCGCTGAAAAAAATACTCCATTAAGATATAATAGGCAAACAACGCAGCTAGCGCTAATAGACGCAAAGTTAGTTGCGAGGTATCCGGGCCAGTTACCAGCCGGAGCAGGATTGCCAGTACCATCAATACTCCAACAGAATCAATTAGCCAGTTAATGAACCGGCGCATTTTAGAAGCCTTCACGAAGTGTAGAGAAGTATGAAGGCGTAAAAATGCGTTTTTATGTCAACACTTCAGTTCTCGCTTCACCTACAAATTCAACGCGTCTTCAGCTTCTTCCTCCCGCTCCTCCTCCGTTGTGACGCGCAACTGCACTAGCTCTACCGTGCGGCGGGAGCGTTTTAGAACCCGAAACTCGTAATTGTCGAGCACGGCCACGTCGCCGACTTCTGGAATGTTGCCATAGATGACGTTGAGCAGGCCGCCAACGGTTTCGTAGTCGTCGCCTTCAGGCAGCGAATACGGCAAGTATTCGTTGGCGTCGGAGATGGAGGTGGAAGTGTTGACGCGAAACTCAGTGCTCGAAATCTTCTCTACCACTGGTACTTCGTTGTCATACTCGTCCTGGATTTCACCGACCAACTCCTCGATAATATCTTCAATGGTAACGATGCCCGACACGCCACCGAATTCGTCGCTAACGATGGCCATGTGCATGTGCTTGCGCTGAAACTGGCGCAGCAGGCGATTTATTTTCTTGGTTTCCGGCACGAAGTAAGCCGGGCGCATAATTTTCGGCAACTCGATAGCCTCGTTGCGACGAATGATTTGCAGCAAGTCCTTCACGTAGAGCACCCCCACAATATTGTCGATGTTGCCCTCGTACACCGGAATTCGTGAATAGCCTTCGTTGTACACCATTTCCAGAATTCCGTCCTGGGGCGTATTCAGATCAATGGCTGAAAGCTTGGTGCGCGGCACCATGATCTGCTTCACCATCCGGTCGTTGAACTCGAACACGTTTTCCAGCAACTCGTGCTCTGACTCGTGAATTTCGCCACTCTGCTTGCTCTGGTCGAGCAGCAGGCGCAGTTCTTCCGTGGTATGCACCTCGGCCCCGTGCGTAGAACCAACCCCAAATATGCGGAGCACGAGATTCGACAGCTTATCAAGGAGCCAGATGAAGGGAAACGTAATGAACGCGAAGGCTCGAAGCGGTATGGCAATGGCCATGCTCGTGCTTTCCGGCTTTTGAATGGCCAGTACTTTCGGGGCCTGTTCGCCCAACACGATGTGCATGATCGTGATGAGAGAAAACGAAGTTGCTAGCGCAATCTGGTGTACAGTGTTGGCCGAGAGCGTAATACCAAACCGGTGAATAACGGCCAGCACTATTTCCGCCACCACGCTCTCGCCAATCCAGCCGAGCGCCAGTGAGGCCAGCGTAATACCGAGCTGCGTAGCCGATAAATAGTAGTTCAGATCGAGCAGCATGTTCTGCACTAGCCGGGCAATCCGGTTGCCACTCTGGGCCTTCAGCTCTATCTGCGATAGACGGACTTTGACGAACGCAAATTCAGCCGCCACGAAAAAACCGTTCGCCACCACGAGCAGAACAGTAAATAATATTTTTAAACCCATAGGTGCGGCAACTCGGGCTCACGCGGCCCAGTCGCCTTTCTGTTACAAAAGTACGAGATTCCGCCCAAGCGGTTCCAGTGGAGTTGTGCCCCGGAAACCAGATGCAAAAAAGAGCGCCACCAAAAACTAGCAAACTCATCTCGCTGTTAGCCTTTCTGCCGACCTTTGTTGGGTCCGCTATTGCAGTTGTTTCTTTCTCGCTGATGTTAATCCGCAAAATTCTAGTTCTGCCCCTGCTGCTCGTGTTGCTCACGGCACTCGGGGCGGCTGCCCAGATTCTGACGCCCACCAAGCTGAGTGTGGCGCTAAGCAAGCCGGCCGTCAAGGTAGGGGAGGAGGTTGACCTGATCGTGAATGCCCGCATCGACGATAAGTGGCACCTCTACGCCACCGATTTCGACCCCGACCTGGGACCAGTGACGTTTACCTTCAACTTCACCAAAAGCTCTGCCTACGAGCTAGTGGGCAAGCCGAAATCTATCGGCTCAAAGCACGTTCACGATGATGTGTTCAATGGTGAGGTCGCTTATTTCGAGAAAACCGGGCAAATAAAGCAGCGCATTCGGTTGTTGCAGCCTGGCCCCCTCACCATTAAGGCTGGCGTAGAGTATCAAAGCTGCACCGATGTGGACGGCCGCTGCATTCCCGGCGAGGAGGCGCTGAGCTTTGGCCCCATCGACGTGACAGGCAGCGCCGCATCGGCTACCCCAGCTGCGCCTGGCAAAGCCTCTAAACTCCAATCTCCCGACGGCGCCGCCCTCACTCCCGCAGCACCCGCTACGGTTGCCACTGGCGTCGCGGCTACCGACAGCCCGGCACAAGCAGGTACTATCCCGCCTCAGGCAACTCCCGGAAAAATAACGGCTACAGATAAGATGCCGGCTACTAATTCAGTGGCGGCAGCCAGCGGCGGTACGCCAGATAATGGCATCGTGGACCCCGGCAAAGAAGATCTCTGGGCGTTTGCCTTCGGGGCCTTTTTGTTTGGGCTTGGCGCGCTCATCACCCCCTGCGTGTTCCCGCTGATTCCCATGACCGTTTCGTTTTTCACGAGCGGCTCCGACACGCGGCAGCGCGGCATCCTCAAAGCCACCGTCTACGGCCTGTCCATCATCTTTATTTATGTAGTGGTGGGGCTGTTAGTGACGGTTCTGCTGGGGGCCGATGGGCTCAACCTTATCAGCACGCACTGGCTGCCCAACCTGATTTTCTTCGCTGTCTTCGTAGTGTTTGGGCTATCGTTTCTTGGGCTGTTTGAGATTACGCTGCCCCACGGCATGGTGAACAAGATTGACGCACAGGCCGATAAGGGAGGCTGGGGCGGCGTGTTTTTCATGGCTCTTACGCTGGTGGTCGTATCTTTTTCCTGCACCGGCCCCATTGTAGCTACCATCCTCACGATGGCCACCCAGGGGCAGCGCCTTACCCCGGTTATTGGCATGTTCGGGTTTTCGCTGGCTTTCGCGCTGCCCTTCACGCTGTTTGCTATTTTTCCGGCCTGGTTGAAAAGCCTGCCCCGCTCCGGTGGTTGGCTGAATACGGTGAAGGTGACGCTGGGCTTCGTGGAGCTGATGCTGGCCCTTAAGTTCCTAAGCATGGCCGATCTGGCTTACCACTGGAACCTGCTCCCGCGCGACATCTACTTGGTGCTGTGGATTGCGCTTTCGGGGTTGCTAGGAATTTATCTGCTGGGCCGGTTCAAACTTTCCCACGATTCTGACCTGCCACATTTGAGCGTGGGCCGGCTGCTAATGGCCGTGTTGGCGTTCAGCTTCATGACTTACTTGGTTCCAGGCTTATTTGGCGCACCGCTGCCGTTATTGGCCGGCTACCTGCCGCCCCAAAGCAGCCGCGACTTCACGCTCGGCGGCAACTCAGGCCTGCTCGCCACCACAGTGGCATCGGTGCCCAACAACGCCGAGTGTGAGACGCCGCGCCACGGCGAATTTCTGGAATTGCCCCACGGCCTGCCTGGCTACTTCGACTTGGCTCAAGCGCAACGTTGTGCCCGCGCCCTGGGCAAGCCGCTGTTTATCGATTTTACGGGCCACGCCTGCGTCAACTGCCGCAAGATGGAAGCCACTGTTTGGAAAGATCCCCAAGTGCTTCGGCGGCTGCGCGAAGATTTTGTAGTGGTGGCGTTGTACGTGGACGACAAATCCGAACTACCAAAAAACGAGCATTACGTGTCGAGCTACGATAACAAGAAAAAAACTACGCTAGGCAAGAAAAACGCCGATTTACAGCTTTCCGGCTTCAATGTAAACGCCCAGCCGTACTACGTGCTCCTCGACCCCAATGCCCCCGCCGACTTGCAGCATGTTCTTGCTACGCCCATTGCCTACGAGCCGGATGTAACCTCGTTCGTAAAGTTTCTGGACAGCGGGCTGGCTCGTTTTCGGCAGCAAAATACTGTGGCTGTCCGCCGCTAGTTCTAGGTTGTTTACTTTGCACAACCCGCGCATTGGCTTAGCCCGATGGCGGGTTGTATTGTTTCCCACGCTTTGTACCGAACTATGAAGAAGCTTGTTCTACTCGTAGCGCTGCTTTGGGGTGCCACTACCACCAAAGCCCAAACCGCTGCTACAGCCCCCGATCCTAAACGCATCACACTTGTTATTCATGGTGGGGCCGGCACTATCACGCGGGCGAACATGACCCCCGAGAAGGAAAAGGCTTACAACGAGGCCCTAAACCAAGCATTACAGGCCGGATACGCCATTCTCAAACGAGGTGGCACTTCCCTCGATGCTGTGGAGGCGGCCGTACGGGTAATGGAAGATTCTCCGCTTTTCAATGCTGGCAAGGGAGCAGTGTTCACTCACGATGGTCGGAATGAGATGGATGCAGCTATCATGAATGGCCAAAACTTGGCGGCTGGTGCCGTAGCAGGAGTTACGGTGGTGCGTAACCCCATCACGGCCGCCCGGGCTGTGATGGAAAAGTCGGAACATGTGATGATGACCGGGGCAGGAGCTGAGCAGTTTGCCCGGGAGAAAGGCCTGGTTATCGTAGAGCCCTCTTATTTCTACACGGAGGCGCGCCACGAGCAGCTGCAAAAAGCCTTGTCTGAAGATCGAGCAGCTGGCACCCCCGACCAATTGAACGCCCCCACCAAAGCCGCTACCCCAGCAGCTCCCGTCAAACCCAAACGGAAGTCGAAAGCCGGCAAGCCAACTAGTGCGGTGCAGCCAGCCACGGATGAGGAGAACATCTTCACTGAAGGTAAGAAGTACGGTACAGTAGGTGCTGTGGCCTTGGACCAGTTTGGCAATTTAGCCGCCGCCACCAGCACCGGCGGCATGACCAATAAGCGTTACGGCCGGGTTGGTGATGCCCCCATCATCGGCTGTGGCACGTACGCCGATAACCAGTCTTGTGCTGTCTCCTGCACCGGATGGGGCGAGTATTTCATTCGAGCCACGGTAGCGCGCGACGTAGCGGCTCGCGTGGAATTTCAACAGCAACCAGTAGAGAAGGCAGCCCAAGCTACTATTGATAAAGTAGGCAAGCTAGGCGGCGACGGTGGCCTCATTGCCGTGGATAGACAAGGCAACGTAGCTATGCCGTTCAATTCTGAAGGCATGTACCGCGGCGTTATCAAAGCCGATGGCCAAAGCCAAGTGCAGATTTATCGTTGATCTTTTTGAAAGTGCACAAGCCGAAGCCGCTGATTTGTGAATATTATCTCAAATCAGCGGCTTTTTTGAAATACAGGTAGGCTCGCCCGTCAGATTTTCCGACCTTTGCAGCCGCATAGGGGATACGGAGCATTTTAGCCAAGTTCTGACAGTCAATATTGCGCGTCAATCGGGCACAAAAAAGGCGGCACCCACCCAGATGCCGCCTCTTGCAAAGGAACGCACCCACCCAGATACGCCCCGGTTTTTTCCTCCTCACATGACCAACCCAGTAAGCTGTAGAAGAAGGATTCGAACCTCCACGGTGCAGTTAGCCGGCCGCCGGACCAGTTTTTCCCGAATCACCACCCTCGAGAGAGGAGGGTATGTCTGCCAGTTTCATCACTCTACAAAGTAACCCTCGTCGTTCACGTGGGATTATGACAAATGTAGAAGTTTGGCTTGGAACGTAAAATTTTAGCATGCATTTAGCTAAAATTTTACAATATTTCTGAAAAACACCTGCTGCAATTTTAATATAGGTAGCTCAAGAGCTTCAAAATGGCTAAGAATTACGAACTTGACGACACCGATCGGAAGATTCTGGATCTGCTGATTCAGGATGCCAAGACACCCTACACGGAGATTGCCCGCAAGGTGCACGTTTCGGGGGGCACTGTGCACGTGCGAATGGCTCGACTGGAAGAGCTAGGCATTGTAAAAGGTGCTACCCTCCAAATCGACTACCAAAAGTTGGGGTACGGCGTGAATGCCTTTTTGGGCATCTATCTGCTCAAAAGCTCCGTGTACGCCAGCGTGGCCGAGCAGCTACGCGGCATTCCCGAAGTGGTTAGTATTCATTTCACTACCGGTGCCTACGGAATTTTCGCCCGCCTAGTATGCCGCGATACGCAGCACCTGCGTGATGTACTGCACGACAAAATGCAGCTCATTGAAGGTATTGAACGGACGGAAACCCTTATTTCCCTGGAAGAAACGCTGAGCCGCCCAATTCAGCTGCTCTAGACCTCTCAGTAACGTATAGGTGAAGGCCACTTCTGTCCCTGCAGAGGCGGCCTTTGCCTTTAGCAAGCAATTTGCTTGAGAAGCTCAGCATTGCACCGAGTAATGGGCCGACCATTGGTATCTGATGCAATAGGAAACCATTCACATTTTTATGAATAATTACTGAAGATCTTGGCTAACAGTTACGTAGGTGCTATATTTCCTGCACTCATCCGTGTTGCACTCTCCGCATGAAAGCCTACCTTATTATATTTTGCGCTTTGTTGCTGGCCACTTCACGCCCAGCAGCCGCACAAAGTATGCCTGCTGTGTACCTCAATAGCCGGGACGAAGCTACCATACCCGATAGTGCTACTCATTACCGCATCGTTGATCGGAAGAATGAACTCTTGGGTACGTACGCCATGCGCGAGTATTCCCTGACCGGAACTTTGTTGTTGCGCGGTACTCTTTCTTCCATCGAGCCAGTAATACGTAACGGCTTGGTTATGTGGTACCACCCGAGCGGCGCCAAAGCAGCGCAAGTGCATTATCGCAACGACGAAGCCGAGGGCCTGTACATTGCCTGGTACGAGGATGGAAAAGTGAGCTTGCGGGGTGAGTATACAGATGGCCAGCGCACGGGTGCCTGGATAAGCGTCCACCGCAACGGCCAGAAACGCTCGAAAGGCAGCTACGCCGCGGGCCGACCCGTGGGCGAATGGCGCTACTTCTACAACACCGGCCAACTAAGTGCCATTGAGTTGCCGAGCCGGGAGAAGGGCCCTGCATTGGCATTTTTCAATGAAGATGGTTCAGCGTACGCGGGCAAGCTGCAAAAACGGGAACTTCCACAATTTCCAGGTGGCGAGGCAGCATTTCTCAGCTACGTAGCTCGCAACACGGTATACCCGCGCAACACTCGGCGCAAAGGCATTACGGGCAAAGTGTACGTGAGCTACACCGTAGACGAGGAAGGCCGAGTGGGGCAAGTGTACGTGGTACAAGGCCTGTGCCCAGAGGCTGATCAAGAGGCCCGGCGCGTAGTAGCGAGTTTGCCATCTTTCCAGCCGGGCCGCGAGTACAACGTCCCGACGGCCATGACGTTCACGGTACCAATTCATTTCTCGCCGAGCTTCTCACTTTTTAGTGGCGTACGGCCCCCGCAGGTGCGCCCCACCGAAGCCCGCGCCGCCCGCCCGGAAGAAATGTATTAAGCTCCCTATTAAACTTCAGGAGATGGGAAGACTCCAAGCGGCATACCAACGCTTCATAATCCTTCTCCCTCATGAAAATCTCTGCTTTCGTCTGTGCTACGGCACTTAGCCTGTTGGCTACCGTGGGTGCTTTCGCCCAAACTACTCCGCGCCACGACCAAGCCCGGATTCGGCAAGGAGTGCGCTCCGGCCAACTTACCCGCGCCGAAGCCGCCCGTGCTCAGGCTCAGCAGGCTGATGCCCGGCAAGCTCGCCAAGCCGCTCACGCCGATGGGGTAGTAACCTCAGCGGAACGCCAAGGCATACGCCGAGAAGAGCGCCAAGCCGACAAGGTGCTTTATCGCCAAAAGCATGACGCTCAGACTCGGCGTCGGCGTTAGTAAGACTATGACCCAAAAAGCCCCGCTCTCGACAGAGGACGGGGCTTTTTGAGTTCTTAATTGAAAGAACGTATTCTGCTTATTGGCCTTGCGGTGGCCTACCTAGGCTACGGTTACCTGGGCGTCAAGCTTCTGGGCCAGTACGTGTTTCGGCACGGCACCTACTTGCTTGTCTACCACTTGGCCATTCTTGAACACGAGCAGCGTCGGGATGCTGCGGATGCCGAATTTGGCGGAAGTCTGCGGGTTAGAGTCCACGTCAACTTTGCCAATCACGGCTTTGCCTTCGTATTCGCCAGCCAACTCCTCCACTACCGGACCCACCATGCGGCAGGGGCCGCACCACTCGGCCCAGAAGTCCACGAGCACTGGTTTATCGGAGTTGATGATTTCTTCGAAGTTAGCATCGGTAATCTCGATGGTTTTATGTCCCATGACGGAAGGGGTTTTGTGACGGTGAAAATTACTTCTTACGATTCTTGGGGGCTGCAAGGTAGCAGATTGCGTTTCAACAAGGTGCTGCCCGGAAAGTTCACTTCGTTCAATCCCCCGAATCCCCCGCCCAACTCCCCCAACGCCCCGCTGATGTTGGCCGTACGCTCGTCGGCACCAGCAGGGCGTTGGAAACAGGTTATTTATCGGATTTATCCATTACAAAATTTAACGTCTGGTTGTACTCTTGCGCTCGGTTGCGAAGCTTGTAAAAGACGTATAGGTTGAAGAAGTGCATGCCCCCCAGAATCAAGATGATAGTCCCGATTTTGATGCTAAGGGTTTCCACACTTTGCTGGTAGCTGGCAATGTCGTCGGTGCTGCGGAGCGTGAGAGTAGCGTAGCCGATATTAATAAGGTAAAAGCCTGTGAGCAGCAGCTTATTCACCGAGTCGGCCAGGGCCTCATTGCCGTGGAAGATGTCGACGAGGAACGTGCGACCGTTTGTGAAGAGCGTGCGCGCCACCCACACCGTGAGCAGCACCGTGACGGGCAAGTACACACCGTACACCAGCAGATAGTAGTTCATGACAGTAAAGGGAAAGAGGTGAAAAAGTGAAAAGAAGAAAGCGTGCGTACTGAATTCGTTGGAATACTCCTCAACTCAGAGCCGGCAGCAAGTCGGCCAGGGCTAGGTCGCAGGTGGGGTAGTGGAAACGGAAGCCGGCCTCTTGCAGCCGCTGCGGCACTACTTTGCGGCTTTTGAGGATGAGCTCCGTTTCGGTCTGGAGCAGAAAAGCCCCTATTTCCAGCAGCCACCGGGGTTGCGGCAAGTGCCACCGCGGCTGGAAGTACTGGTCGAGCAGGCCATTGAAATCTTGGTTGCGCAGAGGCTCCGGGGCGCAGATGTTGAAAGTACCCTCCAGGCTAGGATGCGCCAGTAGGAACTCGATGCTACGGCAGAAGTCAGCTATGTGCAGCCAGCTTATCCACTGCTGCCCATTGCCCTGGGGAGTGCATAACCCAAGCCGGGCCAAACGTGCCATTACGGGTAGTGCGCCACCATCATTGCCAAGCACAATAGACGTGCGCAAGGCCAAACGGCGCGTGCGAGGAGTGGCTGCCACCCAAAATTCGGCTTCCCATTTCTGCGCCACCATTTCAGAAAAGTCGCGGCCAATCCGGCCGCTTTGCTCGGTGTTAGCGGGAGTATCAGCCGGGGTCGACTGGTAGATAGTTGCGGTAGAGGAATTCAGCCACACCGCTGGCGGGTTCTGGCAAGCCGCAATGGCGTTGCCGAGCACGCGGGTACTTTCCAGGCGGCTCTGCGTGATGGCGTATTTATTGACAGCATTATAGCGACAATCAACAGTGCGCCCGGCTAGGTTGATAACTGCGGCGGCACCTTCCAACTCCGCGGCCCAAGCGCCCAGCGTGCGGCCATTCCAATGAACGAAGCCAGCTTCCGATTTTCGGCTGCGGCCCAACACGACTACCTCGTAGCCTAGTTGCGTGAAGTGACGAGCTAAATGCTTTCCTAGAAAGCCAGTGCCACCGGCGAGTATCATCTTGGGCTTTTTCATCGTGAGGAAGAAGACGAGATGTTTGTTGTTATTAAACTTTCAGTAAAAAATGAAAGAAATAGCCAAAAAAATAAGCACTGCTTAGCCTGGCCGCATGAGCTTCATGAAAGTGCTGAGAAACCAGTTCTCGTCGGCTCGGATGATAGTGCCAGCCGTTCGGTCGGCGAGGCCAGCGAAGCTGCGGATGCTGTTCACCATGCCTACAAACGACTGCGCGTCGGCGGCAGGAGCACCGTTTAGGTCTACGTGGCTGACGTCTTCTAATACTCGCATAATAGGTTCTAGCTCACGTTTACGGCGCTCTTTCAGAATAAGAGTTGCAACGCGATGAATGTCCTTTTCGGCAGAGAAAAACTCCCGTCGCTCGCCCGGTCGTAGCTCTTTGCGCACCAAGCCCCAATCGATGAGGGCGCGCACGTTCATGTTGGCATTGCCACGGGAAATCTGCAACTGCTCCATAATATCCTCGGTGCTCAAGGCGCCGGGCGTCACGAGCAATAAAGCGTGAACCTGCGCCATCGTCCGGCTCACGCCCCAGGCTGAACCTAGGGTGCCCCAGCCTTCCGTGAATTTGCGCTTGGCTTCATCGAGTTGCATGCCTCAAATGTAAAAGCATATTTCAAACTTTCAATAAGAATTGAAAGAATATTTTTTAACCTACTATTCGTGCATATTATTTATATGCTCTTGCTGAGTAAGAAGGAGATTACAAACTGCAAAACTGCCCTACAAGCTGAAGAATAGCAGTAAGGCAAAATTTTATTTGACATGAGTTATGTCTTATTGTAGCTAGAGAGGGCATAAGCAGTAAAATAGGCACTGGCGTGGTAAATACCACTTACTATTAAGTATTTATAATATAATTTATGTAGCGTCATAGTGCAAGTATAAGCTGATTGGCAGCGGAATAAGATAACTCGGCAGTGGAAACTAGCGCAAGCTGGTGGCGTAAAGACCTTCCATGAATACAGCGTCTGAACCTTTTGCTGATAACTCGCAGTCAACCCGTCTGCCAGAATCGCCGCAGGCTGCTCCCGTGGTAATTCCGGTGATTGAGGAGCAGGTTGTTATTACGCGTGAGGTGGTCGAAAGTGGCCGCTTACACGTGAGTAAGCGAGTTATTGAGCAGGAGCAACAGGTCGATGTAGCGCTTCAGCACGACGAAGTGCAGGTGGAGCATATACCCGTAAACCGTTTTGTTGCCGATGGGGCTTTGCCACCCGGCATGCGGCAGGAAGGCGACACCATCGTTATTCCAGTGCTGCGGGAAGTGGTAGTGACTCGCACCTTGGTAGTGGAGGAAATCCGCATCACCAAGCAAGCCGTGCAAACGCACCAGACGGAAACGGTATTGCTGCGCCACGAAGACGTTCAGATCAACCGCCGCTCATCAGCTTCAGATGAGACAACACCATCACCCACTCAACCTTAAATACTCACCTAAATTCTTTCCCCATGCAAACCGTAGTAGGAATTTTCGATACCGCCGAAGAGGCACAAAATGCCGCCCGTCAACTGGCTGCTGCCGGTTTTACTCAGGAGAATGTAGACGTGGCTTCGCGTAACATCGGCCAGTCAGGCAGCAATTACGCTGGTGGCACTACTGCCAGCGCCGCGACTCGCACTGACGCAGACCGCACCCACGATACGGGCGACAGCATCAGCAACTTCTTTAGCAATCTGTTCGGGGGCGACGATGATGATTCGGCGCACCGTTACACGCACGTGGCCCGCAACAGCGGCTCCATTGTGACAGTGCACTGCCACACTGCTGAAAACGCACGCGAAGCCGCCGAAATTATGGACCGCGCTGGTGCCGTCGATGTAGATGACCGTGCTACTCAAACGGGCTACGCATTAGGCAACAACCTGCAAGCCGGTGCTACAACCGAAAACGCGACTTCAGCTAAAGTGATTGAAGAAAATATGCAAGTAGGTAAGCGCGTGGAGCAAACCGGTGGTGCTCGTCTGCGTAGCCGCATTGTAGAACGCCCCGTAGAGGCCAGCGTCCGGTTGCGGGAAGAACACGTGAACGTAGAGCGTCACCCCGTAAACCGTCCGGCCACGGAAGCTGATTTCGCCGCTTTCAAAGAAGGTGACATCGAAATCACGGAAAGCGCTGAGCGTGCCGTAGTAGGTAAAGAAGCGCGCGTAGTGGAGGAAGTAACGCTCGGCAAAGAAGTAACTGAGCGCGAAGAAACCATCCGCGACACCGTACGCAAGACGGAAGTGGACGTGGAGCGCCTCAACGACACCGACGCCCGTCGTAATCTCAATAACGACGAACGTCTTTCGTAGTCTTTGTAAATTCGTTTGAATTGTACAGCAAAAGAGGTGGCCAGTTTCTGGTCACCTCTTTTTTGTTTATGCGGTTCGGCATTGGTACCGCTCCATAGCTCAGGGTTTAAACCCTGGGCCAGGAGGGTCATTAATTCTGTTCGCGCTGACTGTGGGAGGAAATCTAGATCAGCTGACAAGCCTCAATTTCCATTTCGCGCATCTTCCGAATAAACTCTTTGGGCTCGATACGATAGCGCCGCGAGTAGGTGTCGACGGTGAGGTGCTCGTGGGGTTCGGCGAACTTGATTTCTAGCTTTTTGGAGCCAGAACTGCCTTCTACAGCTTCCATGAAACGATCCATGAAGGGTTCCGTGATAGTGCGCAGGTCGAGTTGGACGCGGACACCGTTAGCGAGCTTTTCGGCCACCTGGTAAAGCGGCTCCATTGTCATGATTTTGAACTCGAACTGGTCGGAGTCGCGGAAGCGCTGCTGGTATTTGCCGCGGATGAACATGGGCGGCACTTGCTCCTTATCGTAGTTGCGAGGATTGATGAGGGCGGAGAAGCGGCTGTAGTCGTCGCGGAACAGGGCCAGGTTGAGAGAGGATTCGTAATCCTCGACGTTGAACGACACGAAGGGTTGGCCAGTCTTGGTGGTTTTGAACAGCACGTTGGAAATGAGCCCAGCTACTGTCACCTCACGGTTTTTGTAGTTTTCCACTTTATCGAGCCCGCAGGTGCAGTAGGAGTCGATTTCGAGCTTGAAATCATCGAGCGGGTGGCCGGACAGGTAGAAACCTACCACTTCTTTTTCGCGGCGCAGCAACTCGGTAGCGGGCCAGGGCTCCATCTCCGGTACTTTGGGCAGCGGCATGGCTACGGCCCCAAATGCGCCGCCGCCAAACAAGCTCTGTTGCGCCGATTCCAGCTCCGCCTGGTACTGCTGGCCCATGCGCACCGCCTTGTCGATGAGGTTTTGGTCGCCGCCTAGAGCTTCCACGAACTGGCGGCGATGGTAGCGCTCAAACGAGTCGAAGGCGCCGGATAGCGCTAAACTTTCAAAGGTCTTCTTGTTGACGGCCCGCAGATTGACGCGCTTCGAGAAGTCGAAAATATCGGTATAGGGACCCTTTTTGTCGCGCTCCTGCACGATGCTTTCGATGGCAGCTTCCCCGGCACCTTTTACGGCTGCCATACCAAAGCGAATCTGCCCTTTCTCGTTCACGTTGAACTTGAGGATGGATTCGTTCACATCGGGGCCGAGTACGGACACACCCTGGCGGCGGGCTTCCTCAATGAAGAAGGTCACCTTCTTAATGTCCGACATGTTGTTGGTGAGCACCGCAGCCATGTACTCGGCGGGGTAATTGGCCTTGAGGTAGCCGGTCTGGTAGGCTACCACGGAGTAGGCGGCGGAGTGGCTGCGGTTGAAGCCATAGGCCGCAAACTTCTCCATCACGTCGAATACCTCGGAGGCCTTCTTGGCGGGAATGTTATGCAGCTTTTTGGCGCCTTCCACGAACTTCTCGCGCTCCTGGGCCATCTTTTTCATGTCCTTCTTACCCATGGCCCGGCGCAGCAAGTCGGCGCCGCCGAGGGAGTAGCCGGCCAGAATTTGAGCGGCTTGCATGATCTGCTCCTGGTACACCATGATGCCCTGGGAGTAGTTGAGGATGGGTTCCAGCAACTCGTGCGGGTATTCCACCGGTTCGCGGCCGTGCTTGCGGTTGATGAAGTTGGGGATGAACTGCATAGGACCGGGCCGGTAGAGGGCGTTCATGGCAATAAGGTCCTCGATGTTGGTGGGCTTGAGGTCCTTGAGGTACATGCGCATGCCCTCGGACTCGAACTGGAACGTGCCGATGGTGTCGCCGCGCTGGTACAGCTCGTAGGTTTTGGGGTCGTCGAGCGGGATGTCGTCGATGTCGATTTTGACGCCGTGGTTCTTCTCAATCAGGGCCAGGGCATCGACGATAATCGTGAGCGTTTTGAGCCCCAGGAAGTCCATCTTGAGCATTCCGGCACTCTCAATCACCTTGCCGTCAAACTGCGTGACGAGCAGGTCCGAGTCTTTGGAGGTGGAGACGGGAATATACTTGGTGATGTCGTCGGGGGCAATGATGACGCCGGCGGCGTGGATGCCGGTGTTGCGCACCGAGCCTTCGAGCTTCTCGGCGAGGCGCAGAATATGGCCGCGCAGGTTGTCGGGCGCGTCGTCGCGCCGAATCATATCCAGCTCCTGGTTTTCGGCGAAGGCTTTGGCCAGCGTGGTGCCTACTTGCTCGGGCACCATCTTGGCCAGCTCATTGGTGGCGGGCAGGGGCAGCTCCATGGCCCGCGCTACATCCTTGATGCTGGACTTAGCGGCCATCGTACCGAAGGTGATAATCTGCGCCACCTGCGTTTTACCGTACTTATCGACCACGTAGTCAATCACACGCTGGCGGTTCACGTCGTCGAAGTCGATGTCGATATCGGGCATGGACACGCGCTCCGGGTTGAGGAAACGCTCGAACAGCAGGCTGTACTTGATGGGGTCGATGTTGGTGATGCCCACGCAGTACGCCACCGCTGAGCCAGCCGCCGAGCCCCGGCCCGGACCTACGGCCACGCCCATGTCGCGACCCTTGTTGATGAAGTCCTGCACGATGAGGAAGTAACCCGCAAAGCCCATCGTTTCAACAATGCGCAATTCGTAGTCAAGCCGCTCTTCGATTTCGGGAGTACGCTCGGAGTAGCGGGGCTTGGGGCCTTCGAAAGCACCTTTGTAGGTGAGGTAGCGCAGGTAAGCGTCGGCGGTGGGGTGCTCGGGCGGCAGCGGGAAGTTGGGTAGCAGAATGTCGCGCTGGAGCTTGGGCGGCGTGATCTTGTCGACGATTTCGTTGGTGTTGTCCACGCTTTCCGGCACGTCCTGAAACAGCCGGTTCATCTCCTCCTGCGTTTTGAAGTAGAATTGGTCGTTGGGGAAGCCGAAGCGCGCGCGCGGCCTGGGCATCTGCGCTTCCTCATCAATGCGCATGAGCTGGCGCCGCACTTGGTCGTCGGAGGAAGAAAGGGGCCGCAGGTTGTCGAGGTGGTCGTAGAGCACCTTGCTGTCCTGCGACATCAGCCGGAAATACTTGGTCTGGAAGTCACCAACCGGAATGCTGTGTTCCTCGCCGGTGTTCACGCACAGCAGCAGGTCGTGGGGCGCGAAGTCAGTTTGGTCGACGTAGTGGGAGTCGTTGGTGCAGATGACCTTGAGGTTGTACTTCTTGGCCCACTTCAGGAGCACCTGGTTGAGGTCTTCCTGGTCTTTGCCGGTGTTGTCGATGTTCTTGAGGCCGTGCCGCTGGATTTCCAGGTAGTAGTCGTCGCCAAAGAGGTCAAGCCACCATTTGAGTAGTTTCTCGGCTTCTTCTTCCGACTTCCAGAGCAGCGCCTGCGGAATCTCCGCGCCAATGCAGCAACTCGTGGCAAGTAGGCCCTCGTGGTATTGCTCAAGCAGCTCCTTATCGATGCGCGGGTACTTGGAGTACACGCCTTCGATGAAGCTCATGGAGCAGAGCTTGGCCAAATTCTGGTAGCCGGCCTGGTCTTTAGCCAGCAGCAATTGGTGGTGCCGCACGTCCCGCTCGCCCTTTTCCCGGCTGAAGCTCTTTTTGTGCCGGTCTTCCACCAAGTAAAATTCACAGCCCACAATAGGCTTCACGTTGTACTTATTCGCCTCCGCCACGAAGTTGAAAGCCCCAAACATGTTGCCGTGGTCGGTGAGGGCAACAGCGGGCATGCCATCGGCCTGAGCCTTTTTCATCAAC
The DNA here is from genome assembly GCF_057808495.1 of Hymenobacter sp. M1-2. Classification (NCBI taxonomy): domain Bacteria; kingdom Pseudomonadati; phylum Bacteroidota; class Cytophagia; order Cytophagales; family Hymenobacteraceae; genus Hymenobacter; species Hymenobacter sp. M1-2. Next base: position 113,416 of record NZ_JBTYZO010000013.1, read on the forward strand.
TGGCCAATGCTGGCTTGGCCGTCGAGAAGGGAATATTGGGTGTGGCAGTGCAGGTGTGAGAAGACGGGCATGGGCAACGGGCTCCGGGCCGTTAGGGAACGAAGCTTCAAGTAAAGTTACCGCCGAGACAGGGGAAAGGAAACGTTGTGGTGTCAGATGTTTTTGCGTATCGTCGCTGGTAGTGCGCACCGAAAAAACTATATGTGATACGCACTAGCTACTGACCATGCAATCAAGTAACAGAACTGTGAGATGCCTGTGTGCTCTTGCGCACCGCCAAAATGCGCGCAGTTTTGGAGCCAGATAGACGTGCGTCCGAAGTAGATGATGCCTTCCATAACTAATACAACAAGCTTTATCGTGAGCTTATTCGGTATTGCATATCGCAATACGCGATAAATAAGTTGATATTATGGCAGAGCACAAAGGTATGCGGCCCCAGGATGTGGTTGTTCTGTTGAAGCTGGTCAGTTTAGGCCGACGGGTAGAGCAGTTATCGGAAAGAGAGTTTGCACGGTTAAGTGGGCAGACTTATTTGGCCGTTGCGCTTGGACTGAGCCAGTCGGAAGTATCAGGCTCGTTGCGTCGTAGCCGATTGGCCGGGTTGTTAGGAGAGAACAAAAAACTAGTCTACCAACGTAATCTGCTTGATTTCCTCGTTTTCGGGCTGCGCTATGTGTTTCCAACAAAGCCCGGACCTATAGTAAGGGGGATGACTACTGCTCATTCAGCAGAGCCGCTGCGTAACAGCATTCTAAGCCAGGAGCAGTACGTATGGCCTGATGCTGAGGGAGAGGAGCGGGGGCATTCCATCGAGCCGCTCTATGCAAAAGTGCCCTATGCCGCGCGCCAAGACGCGGACCTGTACGCGCTACTAGCTTTGACCGATGCGCTGCGGGTAGGCAAGGCTCGCGAAATCAAATTGGCGCGACAGAAGCTCACTGATTACTTGGCCCATGAGTAAGCACCAAAATATGGTGGCGCTACAGGCTGTAGCCAACGCTCTTGGTGATATGCTGCCAGAAGTTGTATTCGTGGGCGGTGTAACTATTGGTCTGTATGGAGACCAGAAAATAGCTCCTGAGTCTCGGCCAACGGATGACGTAGATTGCATAATGAATGCGCCACACTTATTGGCTACCAAGTTTTGCGCTTTACAAGATCGGGGTGAGGACTTACGATACGATGCAGATTTCGAGGACATTCTTTACGTCTTTACCTATCGTCGGGAGTTGCTACGGGAGATACTGGATAGTTCCACTGAGGTGCAGCACTACCTAGGCATTTGCTGCCAGGTACTACTCATGCGAACCAACCTTCAGGAAGCTATTGACGCTGCAAAAGACCACGATGCTAGTATTACAGCAATCGGGAGTGTCATAAAACAGATAGCCGCATTGCTGCATAAGTAGACGATAGATTTCAGCAAAATCCAACTAAAGAAGAGTTCCAGGAATCTCTAATGCACCGCAAACCGACTATCTTGCGCAACTCTACTATACGCATTCCACTTGCGGTGGCGTTAGGATAGCTCTTCGCGTTGTCTGGCTCTTCAGCGGCGCGCTTATCTCACCGAGTATTTATTTCGCAGCACTCTTGGCTTCGGCGGGCATTTTAATTTCTCTGTGTTTGCTATTTAGTCTCGCAGTCACCCACGGCCGAACCAACCGGCCAGTATGCCCTTCATGAAGTATTTGGTTGCCCTCACCGATCCGGTTTACGACCAGTCGGCCCCCGTTTCTCGCTTCGGCAGGTTTCTGCTGCAATTCATCCAGGATAAGCGCGACTTGCCTTTTGTTTATCTCATCCTGGAAATCTCGCTTACTCTGTTGCCGCTGGCAGCGCTGTTGTTTGTGCCGCACTTACCGAATACCATATGGTGGGGCGTGTTCAGCGTGTACCTCTTCCTGACGACTTTCTACTTCAAGGGGCCGTTTGGGCTGATGCTACACTGCACCAGCCACCGTATTCTGTTCAAGAAGAAATACGCGCAGCTGAACCACTACATTCCGTGGGTGATAGGGCCTTTGTTTGGGCAAACGCCGGAAACGTACTTCACGCACCATCTGGGCATGCATCACCCCGAAAACAACCTGCCCGACGACGAAAGCTCCACCATGTACTACCAGCGCGACTCGCTGGTCAGCTTCGGCCGCTACCTCGCTGATTTTTTTCTGCTGGGCATCCCAAAGCTCGTGCGCTATTTCGGCCGCACCAACAAAACCAAGCTGCGCCGTCGTTTGCTGCGCGGCGAGGTAGTGTACTTGGTGACGTGCGTGGTACTGGCTTTCGTGAATTGGCCGGCTATGCTGGCGGTGTTGGTGCTGCCCGTGTTAGTAACGCGCACCGTGATGATGCTCGGCAATTGGAGCCAGCACGCTTTCATTGATGCGGCTGACCCCGGCAACGCGTACACCAACAGCGTGACCTGCATCAACACCAAGTACAACCACAAATGCTGGAACGACGGCTACCACATCAGCCACCACTTGAAACCGGCCATGCACTGGACCGAGCATCCGGCGCACTTCCAGAAAAACGTGGCGCAGTACGCCCAGCAAGGCGCCGTAGTATTCGACGGGATTCACTTCCTGCACATTTTCGCCTATCTCATGACTGGGCGCTACAATCTACTGGCCCGCAACTTCGTCGATATAGGCAACCAGTATAGTTCCGATGAAGAAATAGTAGCTTTCCTGAAGTCGCGCACTAAGCGTATTGCGCGCGTGGCTGAGCCCGAACTGGTGGCGGCAGCGTAAGACGAGGGTTTACAGAATAAAAAGGCACCAGATCGGTGCCTTTTTTTGTGGTTGTGGCTGAAGCTTCACTTCGCCGGATCCAGGAGTAGGATTTCACCAATCCTAACCATAGCATCGGCTTTATTATTCCAAGCCTGGACCTGCGCGGGCGTAACGGCGTAGCGGCGAGCAATGCTGTAAAGACTTTCACCTTTTTGCACAATATGACGAACGCTGAGCCGTGCAAAGCTGCGTGGCACAGATGTAGCAGTTGCAGCTGGTGCTGGTTGCGGTTTGACAGGGGAAGCCGGTGCAGCGCCAGTTGCAGCGGTGGCGGGCGGTGAACTGCCTATAAAGCCGGTGGCGCGCAATTTTGCCGCGGCTTCCTTCAGGGCTGGGTTGCGGGCAGCCCGCACGTCGAAACCTTGGAACTGAGAGCTTTGCTGCAAGGTGCGCAACTCTTGCTGCCAGGGCTGCTGGCGGAGGCGTTGTGCCAGAGCTTGTTGCTGCTCCCGGGTGAGGCTACTCGTGTAGCGCGAAAGCCGCTGATTTAGCGCTGGTATATCGTGCAGGACAGCTTCAATGAGCTGCGTGGCACGGGCGTCATTCGGCTCGAAATAGATGCCGCGCAGCTGTCGCACGCTGGTTTGCACCAGACTCGCCATTGCTCGCACGGAATCTTCCGACAGCGGCGCTACAGCGGGAGCAGCCGGCTGCTGGGCTTGGCTGGTCAGCGGCGCCGTTGCCAAACAAGTGCTTAAAAATGCACAACAAGCCAAACGCATTACCAGAGCACTAAGGCCTATTTCGTGGGTTGTACGACCAGCACTTCGCCGGGCTTCACGTTGAAGTCAGCCTTGCTGTTCCACTCCATGATCTGCTTGATGGTGACGCCATATTTCCGCGAAATAGCGTACATGGACTCGCCGGCCGCTACTGTGTGGCGTACGGTGGCAAGGGCCGGCGCGGCACTCGGAGCAGGAGTGGCAGAGTTGGTAGCAGCCGCAGGTGTGACTGGTGAGCTAGCAATGGAAGCAGAACTGGTAGCTGCTTTGGGCTGATAGGCGCCAGCACTAACCACTGCTTTGGCAGGAGCCGTTTCGGCAGTAGGAGAGGCTGCGGGGGGGGTGGCAACTACCCGTAGCGTTTGACCGACGCGGAGCGAGGGATTCTGAGGCAGACTGTTCCAGGCAATAAGATCGGCGGGGCGCAGACCGTAACGACGAGCTATGGCATAGAGCCCTTCTTTAGGCTGAACTACGTGCAGGCCATTAGCAGGCAAGGCATCTACAGGACCAGTAGTAGCCACTGGAACTGGAGTGGAGGCTGGAGCGGCGACTGGCTGAGGCTTTGAAGCGGCGGCTGGGGTAGTAGCTGGAACTGGCTTGGAGGCAGCGGCAGCAGTGGCAGCCGGAGCAGAAGCAGCTGGCGTAGGCTTGACAACGGGCGCATTGCTCACCGGAGCTGGCTTGCTGGCTGGTTGCGAGGCAGCAACAGGTGCTGTAGATTCCTCGGCGACTGGTTCATCGGCAACGGGCGTGGGAGTCGGCAGCGTTTTCTTGGCCGGCTGGCCCGCGTATACCCCGCGTGATGGCGCCGCGGGCGCCGGAGCGGAAGAAGCTGGAGCTGTTTTGGGAGCTGGGGTGGGTTTCGCTACTGGCGCGGGCGGCAACTCGTTCAGATTCTCCGTGGTGGCATCGGTGGCGCTTTCCGGTTGGGTGGCGGTGCTGCCGCTAGCTTCGGTTTCCTCGGCTTCTTCTAGGGTTTCAGTGGCATCTTCCAAGGTGCGGACTGCACTTGCCGTCGAGCCCATGTAGGGATCTGCTTCATCAGCGCGGCGCTTTTTAGGAGCCGGGGCAGGTGCCGGCTTTGCCTTGGCTACTGGCGGCGCCGAGGCGGTTGGGGTAGCGGGGGAGGTGGGGGGTGCCGCCGTTACGGATTTGCTCACGGGCCGCTCGAAAGCTGCCAGAGCAGCCTCGTTTTTACTGTCGGCGTATTCGATGGCTACTTCCTTGGGGCGGGTGTGTTGCAGCCACAGAATGCGGCCGGGGCGCAGTTCCTCGTTGCGAGGCATGCGGTTTTTGCTCCAAATAGCCTTAGCCCGCACGCCGTACTTCTGCGACACCGTGGCCACGCTTTCGCCGGGCTGGGCCACGTGGTATTCCACTTCGCCTTTGTCGCGCTTCTTCTGTACAAAGTAAGGCTGGCCTACTACAATATTGTCGAAGGCGAATAAGTCGTTGAACTGCATGAACTTGCGCACCTTCAGGCCGGCACGTTTGGCCAAGCTTTCCTTGGTGTCGCCGGGTAGGGCTACGAGGGCCCGCAAGCCGTTTACGCGGACGTAGTCGGTATTTTGCGGGTCGGCTTTGGGCTGATGCAGGAGCTGGCCAGCGGTGGCGGTTTTCTGCTGCGCCGCAATGGCTGTGAGCTGGATCTGGTCCACGACGGGAACCATGATCGTGTAAATCCGGTCGCTGGGGATAGTGGAGGTGAGCAGCCAGCGGTTGTGGCGGGCCATCTCGGCGGGGTTGGTTTGCAGGGTCTGGGCGATGCTAACCAGCGTGAAGCCCGCCGGCGCCGGAAACTCCTGGAACGTCAGCGGGGGCTTGGGGTTCTGGCCTACGGCGGGCTCGTAAGCCAGCTTATGGGCCAGCATGGTGAGCACGTAGGGGTGGGTTTTTTCGGAAATTTCCATTTCCGTTGCGTCGAAATCGGTGGGTAGGGTGAAGGATTTCACGCCGCCGGAGCCCAGGTTGTAGCTGAGCAGCGCGTTCACCCAGTTGTGCAACGGCGCGTTGTTGCGCTGCAAATACTTGGCTGCCGCGTGCGACGAAGCCACAATGTGCTTGCGCTCGTCCACTACCTCGTTCATCACCAGCCCAAAATCAGCCGCCGATTCGCGCTTGAACTGCCAATACCCCACGGCATCGTGAATGCTGTGCGCTTCACCTTGTAGGCCGCTTTCCTGGAGGGCCAAGAAGCGGAAATCCAGCGGCACGCCTTCTTCCTGAAATACCCGCTCGATAACCGGAAAATAGGCGTCGGCGAGATTTACGCGGGACTGAAAGGAGGCCTGGTGGCTGCGGATGGCATCTACTTTCTGCTGCAAGGTCTTACGCCCACCGTCGGTGAGGCGCAGGTGCAGACCAGCAAAATCCAGGGTGGCAGGAACGGTCACGCTCTGGGCAGCGGCCAGCAACGGGAGCCAGCAGAGCAGCGTGAATAGGAATCGTTTCATAACAAGCAAATAATCAGCAAAAGCGGATACCTGGCCGCGCGACTTATGCCCGCCAGATTTCGACTCCTACAAAGTAGAGGAAAAAAATGCGGGAAATGATAGAATTAGGCTCTTTCCAAGGCATTATCCTCAATAAACTCTTTAGAAGGGGGCAGCTTTTTAATCTTGAGAAGACTGAGTTGCACATGAAGTATAGCGGCGCTGTCCTTCGCTAGAATCTTCTTACAATCTTGGAGTCAAGAAATTACAAGCCCTTTCGCCATTGAAAAAGCGCCGATCATTTGGCTAGCGCTCCGTCAGGCACAGTACAGGGCATTTGTGGAGAGTAGCTGTTAGAAGGCGAAATTTCTGCGTAGGTCGCTAGCTGTGAGGGTGTGCGGCTGAAGGGATATATCACACGCAAGCCCGTTTATTGTTGTTGGCACGCCCTATCTTTGGTGTAAACACGGTAAACACCTGGCCAACGTATCGTCCCTGAAAGACGAAACCCCCGGTTGTTGGAGCAACCGAGGGTTCCAAGAAGTGGGTGAGTAAGCACCTAACTTCTCTACGAAAATGGGAAAGTATCGTGTTAAAGCGAAGACAGGCGGTTTATCCGTCCGTTTTCGTGTCCTGTTAGAACTGAGTAAAGCAGTACTAACAGGGGTTGTAAGAGGGCTCGTAGAAGAGTTCTTCAAGCAGCCGTAAGGTGATAGCGGGGGCTGGCTCCCGCTATTTTACATTTCTACCGTTTGTAGAATGGGACAAATATATAACCTATAACGCAAATTCTGTGTCAAAAGGTGTCGCAATTGTATGCACTACCGAACACAGTTGCAGTCAAGTGGCAATTATAATTTAAGGTGTAAAGAGCCAGGCTACATGCCGCCACCCGGAGGGCCAAAACCACCGGGCCGAGGACCGTCGGGGCCTCGACGGTCGGAGGGAGCTTCGCCGGGCAGGGCGTCGGAGCCACGGCCGGCGCCACCAGCGAAGCTGCGGATGTTGTAGGTGAACATCAGCATGAAGTAGCGTTGCAGGATGTTGGTTTGCACGTCTTCGGTGTACGCGGCCGTGTTGTTGACCTGGATGCTGTTGTTTTGGCCCAGTAAGTCGAAGGCGTAAAGCTTGATTTCGCCCTGCTGCTTGGCAAATATTTTCTTGCCCAAGGAGGCATTCCAGAGCACGAAGTTCTGGTTGAAGCCCGCTGATAAGCCGCTGTACAGCTGGTGGCTCACATCGGACTGCAACGTGATGCCCTTCGCTATAATCCAGGAGAAGCGCAGATTGGTATTCTGCCGGAAATACTGCCGGTCTACCTGGCCGGGCAGGCTGTTGCGCACGTAGGTTTGGCTGGAATTGGAGGAGAGGGTGAAGTCCAGCTCCGGGCTGATATTGCTGCTCAGTACCACACCCAAGCCCACGGAAGGCGTACGGCTGTAATTCAGCTCACTGAACACCAGGCCCGGCGTCTGAGAATAAGTGGCGTTGGCGTTCAGGTTCAGGTTGGACTTCGCGAAGCTGAGCGGCAGGCTGTAATTCAGAAAGGAGCGAAGCGTGTACTGCTGGTCCACGTTTACGGGCCGCGTGAGCTGCCCACCCGCCGGAATCACGATACCATCGACAGTGAGTGGCTCCACGCTGGCGTAAATGGTGTTGTTGGTGATGTAATTGTTGGTGTAGGAGCCGCCGAGCAGGGCGAAAAATGAAGTCGATTTCTCCGGCACCGCCGATGAGTAGCGGATGAACAAGTTGTGTCGGCTTTCCTGGCGCAGGTTGGGGTTGCCGGTGGTGAGTTGCAGCGGGTTGGCATTGTTCACCACTTCCTGGAGCTGGCTGATGCTGGGCGGATTGGTGCTCATGCGGTACATGAGCCGCAGATTCTGCTGCTTCGAGAAATTGTAGCGCACCATGGCGTTGGGCAGCACGTTCAGGAAAGTACGCTCCGTAAGGGCGGGGCGCGGAAATTCCTGGTCGCTGCGGAGCTGGGCGTTCTGCACGGCCGCGCCCACCATCCATTGCAGGTCCTTGTTTTGGTAGCGGTAGCTCAGCTCGCCGACATTAGTAAGGTAGCGGCTCTGAAACACGCTGCTGAGCGTATCGTTGAGAAGGCTGTAGGCTTGCTCACCGAAGGAGAAATCGTAGGTTTTCTTGTCGGAGTCGTTGGGGGTGTAGGAGAGGCGGTACTCGGCCTGCAACTGGCTGAACTTACTCAGCGGCTCGGTGTAGGTGAGGTTGCCGTTCCAAGCCCAACCCTGCTGCGTCAGCTCCGAAAATTGGTTGAGTAGCGTAGTGCCGCCGCCCACCGCCGACGTAGTAGAGAACAGGTTGTTGTCGCCGTTTTTGTCGTTATACGTCGTGTTGAGGCCCACCGAAACCGTGCGGCCCCGCTTGGCAAAGCGGTGACGGAAAAGCAATTGGTTGCTGGCCGTGATACCCGTCAGGGCCGAGCGGTAGTCACTTTCGTTAGCGCCTTGCGTTTCGCCGGCAGCGTCGCCGTTGGCCAGGAACGTGCGGCCATCGAGACCGTTGTTGCCAGTGTTGCGCTGTACGGAGAGGCTGGGTCGCCAGATGATTGAGTTGAGCGAGTCGAATTTGTGTTCGAGGCGGAGGTTGAAGCGGTTGTTGATGTTGCGGCTCGTGGTGAGCGAGTTTTCGTTGTAGCGCAGATCTTGGGTGGAATTTTCCGGTGCCACGTAGCGGCGCAGCAAGTTGGTGCGGGCTGTGTTGTCGCTGAGGTTGAAGAAGTAGCTGCCCTGCACGTCAGTTTTGGTGCCCCAGGCGTCGGAGTAGTTCAGGCCCAGCGCGTGGGTCCGGCTGATGCCGCCCTGCTGGCTCACCAGAAAGTCGCTGGCATTGCTGCCGCCCTGGCCACCTGGCCCGCCCGGTCCACCGCCTCCGCCGCCAACCCGGCCGCCGCCTTGCCCACGCTGGCTCTGGCCGCCTGCGCCGCTTTGGCGCGAAGCACCCACTACGCCCAGCAAATCCTCGGTGCCGAAGTTCTGCTCGTTCACATTGTTGCTCTGCGCCACCACGCTCAGCCGCTGCTTGCCTTTGAAGGAGTTGATGTTGCCGCTGAGCCGGTACCGGTCGTCCTGGGGGCCGTAGCCGGCCAGCACCCGCCCAAACTTACCGTTGCGAAACTGCGGCCGCGTCACGATGTTGATGGTTTTCTGCTGGTTGCCATCATCGAATCCCGTGAACTGGGCCTGGTCGGAGGCGCGGTCATAAACCTGCACTTTGTCGATTACCTCGGCCGGAATATTCTTAAGTACAGCGTCGGGGTCGTTGCCGAAAAACTCCTTGCCATCCACCAATACGCGCTGCACCTGCTCACCCTGGGCTTGTACCTTGCCCGTGCTGGGGTCCACCGTCACGCCAGGCATTTTGGTGATGAGGTCCTGCGCGTTGGCATCGGGGTTGGTTTTGTAGGAACCCGCGTTGAATTGGGCCGTGTCGCCCTTCTGGACGGCCGCCGCTGCTTTGCCCACCACCTCGACGCCTTTCAGCGCCACTCCGCCCGCACTCAGCGTGAGCGTGCCGAGCGCCAGCGGCTGCCCGGTGGCCGTGAGCTGCCGTCGTAGCGTCTGGTAGCCCAGAAACGAGACTATCAATTCGTAGCGTCCTGCTGGTAGGCCGGTTATCGTGAAGCTCCCGCTAGGGTCGGCCGCGGCGCCGTTCTTCACAGAATCAGCACCAAGTCCGCGCATGAGGATGTTGGCTCCAATCAGCGGCGCTTGGTCGGCCCCATCCACGACGCGCCCGGTCATGGACGTAGTCTGGGCCTGCACCGCGGCCATGCTCGTAAAAATCAGCAGAATACAAAGCGAAAAGAGTCGGTTCATCAACACAGCATAGAAACAGTATGCGCCTTAGACGCGGATAAGGCCACGTTGTTTAACCAAGCCGACTGTTTTCGGGTATTTCCGCCGGTCTGCCCGCTTTTTCGGCGGGCTGACCGGTCGAAGGACGCGCCATCTGGTAATTCTGAATTGGGAATTCTGAATTAGGGCGACCGGGCTATTATAACAACGTCAGCTTACTTCGACCCGTCTGCCCGCTTTTTCGGCGGGCTGACGGGCAGGCGTCTTTTTCGGGGCTGCTGCTAGAGTTTACGCACTAGCAGCAGACCGTCACGCAGGGGCAGAAACACATTCTCCACCCGAGCATCGGCCTGCACTTTATCATTGAAGGCGCGCACGGCGTGGGTGTCTTTGTCGGACGGTTTTACCGCGTAAGAGTCCACTACTTTGCCGCCCCACAGCACGTTGTCGATGAGCAGGAAGCCGCCCGGCCGCACTTGGGGTAGCACCAGCTCGTAGTAGGTATCGTTGTTGATTTTATCGGCATCGATGAACACCAAATCCCAGGTTTCCGTGAGCGTAGGCACGATGTGAGCCGCCGCGCCAATGTGCAGGTGTACGCGCGCCGCCAGCCCCGCCGCCGCCACGTAGCGCCGAATCCGGGTTTCCAGCTCGGGGTTGAATTCGATGGTGTGCAACTCGCCATCCGGCGCCAAGCCTTCAGCCAGGCACAGCGCCGCGTAGCCCGTGAAAGTGCCCAACTCCAGCACCCGCCGCGGCCGTATCATGTGGCTGATCATGCTTAGCAACCGCCCCTGCGCGTGCCCCGACAACATGCGCGGCATGAGCGTCTGCACGTGCGTTTCGCGGTTGAGCCGGGCTAGCAGCGGCGGCTCAGGCGACGTATGCAGGTCGGCGTAGCGGAAGAATTCGTCGGACGACATAGCGGGAAGAATAGGTAGCCGCAAATGTAGCGCGGACTTTAGTCGCAGCTCCTGGTTGTACACCTCAGGCTTGGTGCCGAGAGCTGCGGACTAAAGTCCGCGCTACAGCCGATCAGGAACCAGCCGGAACAGGAATACTTGAAAACCGGCTTTGCCACGAACAAACTTGTAGTCCACGACGCGGTAGAGGCCTTCGTAGCGAAACACCTCGGTGCCATCGTGTAGCACGCGCTGAAAGACGCGCACGGGCTGGCCGGTTTCCTGGCTGCGGCGCATTGCTAGATTGCGCCCCGTCATTTCCTGGTCGGTTATCTGCTTGCCGGTTTTGAGGTCACGACCACCACTGCCGGAATAGATAATTTCTTCTTCCCCAAACAGATCATCCTCGTACGCCCCAGCCAGCACGATGGAATCGGCGCCTTCGGCTTGGCTGCCGCTCACGCCGGCGCGGCGCGGCCGGTGTAGTCCCCGCAAACTCAACTCCAACCGGTTCGCGAATGTGTCGCCCGGCCGGTAAGTGCCGATGTGGCCAAAGACGCGCATGGTTGATGTGCTGATTTTTTAATGTGCTAATGGTTGTGCTGTCATTGCGAGGAGGCACGACGACGCAATCCTTCCTCTCACAGCGGAGAATGTCACTTGTAAGAAAAGCCCTTGACGTTAGGTTGCCACACTAATTTCTGAAGGCTTGTCTGTGTAGGAAAGGTGAATCTTTGAGAGGAAGGATTGCTTCGCTTCGCTCGCAATGACAGAGGCTGCGCAAGAACAGCAGTCCGCTTTACTCCGGCACGTATTGCAGCACGCTCAAATTGTCGTCGGTCAGCACGTCGTTGGCTAGTTCCAGCAGCTCGGCGGCGGTGATGGCGCGCACCCGGTCGAATATTTCGTTGATGGATTCGACGCGGCCGATGTCGAGGATGCTTTTGGCTAGCAACTGCATCATACCGCCGTTACTTTCCTCGGCCATCGCCATTTGGCCCATTAGCTGCTCCTTAGTGGTGTGCAGCTGGGCAGTGCCCAGCGCCTGCTCACGCAGCTTTTTCAGCTCCTTTTGCACCAGCGAAATAGTGCGGGCCACTTGCTTTTTCTCGGTGCCGAAGTAGATGCCAAATAGTCCCGTATCGGTGTAGGGCGAGTACGTGGCGTCGATGGTATAAACGAGGCCGTACTTCTCGCGCACGGCCAGGTTGAGGCGAGAATTCATGCCAGGACCGCCGAGCAGGTTGCTCAGCATGAAAAACGGAATCCGTCGCGGGTCTTCGATGGCGTAGGCCGGGCCCCCAATCAGGCAGTGCGCCTGCGTGATGGGCTTGCGCTCCAATTTCTCCACCCGCTGGTAGCCACTAAACGCGGTGCGGGGCCGCGCACCCAGGCGGGCCGGCAGCGGCGCCAGAAACTTATCGGCCAGGCGTTTCACCTCTTTGAAGGGCAGGTTGCTCACGGAACTGAATACCAGCCGGTCGGTGCGCACGTTCTCGGCCAGAAACTGCCGGAAATCGGCCTGCTGGAAGCTGCTCACGCTTTCCCGCGTGCCCAGAATGTTGTGGCCTAAGGCGTGGTTGGCGAAAATCACCCCGTCGAAATCGTCGATGATGGCGTCTTCGGGAGCGTCGAGGTACATGGCCATTTCCTCCAGAATCACACCGCGCTCCTTCTCAATCTCCTTCTCCGGGAACACCGAGTGGAAGGTCAGATCCGTCAGCAGCTCGAAGGCCCGCTCGAAATGGGTGCTGAGCAGCGAGGCGTAGAAGCAGATTTTCTCTTTGGTCGTATAGGCATTCAGCTCGCCGCCCACGGTTTCGAGGCGGTTTAGAATGTGGAAGCTTTTGCGCTTTTCGGTGCCTTTGAAGGCCATATGCTCCCAGAAGTGCGCCAGCCCCTGCTGGGCCGGTTTTTCGTCGCGGGAGCCAATGTCGAGCAGGAAGCCGCAGTGCGCGATTTTGGTGTGCAGCACTTGCTTATGCAGAACCCGAATGCCATTCGGCAGCTCGTACAGGTCGTAATCAGACATGGAAAGGGAATTGAAGTCTTGGGGCCGGCAGTGCCAGGCCCCGGTCCTGTATAACCCGTCAGCGGGGCAGGTGGTTGCAAAGGTACGCACGCCAGAACCCCACCCCAACCCCTCCCCAAAAGGAGAGGGGCTCTAGCTTTAGAACACTAGCTCCTAAAATTAAAGCTAGAGCCCCTCTCCTTTGGGGAGGGGTTGGGGTGGGGTTACCCGCTCCGCTTCCGCCAAAACAGCCAGCAACTGCTGGGTTTCGATGCCGTGGGCGCAACAGAAGTGGCCTAAGGGGCATTTGCGGTAGCCGTGCAGTCCGCACGGTTTGCAGGGAAGCCCGCCTTCAATTTCGACCACGCGCGAAAACTTGCTGAGCGGGCCGAAGCCAAAAGCGGGAACCGTGGAACAGAACACCGCGCAGGTGGGCGCATCCAAAGCCGAGCACAGGTGCATGGGGGCTGAGTCGTTGACGTAGTTGAGCACAGCGCCGCGCATCAGAGCGGCCGAGGCCAGCAAGGAAAGCTGCCCGGCCAGATTTACCACGCCCAACCGGCCGCTGGCTTGCCGCAGCTCCTCGCAGGCCGCTACGTCGGGCGGGCCGCCGAGCAAGTACACGGGGTAGTGCGCCGGCAAAGCAGCTAGCAGCTTGAGCCACTGCTCCGGCGGAAATTGCTTCGTAAACCACACCGATGTAGGCGCGATGCACACGTACGGACCAGCCGCGGCATAAGGCGCGGCGGCAGCTTCGTCGGCGGGGGTAGGGTAGAGGCGGGGCCGGATGGTGGGGCCTGCGTAGGTTGGGTCGAGCAGGCGCAGGTTGCGTGCCACCTCGTGCACACCTTCCTCAATCACGTGCGGCGCGGTGCGCGTAAACCAGCGGGCAAATGGATTTTTGTCGAAACCAATTCGCTCCCGCGCGCCCGAAAACGCCGTCAGGAAGCCGGTGGAGGCGAAGCGCTGGAGCGTAATTACCCGGTCGTAGTGCGTGCGGCGGATGTGCTGAAGCAGGTACCACAAGCCGCGGTATTTGTCTTGCTTCTTGTCCCAGACCAGCACTTGACGCACGTGCGGATGCTGCTTCACCAACCCTTCATTGCCCTTGCGCACCAGAAAATCTACGGGCGTATCGGGCTCCGTGCGGTGCAGGTGTTCCAGCAGCGCCGTCGCCAGAATTACGTCGCCGATAAAAGCAGTTTGGATGAGCAGAACGGGCCGGGGTGCGGAGGTAGGCATACAAAAGCAGTACGGGGCCGGCTAGTCAGCGGTAGCCGAATCGGAAAGTTAGCACCCCCAACGCAAGGTTAGCGAATAGGACGGCAGGTTAGTGGCCCGGACGCGCGGTCAGTGAACCGAAAGCCCGGTTACCGCACCGAATGCTCGCGGAAGTATCCCGAACACGCCCGGAAGTAGCCCGAGTGCCCCCGGAAGTCCCCCCGACGCTTCCAAAAGTGCCCCGAAGCTACCGCGCAGCGCCCCCAACACGTTCGGCAGTGCCCCGGATGCCTCCAAAAGTGCCCCCAACACGTTGCGCGCCTCCCGGCACGGCCAGCACGGTGTGCCCATTAGCTCAAGCATTAATTCCTCTATATTTAAGCAGTTTAGTACTTCACTCATTTTTTTCAGAACCTATGGAAAATAACCGCCTCGATGCCATGCTCCGGCGCGACGAAGGCACGGCCGCTGGCCTCGTGCGAGATCAGCCGCTCTGCGTCAACATCGAAGAAGACCTGGGTCCGTTGCGCACCGAGCATGCCGCCAACCTCGCGCAGGCCTAAAAGCTGGAAAGCGCCGTGCTCCGCGAAGACCTCGACGACTCCAGCAAGCAGAAAACCGCCGCCAAGAAACTCATGATCAACCTGGGCGAACGGCTGGCCAACGCCTTGCAGGCGCACGCCACCAGCGCCAGCAACACCGATGCCGACCTCGCCGGGCGGGTGCGCGTGAACCGCACCATGCTCACCGCCGCCGACGAGGGAACCCTGGCCGGCCTCGTCAGCGGGTTGCTGCGGGAGGCCGAACCGCTGACCGATGCCTTGGCCCGCCGTGAGTTTACGGCCACCGACCTCACCGAACTGCAACGCCTGCACCAGCGTTTCGAGGCCAAGCAGCTGCGGCAGCGCGCCAGCACCGTAGACGGCAGCACGGCCCGCAAAACGCTGGAAGCCCTGCTGCGCCGCAACGCTGACCTCATCAAAAAGATGCGCGTGCAGGTCCGCCCTTTCCAGGGCACGGCCAAAAACGAGGTGTGGCTGCGCTTCCAGAGCTATACCAAAGTGCTCGTGCGTGGCGGGGGTAGTACAGCCACCGGTTCCAAAGGCACCACTACCCCAGCTTAGAACCCGCAACGCGGCCCCAGAGGCGCGAAGCCGTTGAAACCAAGCGTCCCTCGCCGCACCCGCGACGAGGGACGCTTGGTTTCAACGGCTTGTTTCTACGGACCACCTCTCTAATAAAGGTAGGACTTACGCACGGCGGCGCTTGTTTAGCCCCGGAGGGGCGGTATGTCGGTAGCAACCAGCCGGTAAAAAACCACTAAAGCCCCGGAGGGGCGACACTACCCGTTCAACGATTGGTGCCGCCCCGATGGGGCTTGGTTCCATAGCGCAGCTGTTTTTGCTACCGATATACCGCCCCTCCGGGGCTTCCCATAGGCCGCCGTGCGTAAGTCCTGAAAGGATAAAGCCCCGGCGGGGCTTTGCATCATTCACTCAGCGGAGCCTACCGATATACAGCCCCTCCGAGGCTGGTTGCGTGAGTTCTGTCGAAGTAGAAACGAGCACGAAGCGCCATACAAGATCCATCCGTCCGATAACGCTGCCCGTGGAAATGGATGGCGGCTACCAGAACGCCACGCTCACGCTCCGCCACGACTACGGCGAGGTCGTCCTAAACAAAGCCGTAGTCGGGGTTTACCGCGAAGACCAAAGCGAATTTCAGGTTGGTGTACGGGGTGTAGCGCGAAGCTCCGGCTTCGCGCATCGTTGAACGACACGCGTTGCTACCACCCGCTAGTCGTTCAACCTCCGCAACGATGCGCGAAGCGGAAGCTTCGCGCTACACCCCGTACACCAACTCAGGAACCGCTATAAGTCAGCCCCGCTTACTCCCGCAGAAACACCCGGAACGTGGTGCCTTGGCCGACTTCGCTTTCCACCTCAATGTGCCCGCCGTTGGCCTGCACGATGCGGTTGACGAGGTAGAGGCCCACGCCGGTGCCTTCCGCGTGGGCGGCGTGGAAGCGGCGGAAAAGTTGGAATAATTCGCCCTCGTGGCGCTCCACGTCAAAGCCCAGGCCGTTGTCATCTACTCGTAAAATGGGACTGTTATCCTCCGCCACCCACACCGACACGTGAATGCGGGCCGGGCGGGCCGGGTCGGCGTACTTCAGGGAATTACCGATGAGGTTGAGCAGAATGGTGCGCAGGTTGGGGCGCGAAAAGTGCAGCTCGGGGCGGGCCGCAAAATCAGTCGTGACACGGGCCCGAGCGGCTAGTACCTGAGGGTGTAGTGTTTGAAGAACTTCTTGCGTGAGGTCGTGCAGCCGCACGGTTTCGGCGGCCTCGTGCGGCTCTTGCTGCGTCTGACCCAGCGCGGCCAAATCCTCAATGCTGGTGCTAAGCTGACGCAGCGCATCATGGATCAATGACAACAGAATCTGTTCCTCCGCCGGATCGTGAAACGTGACGGCGTGGCGCAGCTCATCAAACAAGCCGGAGAGGTTGTTAACGGGTTGTTTGAGGTCGTGGCTGGCTGCGTACACGAAGTTGTCGAGGTCTTGGTTGGTGCGCGTGAGTTGGCGGTTGGTACTGCCCAACTCGCGGTTGGTGGCCCGCAGCTGCTCGTTGATAGCCGCCAGCTCCTGGTTTAAGCTTTGGATTTGCTGATTGGCGCGAATCTGCTCCGTTACCTCAAACGCGAAGACCAGTACCCCGTCAACGTGCCCATCTTCATCGTAGCGGGCCTGCTGAATAAAATTGAAGTAACGGTCTTCTAAACCTCCATCACTGGGGCGGGCAAAAGCAATGAGCAGATTTTCTGCCCGGTGGGTAATGCCGGTTGCGTATACCGTCTGGATGGTTTGGTAAGTGGTGTGGCCTATTATTTCGGGCAAAGCCTCCAGGAGGGGAAGGCCGAGTAAAGTACGCTCAGGAAATAGCTCTTGGTAGCTGCCGTTAACCAGCTCAAACACCAGCCTCGTTCCGCCAAGTATGCAAATGGCGGCGGGTGCCTCAAGGAAGAGGCGTTCCAGCCGTTTTTTTTGCCGCTCGGCTTCCCTCTGCGCGGCCTGGAGCTGAAAAGTGCGGTCTAGCACGCGCGCTTCCAACTCCTGATTGAGCTGGCGCAATTGCTGGTCTGTCGCGTACAGATCCTCGTTGGTGGCCTGGAGCTCTTCGTTGGTAACCTGTAGCTCCTCGTTGGCGGTAGCCAGTTCCTGCTCACTTTCCTCGCTGCGGCGACGAGTCAGTGCCTGCTCGCTCACGTCGTAGGCAAAAATAAGTACGCCTGTGATGGTGCCCGTCGCGTCGCGGGCGGCTTGGTAGATGAAGTTGAAATATACCGGATCGAGCCGCCCGGAGTTGGTTTGGTCGAGGTAGGCCAGCACTTCCTTGCCGTAAAAAGTTTTGCCCGTGCGGTATACCTCATCGAGCAGCGCGAAAAAGGGTTGGCCTTCCAGCTCGGGCAGGGCTTCTCGAATGGTTTTACCCACCAAGGACCGACCGCCAAACAGTTGCCGGTAGAGCGGATTGGCTAGCGTGAAGGTGTGCTTGGGGCCCGTGAGAGTGGCAATGCAGGCCGGCGCCTCCGTAAAAGCAGAATGTAGCTGCTGGCGTTGAGCTTCGGCCTCGGCGCGGGCAGCTTTCTCCCGCGCCTGGCTCTCTCGCAAGGCCTCTTCCACGGCCGTGCGCGGCTGGTCGGCCGTATCCGTGACACTCACTATCAGGCCGGCCCCTACGCGCCGGGCTGCCGCGCGGAAATAGTTATCAATCTGGCCTTCCTGGTATAGTAGCTCAAAATACGCGGGCTCGCCAGACAAAAATGTGTTACGCAGAAAGGCCAAGCCCCCATTTTCAAGGCTGGGCTGAAACTGCTGTACGAACGTCTGGTGGGGGAGGGCGGGCAGCCGGAGCATCTGCTGCGCTGCGGGGTTTAAGTGTACAAATGAAAAATCTACCACCTTGCCAGCGTCCACCTGATCGTAGATGGGTGCGAGGAACATAACACCAGCCAGTGAAACATCGAGCAAACTGAGCAGGAGCTCATCGGGCGGGAAGAACTCGGTAAGCGCCACCAGCGACAAATTGGGAGAATCGGGCATATGTATAGCGCAGCTTGAGGCCTGACGCAGTAAGAGCAGCCGTTGCGGGTCTCAGAACTGAACGAAAACCAGAGGCACAGGTTGGAAGAGCAAAGTAACAATGTGCTGCTCAGCTTTATTGTGTTAGGCCGGGCCCAACCCCACAATTGGCCCCGAAAACATCCTCCCTAGGCCACCTGAAGGCTAGAGTAGCTGTTTGTGGGAGAGGCTTGTTAATTTGCGCGCCTCTCCACGTTCTAAATGCCCCACCCATGCGCTACGGCCCTATTTCTCCCGAGCTGTTCATTGAAAACCGCCGCCGCTTCCGCGAGCAGCTGCCCCCGGCTTCGTTGGCCATCTTCCACTCCAACGACGTGATGCCCACCAACGCCGACGGCACCTTGCCGTTCCGGCAAAACAACGACCTGTTCTACCTCTCCGGCGTCGACCAGGAAGAAAGCATCCTCGTGCTCTGCCCCGATGCCACGCTGCCGCAGTACCGCGAAATCCTGTTCCTGAAGGAAACCAGCGAGCATATTCTGGTGTGGGAAGGCTACAAGCTCACCAAAGACGAGGCCCGCGCCCAGTCGGGGGTGCCCACCATCATGTGGCTCGACTCGTTCAAGACTGTGCTGCCGGCTCTCATGAACGAGGCCGAAAACGTGTTCCTCAACACCAATGAGCACATTCGCTCGGTGGTGGAGGTCGAAACCCGCGACGCCCGCTTCATCAAGTGGGTTCGGGAGGCGTACCCGCTACACACCTACCGCCGCGCCGCGCGCATTATGCACCAGCTGCGCGCCATCAAGAGCCCCGAGGAAATCCGGCTCATGCGCCGCGCTGCCGACATCACCGGCGACGCTTTCCGCCGTCTGTTGGGTTTCGTGCGGCCGGGCGTGATGGAATACGAAATAGAAGCCGAAATCTTCCACGAGTTTTTGCGCCAAGGCTCCCGCGGGCCGGCCTACGGCAGCATCATTGCCTCCGGGGCCAATGCCTGCATTCTGCACTACGTCAGCAACGACCGGGAGTGCAAAGACGGCGACGTGATGCTGCTTGATTTCGGGGCCGAATACGCCAACTACGCCGCCGACCTCTCGCGTAGCATTCCCATCAACGGCAAATTCACGCAGCGCCAGCGCGACGTATACGAAGCCGTGCTCCGCGTCATGAAATTTGCCACTTCGCAGCTCATAGCCGGCAACAACATTGAGGAGTACCACGCCGCCGTGGGCCGCACCATGGAGCAGGAGCTAATCAAGCTGGATTTGCTCAATGAGTCGGATGTGAAAAACCAGGACCCGGCCGCGCCGCTCTACAAAAAGTATTTCATGCACGGCACCTCGCACTACCTCGGCCTCGACGTGCATGATGTCGGTTTCAAATACCGCACCTTCGAGCCAGGCATGGTCTACACCTGCGAACCGGGCATTTACATCCGTGAAGAAGGCCTCGGCATCCGCCTCGAAAATGACATTCTCATCACCCAGTCCGGCAACGAAGACCTGATGCGCGACATCCCACTTGAAGCCGACGATATTGAGCGCCTGATGAGTGCCGGCCGGTAGGCACGAGACGACCATCAAATCTGCCACTGGAAAGGCCGTTCACCCGAGATGAGCGGCCTTTTTCATTGTATTTATAGATAAATATTAATTCTTGTGCTAAGATATAAACGGCCATTTTGAGGGCCAATATGTGGTCTGTCTGGTTGGGAATCAGGAAGAAGGCTCCTCGGTAGGCTTCTGCTTGTGCATAAGGCTCGGTCATCTTCTGTGGGCTGCACCATAACTTTCCGAAGCGTAGAACGGTATAGGAGGCTACTTCTGGGCGCCGGGGCTGTGTTGGCGATGGTGTTCCGGGAGGTTTTGTTCACCAAAATTCTCGGCTATGAGAAAGCAATTAACTACTACTTTGGCGCTGGGACTAACGCTACTGGCGGCGGCTCCGCGCGGGCATGCTCAGACGGCCGACCGCAAAACGGCAATTAGTCTCTATGGCAGCGCCTACCAGTACAAAGGCAACTTCGGTTCCAGCTTCTGGAAGTGGGACGACAACCAGTACGGCCCCGGCATCAGCATCAACCGTTACCTCTCGCCCGGCTTGGACCTTGGCCTGCAAGGTGCGTACGTGGAACTGAAAAGCACCGACGAGCAAACCGCTGCTCGGGCCAATTCGCTCTTCACTACCAACGTGGTGAACGTGAACCTGGCGCTGAAGCTGAAACTTAACAACGGCTGGGCGCTGAAAGAAGACGCCGTAATTCAGCCGTACCTGTTGGCGGCACCCGGCATTGCCTACACCAGCCGCGAAGGCTCGTTCAACGCCAACGGCACCAGCACGCTCATCGACGAGGACAAAACGTATTTCGACCTGTTCGGCGCCGCTGGTATCAACTTCCGCATTAGCGACGCGGTAGGCATTTTCGTGCAGACGGGCCAGCACATTCCGCTGAATGCCAACCTCGATGGCGACCCTAACCGCGACGACAACAAGTTTGACGACCGGTATTTACAGCACACGGCTGGTGTTACCATCGCCTTTGGTAAGGCCAAGGACGAAGACCAAGACGGAGTTCCGGACCGTAAAGACAAGTGCCCCGCAACTCCTGCGGGCGTAGCAGTAGACGAAACCGGCTGTCCGCTTGATGGCGACAAAGACGGGGTTCCAGACTACCAGGATAAGTGCCCCACTGAAGCCGGCACGGCTGCCCTCGAAGGCTGCCCCGATAAGGACAATGACGGCGTGCGCGACTCGGAAGATGAGTGCCCCGACCAAGCTGGTACAGCTGCGCTACGTGGCTGCCCCGATGCGGATGGCGACGGTGTAGCCGACAAAAACGACAAATGCCCCGATACGCCAGCCGGCACGCAAGTAGATGCCAACGGTTGCCCGCTGGTACTCGACTCTGACAACGACGGCGTGAAAGACGACGTGGATAAGTGCCCCGGCACCCCAGCCAACACCCGCGTAGATGCCAACGGTTGCCCGCTGACCATCGATCCGGCCGTGAAGCAACTGGAGAAACCCATCCGCTTCCGTACCAACAGCACCGTTATCACGACGGCTTCGTACCCGGCCCTGAACAAGATTGCTCAGGCCCTGAAAGACCACCCCGAGTATAGCTTGCGCGTTATCGGCCACGCCGACAGCCGCGGCAGCGACGCCTTCAACCAGGCTCTCTCCGAGCGCCGGGCCAACTCGGTGAAACGTTACTTCACGGGCAAGAAGGTTGATCCGACCCGCGTAGTGACGGAAGGCCGTGGCGAGAGCGAGCCAGCTGCTCCGAACACGTCTTCTAAGAATATGAGCCAGAACCGTCGGGTAGAATTCAACTTCGAGTTCTTCATCCCGACCACGCCGCAGCCCTAAGGCCAAGCGTTGAACCGCAAAAAAAGCGGCGAGCCCTCGTGGTTCGCCGCTTTTTTTGCGGCTCAAATCGCCTGAAAGCTCAAAATTCACGTTCAATACTGAACCCGGCGTATATAGAAGGCCGTAAATAAGCCGCAAGTAGATGTATTAGAAATAGAATCTTGTTTAAGCACAACCTTAGCGTGACAGAAAAAGTATAGCAGGCAGGTTTCAGAACCCATGCGGCTTTCAGCATCTCTCTCAACCCCCTCTTCCTTCCCATGAAACACCTTATTACCACTGGCGTCGCGCTGGGTATGCTCTTATGGGGCGCCCCGCAGGCGAAGTCCCAATCGGCCGATAAGAAGACGGCCATCAGCCTCTACGGCAGCGCGTATCAATACAAAGGCAACTTCGGTTCCAGCTTCTGGAAGTGGGACGACAACCAGTATGGCCCTGGTATCAGCATCAACCGCTACCTCTCGCCCGGCTTGGACCTCGGCCTGCAAGGTGCGTACGTAGAGCTGAAAAGCACCGACGAGCAAACCGCTGCTCGATTCAATTCGCTCTTCACCACCAATGTAGTGAACGTGAACCTGGCCCTGAAGCTCAAGCTCAACAACGGCTGGGCTTTCAAGGAAGACGCTTTCATTCAGCCGTATCTGCTGGCTGCTCCCGGTTGGGCGTTCACCAGCCGTGAAGGCGTGTTTAATGGCAATGGGCAGAGCACGCTCATCGACGAAGACAAAAGCTACTTCGACCTATTTGGCGCCGCCGGTATCAATTTCCGGCTCGGCGATGGTGTCGGCCTGTTTGTGCAGACGGGCCAGCACGTGCCACTGAAAGCCAACCTCGACGGCGACCCCGCGCGGGATGAGGATAGCTTCGATGACCGCTACCTGCAACATACCGTGGGCCTGACCGTGGCTTTCGGGAAGATGAAGGATGAGGACGGCGACAAAGTGGCCGACCGCAAAGACAAGTGCCCTGGCACGCCCGCCGGCGTAACCGTAGATGCCAATGGCTGCCCCCTCGATGGCGACGGCGACGGCGTACCGGACTACCAGGATAAGTGCCCCACCGAAAAAGGCGTAGCCGCGCTGGAAGGCTGCCCCGACCGCGACGGTGACGGTGTGCGCGACAGCGATGACAAATGCCCCGATACGCCCGGCAAGGCCGAACTCCAGGGCTGCCCCGATGCCGACGGTGATGGTGTGCGTGATGGCGATGATAAGTGCCCCAACACCCCGGCTGGCGTGAAAGTAGACGCCACTGGTTGCCCCGTAGACAGCGACGGTGATGGTGTGCCCGATTTCGAAGACCGTTGCCCCAACCGTCCCGGCCCGGCTTCCAACAAAGGCTGCCCCGAAATGAAAGTGGAAGAGAAGAAGAAGCTTCAGGAGGCTACTAAGTTCATCCAGTTCGACTTCAACAAGGCCACTCTGAAGCCGATTTCCTTCCCCACGCTCGATGGCTTGGTGCAAATCCTCAACGATTACCCAGACTACAGCCTCGCCATCTCGGCCCACGCCGACAACAAGGGCGACGACAACTACAACCTGCGCCTGTCGGATGATCGGGCAGCCTCGGCCCGGATATACATGCTGAGCAAGGGCATCACCGCCGACCGGATTGTGTCGCATGGCTACGGCGAAAGCAAGCCCATTGCCGATAATGCCACCGAAGCCGGCCGTGCCATCAACCGCCGCGTGGAATTCGACGTGTACCTGCCTGGCGACCCGAACCCTGCCGAAACGAAGTACGGCCCCGCCCCGGCAATTCCTGCCGCTCCTGCCAAAGCTGCTCCGGTGAAAAAGGCGCCAGTGAAAAAGGCGGCTCCCACCAGAAAAGCTCCGGTGAGAAAAGCCCCTGCTCGCAAGCCTTCTCCGGGCGCGAGATAGGTTCTGTTAGGCTCAAAAAACGCCTGATGCCTTCACTAAAAAGCGGCCTGCTACTTAGCAGGCCGCTTTTTGTTTGCTACAACAAGCCAACCGGCCAACTACTAGCCGAGCCAGAAGAACGTACCCGGTACACAACGCCAAGTTCGCAGCGGCTTTTGAGTTAAAGTGGGGCCTTGCGGTGGCAGGCAGCGAAAAGCTATCTGCCCCGATTCTATACCAACGCTGAAGCAATTATAGGTTGGTAGACACTAGTGGGAAAAAGTAGAGACGCGTCTACCAAGCTTGATAGACACTAGTAGGAAAAATAGGAGAGGTGTCTACCAACTCTAGTATGCCTTTATAAAGTGGTTCTCGCGGCAGTCGATAGTGCACGCCGATGCACTTGGCTACACCTGACAACAACGCATAAGAAACGGCCGCTTCTAGTAAGGAGCGGCCGTTTTTTATGAAATTAGGGAAGGGAACTGCTATTTGCTCGTTTCGGCTATGCTAGGCAGTATTTTAATGAGCTGGTCGAGCTGGCCTTTGGTGAAGTTGCCACCAATGGACATAAGCATAAAAGAATCTGGCACGCCGGACACGCTCGTGGTGGCTACCACTTCGCTTACTCGGTCGCCCTGCTGGCGGGTGGCGTAGCGCACGTTGTTGCTGCTGGTAGTGAGCGGCGTGTACCGCTCGTTGGCTAGCAGGCCATTCACTTCTTCCACCAGACCTTCGGATACCAGTTTTTGGGCGCTGGCGCTGGTGGGCGTGAAGGTGAGAATGCGGAAGCTGCGAATGGACGATAGGGCCTCCGTGATGTCATTGTCGCCACCTAGCTTGCCGAGGCGGCCGAGCAGGAAGCGGGTGGTAAGTCCGGCTTTCCAGTCGGTAGCCTTGAAGCCGGAGCGGTTTTCATATTTGTTGAAAAACTCGGCCACCGTACGGGCTGGCTTACCCGGACCACTGGCCCGGCAGCCGGCTAGCAACAACAGCGCTACCAGGGGCAGCCAGAAAAACGCGCGTATTCTCATGCGGAAAAGAAAATGAAGTTGACAGGTAAGAAGAGGCAAGTTGGTGGATTAAACGCTGTTCTTCGCATTACAGCCATTCCCGTGTCGTAAAGCCTCTCTATTGGCCGGTGCAACTCTCTGCTGTCAGCTCATTTCTGCCTTTCGCCTTATGTTATATTGAATTGAGCAGCGCGAAGTACTTGGAAAATGTCGTGCTGGTGCAGGCGGACAGGATTATCCGGATGCTGCCTATCGGCGGACAGCATGGCAGAATATATCCGTTGCTACTCGGCTCCGTTACTCGAAGCTTACGGCATTCAGGAAGAAAACTTCCCGGTCGGGGGCTCGCTCCGCGCGTACGTGCTGGTAGCCGTAGGCCAGAAAACGGCTACCGTACCACGTAACTAGCCCTTCCTGCGTGGTATTGGTAGGCTTCTCCTTTGCCGTAGGCAGCGCCGACGTTTTCAGATTGACGTGCAAATCATTAGGCGAAGGACTGGATTTGTCGATGACCTTGTAGCAGAGCTTGTCGTTGTCGAGGTAGGCAATGGCGACGCGGCCGTCGGGCATGGGGCGCAGCCGTACGGTTTCAGTTAGCGTGTAGCGCACCACATCTTTTAGCACAAACGTGTTGTCCCAGAGAAGATTGCCACGCTTGTCGAAGCCGCATACCAGGGCGTGGGTGATGCGGTAACCATCGAAATTGCGGTTGCCGTTGGCCCAGTTGGCGTTGCCGTAGCCCGAATAGTAATAAGGGCTGTAAGGAAAGCCCATCCCGTAGGAATTGTAGCGGTAGTGCGGGAAATACACTTCGGCCACCATCACGTAGCCATCCTCGAACGGAATTAGGTCGTGGATGAGCGTGCGGTAGCGCAGGCGCATCACCCGGTCGGTGGCGCGCATTTTCTCGCTCCGCTGCTTGATCCGGTTGGCCCGGCCCGGACTCATGAAGTCGAAAAAGTGCTTGAGATTCGCAAAGTCGTAGAACCGCAGCGAGCGGCGAGAACCGGTAGGCGTCACGCCGGCCGACAAATCGGCGGCGAACAAGCCCTGCGAATAGCGCGGGTCGCGGAGGGTGTAAGTGCCCGCCAACAGCCGCCCGTTGGCCGAGTCGGTGGCCGGGCTGATTTGCGCCGAAATCAAGCCCCGCTCGCTCTCAGCCTGCACAAACTCGGAGTGCAGCAACATACCGCGCGCCGACAGCTGTTTGAGCTGCAAACGCATCTTGTACCCGTTGGTCTGGCTCATTACGAACTCAGCCCGCTGGGCAGCAGAATCGGCCAAGAAGGAAAGTTGCGCCGGCAGCGGCTCATACACCGACGGCAAAAATTGGTGCTTGCCCGTGGCAAGGTCGAGGAGCAGGATGGTGAGGTGGTTGTCCACAAGCACCGTCACGAAGAGGTTGCCGGCCAGCGCCTTCAGGTCGTAGATGTCGCGGGCCAGCTTGGTTTCAAACTGATACGTGCGCATTTCGCCGCTGAGACCATCCACCGCGGCTACCCACAGCTTATGGTTGACGTATTCGGACTGAAATAGAGCGTACACGTTGGAGCCCTCGGCGCAGAATTGCTGGAACTCATACTCGGGCGGCACGGTGAGGGCGCGGTTCCAACTGGCTTGCAGGCGATGGTCGTATTTCTGGAAAGAGTAAGAGTCGCGCCGATGACCGGGGGCATCTTGCTTCACCAGCAGCACCACGCTGCTGTCTTGCATAAGCGGTTGCACCCGCACATCACTCGAATACACTTCCAAGGGTAATTCGAGGCGGGCGGCTTGGGCAGGGGTATAAGCGGCCGGAGCGGCGGCTTGCGTTTGGGCTTGGGCCGGCTGCACGGTGGTGCCAGCCAGCAACAAGCAAAGCAGGAAGGAATAGTAGTGCTTCATAACCAAAACCTAAGGCTTGTAGGAGCTACTTGGTTCCGGAAGATACGATGAAGCTGGCGCAAAGTCACGCCCAATTGTAGGAAAATTCCAAGCTGAGCGGCCTCTCTTTCGTTAGGCGCCCAGCTCCACAATAGTGTCGAACTCAGCGGCTTTTAGCGGCATCACCGACAGGCGCGACTGGCGCAGCAGCCCAATCTGGTTCAGGCGTTCATCTTGCTTGATTTGAGCCAGGGAAACGGGCCGGGCAAGCGGCTGCTGCGGTTTGAGACGCACGGCCACCCAGCCGCTGCCGGCTTCGGCGGTAGCATCGGGCGCGGCGGCAGCAGCTACCTCGGCGATGCCCACCACCTGCTTTTCGCTCACGCTGTGGTAGTAGAGCACCAAGTCGCCGGGTTGCATCTGTTGCAGGAAGTTGCGGGCTTGGTAGTTGCGCACGCCGGTCCAGTCGGTGCCACCATCGCGCAGCAAATTTGCCCAGGAATAGGCTTCAGGTTCAGATTTGACGAGCCAGTAGTTCATGCGGCGAAGCTAGCAAAGAACCCGCAAGCTCTGCAATTCGCGAGGCTTCCCAACTGTCGCCGTTGCGCAACACTTGCTGATCTGCCAGTGCCGCATCTGCTGGACTAAGCCTACCACTTCACCCGGACCGTAGTGGCATCCACTGCTTTGAGGGTTACTTGGTAGGCGGGTTGCTCGTTGCTTAGTTTGATGCGGAAAACCCCTTCCCCAAGGGCCGTCCATGTACCAGGCACATCGAGGGCTTCATCGGCTGGGCCTTGGGTATGCTGCACAAAACGGCCTTCGGGCTCGAACCGAAAACCATCGATGCCCCCTTCGCCCGTGGGTTTAAATTCGCTCAAGGGGCGGTAGCTGTAGAAGCCTTGCGCATCTTGCTGGCGGGTATTGTACCAGTCTTTTCCAAATAAGGCATCCGGCGTTGATAGGTCGCTTTCTTGTCTGCAACTGCCCAAAGTCAGGACGAACACGAAAAGGAGCGAGAGAAACGAGGAATAGCGCATAATCGAACTGGAAAGAAGATGAAGTTTTGTTGTCAAGATTCAGCTGTTGGGCCAACCGCTACTTCACTTCTCAATCCGACGCACTTTCAGCACGTCATTTTCCAACGACACTATTTCTAGTGTATAATCGGGGTCTTTCTGGTCGGTGAGGGAAATGCGGACGGTATGGTCGTTTTCGGGCTTCCAGGTACCTTTGCGGCCTTCCAGCCCATCGGTAGGGGCGATGTCGAACTGCGTGAAGAGGCCGTTGGGGTCGAAGGAAAAGCCGGTGCGGCCGCGCGAGGGAGGGAAGGCGTAAGTGTTGGGCCGGTACACGCGTACGTCGCCTTGGTCTTCTTCGTGCGCGTGCAGCCACGTGCGCTCCAACTGCTTGAGCCGGGTGCTCGTTTTGGCGTCGGGCTGGCAGGTGGCGGCCAGCAGTAGCACGCTCAACGCGGCCAGAACAGTGAACAAACGCATAAAAAAAGAAGGCTGAAGAGTGGGAATAGAAGCTCACCGAAAGGCAGCCTCGTATGGGCAAAGGTAGTACTTCGCGGCCCGGTATGGCGTATACGACTAAGCCATACGCTAGAGTTTAGGCCATCAAGCTACAACTTTGCCCGTACCTTTACTTGCTCTCCTTCTCACCCTCTACTGCTACTTCCCTTGGACAACCGCGCGCTGATTCGTGCCTTCCGCCTGACTGCCCAGCTCATGGAGCTGCACGACGAAAATCCGTTTAAAATCCGGGCGTACGAAGGCACGGCCAACGCGCTGGAGCAACTCAGCGTGCCCGTGGCCGACATTGAGCGCCACGGCCTGCCCGACCGCACGGGCCTGAGCAAAACCGCCGCCGC
This sequence comes from Hymenobacter sp. M1-2, assembly GCF_057808495.1. Lineage (NCBI taxonomy): Bacteria > Pseudomonadati > Bacteroidota > Cytophagia > Cytophagales > Hymenobacteraceae > Hymenobacter > Hymenobacter sp. M1-2. Next base: position 141,399 of record NZ_JBTYZO010000013.1, read on the forward strand.
CAAAGTGGCCGAAATGCTCGACACTGGGTCCTTCGAAGAGCTGACGCGCTTACTCAACAGCACGCCACCCGGCGTGGTGGAGCTGCTGAAAGTGAAAGGCATCGGCCCCAAGAAAATCCGCAGCTTGTGGAAAGACCTCGGCATCGAAGGCCCGGAGCAATTGCGCGAAGCCGCCCAGAACGATGAGGTGAGCAAACTCAAAGGCTTCGGCAAGAAAACGCAAGACGCCATTCTAGCCGCCCTCGAATTCACGGACCAGAGCCGCGGCAAGCTGCTCTATCCGCAGGCTGAAGAGCTGGCCGAAGACCTGCTTGGCCGGTTGCAAGAAGTTGCTGGCGTAGAACAAGCCGCCGTAGCCGGCGAAGTGCGCCGCCGCCTCGAAACCGTAGAAACGGTGCTGCTTGTGGTGGCTACCACTCAGCCACCGGCCGTGCACACTGTACTCAACCAACTCGATGGTCTTACGCCCGACCCGCGCCGCAGCGGCCCGTTTGCGTGGCGCGGTACGGCCACGGCATCAGGCGTGAAGGTGGAAGTACTGCTCGTGGCGCCCGCCGATTTCGTTAATCAACTGTTGCTGCATTCGGCGGCCGAGGAGCATTTGACCGAGGCTCTGGCGGATGAAATACGGCCCGGCCAGCCGGCCACCTTGCGGCAGTGGCTACGGCGGGAAAAGTTTGCCGCCGAGCCGGAGCTATACCAGCGGGCGGGCTTGCAATACGTGGAGCCCGAGCTGCGCGAAGGGCTAGGCGAGCTGGCGCTGGCCCGCGAAAACAAGCTGCCCCAGCTGCTCGAAGACCAGGACCTGCGCGGCTCCCTGCACAACCATAGTACCTACTCCGACGGCAGCCACAGCCTGCGCGAAATGGCCACTTTCCTGCGCGACCAAGGCTACGAGTACCTCGGCATCTGCGACCATTCGCAGGCGGCGCACTACGCCAACGGCCTCTCGCCGGAGCGCGTACGCCAGCAGCAGCGCGAAGTAGACGAGTTGAACCAAGAGCTGGCGCCGTTTCGCATCTTTAAAGGCATCGAGTCCGATATCTTGTCCGATGGGGCGCTGGATTATCCGCCGGCGGTGCTCGAAACCTTCGATTTCATCGTGGCTTCGGTGCATTCCAACCTCAAAATGGACGAGCGCAAAGCCACCGCGCGAGTGCTGCGGGCCATCGAAAACCCGTACACCACCATGCTAGGCCACCCTACGGGCCGCTTACTGCTGCGCCGGGAGGGCTATCCGCTCGACCACAAAACCATCATCGACGCCTGCGCCGAGCACAAGGTTATCATCGAAATCAACGCCAACCCCTGGCGCCTCGACCTCGACTGGCGCTGGGTGCGCTACGCCCTCGACCAAGGCGTACAACTGAGCATCAACCCCGACGCCCACCACACCAATGGCTACGCCGACATGCGCTACGGCGTGCTGATGGGCCGCAAAGGCGGGCTCACCAAAGCCATGACTTTCAACGCGAAGTCGGTGGAAGAAGCAGCTGCCTACTTCGCCCAGCGCAAGGCCAACATCAAGCCCCCGCTGGAATTCAAGGATTCGTTGTTCGGGTAATTTTGGAAGGAGCTAGGAGATAGAAGCTAAGAGTTAGGAGTCGTTCAGATGCTCCTTTCTCCTAGCTCCTGTCTCCTGTCTCCTAACTCCTCTATGAAAATTCTGATTCTGCGCTTTTCTTCCATCGGTGACATCGTGCTGACTACGCCCGTGATTCGGGCGGTGCGGGAGCAGGTGCCGGGGGCAGTAGTGCATTTTTGCACCAAGCCGGCCTACCGGGGCATACTCGAAGCCAATCCGTACGTGGCGAAGGTGCATTGCCTTACGGGCTCGCTCGGGGAACTGACGGCGGAACTGAAGGTTGAGCAGTTCGATTTCGTCGTGGATCTGCACAACAACCTGCGCACCACGCTGCTCAAGGCCCGGCTCGGAGTGAAGTCGGCCAGCTTCGACAAGCTGAACTGGCGCAAGTGGCTGCTCGTGAACCTGAAAATGGACACGCTTCCCCGCGTGCACATCGTGGACCGTTACCTGGCCGCCGCCGCGCCGCTGGGCGTCAAAAACGACGGCAAAGGGTTGGATTATTTCATTCCGGCTGCCGATGAGGTGGACGTTGCTACGGTGCTGCCGCCCGTCTTTCAGCGCGGCTACGTGGCCTTTGCTATTGGCGCGCAGCACGCCACCAAACGTCTGCCAGTGGAGCGTATCATTGAGCTGTGCGGCTTGCTGCGCCAGCCCGTGGTGCTGCTCGGGGGGCGCGAAGACGAAAGCACCGGCCACATCATCGAGCTGGCTTTCGATGAAGGGGCGGCTGCTTCGCCCCCCGCGCCCGGCCGCATCCCCGACAGCCCCTACTATTTCCCCAAGCTGCCAACAACCAACAACCAACCCCAAACCATCATCTACAACGCCTGCGGCAAGTTCAACCTCAACCAATCGGCCTCCCTGGTACGGCAGGCCCGGTTTGTGGTAAGCCACGACACCGGCCTGATGCACATTGCGGCAGCGTTTCGGAAGGAGATTTACAGCGTCTGGGGCAACACGGTACCGGAATTCGGAATGTATCCGTACCGCACAGAGTTTCGGGTGCTGGAAGTCCGTGGCTTACCGTGCCGGCCGTGCTCCAAAATCGGGTACGAGAAATGCCCCCAGGGCCACTTTCGCTGCATGCGCGACATCCCCTTCAACCTGGAACTGCCCCCGCCCCGCGACGGAAGGTGACTCCTGAATGAGGAATTAGGAATTAGGAATGAGCAATGAAGAATTTGGGTCGCAAGCCTGATGATGCTCTTCCTATGATTGGCGCAGTTAGCAGTAGGTGGGCAGTGAGATGTTGAGTTAACCGAACAATGTATACCTTCTCGTGTCTCTAACCTAAAGCCTACTCATGGAAACATACGATACCCTCAGCGAGGCCATGCAGGCCTTGCAGCAGCGCGGCTACGACCAGGATTTCAATCTTGCCGACGAGTACTTGCACTGTCCTGGCCTCGACTTGAAACTGTATCCGCAGCACTTTCAGGTGCGTGAGGTTTACCGTTTCGAGGGCGAAACCGACCCCGGCGACGAAAACGTGCTCTACGCCATCGAGTCCGATCAGGGCGTGAAAGGTTTGCTTGTGAGTGCCTACGGGCCATACTCGGAGCCGATCAACGACGAGTTGATGCAGAAACTCAACTTCCCGCAAGCCTAAGCCACCATGATAGACGCGAACGAGAAGTCGGTGCTGGTGAAGGTAGGCCCCGAAGCACTGCTGGCCGATGTGCAGGCTGGCCGCCACACCTATTTCGTAGATGAGCCCGTGGAAGTAGGCGGCCAGGATCGGGGCCCTACTCCCTACGATTTACTGCTGTCGGCACTGGGAGCCTGCACGGCCATCACGCTGCGCCTTTACGCCACGCAGAAAAAGTGGCCGCTCGAAGGCATTGAGGTGCGCCTGCGCCACCAGCGCATCCACGAGCAGGATTGCGAAAAATGTGAGCAGCCCGGCCACATGCTCGAAGAAGTGCAGAAAGAGCTGCGTCTGCTGGGGCCGCTCAGCGAAGAGCAGCGCCAGCGTCTGGAGGTGATTTCGCAGAAGTGTCCAGTGCAGAAAACACTGACCAACGGCCTACGCATCGTCACGACGCTGGTGACGGAATAAGCGGAGCCGCTACCCTAAACCGTCGTTCCGAACCATCTCAAGGAGCCAGCTCTCCTGTAGCCATGAGGCTCGGCTGACACCAAAACCTAGTCTAACTTCTCACCTCTCAGTTCTAAGCTCTCACCACATGCCTCTTTGCCAGCACCTTTCCGCCCTCGAAACGCTCATTCCCGCTCCCGACCATACCTGCCCCGAGTGCGTCGCCCTCGGCGATACTTGGGTGCACTTGCGCGTGTGCCAGACCTGCGGCCACGTCGGCTGCTGCGACCAATCAAAGAACAAGCACGCCACCGCCCACTTTCACGCCACCGAGCACCCCGTCATTATCTCCGCTGAGCCTGGCGAGCAGTGGGCCTGGTGCTACAAGGACGAGGCGTTTGCGGAATATTAAAGCATAACGTGCCGCGGCCAACATAGTCGCGGCACCAGCCGTAGCCCAGTTAACATCAGCGCTTTTGCTGCCACCCTTTTCCGCCCTGCCTACTATGAAAACACGCTTTTTACTCTCGGAAACCTTGACTAGCCACCGCATGATCGGGGCAGTGCTGGGTTTGCTCCTTAGCTGGGGTTTTTCGGTTGCCGCTTTGGCCCAAACGCCGGTAGCAAAGTATGGAGCCCTGCGCGTGCAAGGCAATCGGATTCTCGACAAGAATAGCCAAGCCATAAGTCTGGCCGGCAACAGCCTTTTCTGGAGCAACAGTGGCTGGGGCGGCGAAAAGTACTACACCGCCAACACGGTGAGCTGGCTGAAAAACAACTGGAACGCCAGCATCGTGCGCGCCGCTATGGGCATCGATGAGTCGGGCGGCTACCTGGAAAATAAGGCCCGCGAAAAAGCTAAGATCAAAACCGTGGTTGATGCCTGCATTGCGCAGGGACTGTATGTTATCATCGACTGGCACTCCCACCAGGCCGAGAAGCACCAGCAGGATGCCATCGACTTCTTCCGGGAAATGGCTACCATCTACGGCAACTCACCCAACGTGATTTATGAGATCTACAACGAGCCGTTGCAGGTGTCGTGGAGCGGAGTGGTGAAGCCCTACGCGCAGGCCGTAGCGAATGCCATCCGAGCCGTGGACCCCGATAACCTCATCGTAGTAGGCACTCCCACTTGGTCGCAGGATGTGGACGTGGCCGCCAACGACCCCGTATCGGGCGCCAACATTGCTTATACCCTACATTTCTACGCTGCCACCCACAAAGAAAGCCTGCGCGACAAAGCCCGCACGGCCCTGAACCGGGGGGTAGCTTTATTCGTGACGGAGTATGGCACCTGCGAAGCCAGCGGCAACGGCTACATCGACAATACTTCCACGCAGCAGTGGATGGATTTCATGCGGCAAAACAGCCTCAGCCACTGCAACTGGGCCTTCAACGACAAAAGCGAGGCAGCTTCGGCGCTGGTATCGGGTACTAATCCAGCCGCTGCCTGGTCCGACAGCTACCTCACCACTTCGGGTAGACTGGTAAAGGGCTACGTGCAAAACTGGAACGGCAGCGCCCCGCCAACATCGCCTCCTCCCACGGGCGGCACCGGCACAAAAACTAAAGTGGAAGCCGAAAGCTACCACGCGATGTCGGGCGTGCAAACAGAAACTACCTCCGACACTGGCGGCGGCCTGAACGTGGGCTGGATTGATACCGGCGACTGGATGGCCTACACCGTAGAGGTGCCCGAGGCCGGAACGTATACCATCGAATACCGGGTGGCGAGCGTAAACAGCGGCGGCCAGATTCGGCTGGAGCAAAATTCCGGTACCACCTTCCTGGGCACCATAGACGTACCCAATACCGGCGGCTGGCAGAACTGGACCACAATTTCGCGCACCGTCACGCTGGCCGCAGGGCGCCAGGATATTGCCATTGGCGTGCCTTCCGGCGGGTTTAATATCAACTGGTGGAGCTTTGCCAAAGCGGCGACTGGCAGCCGCTTGGCTGACAACGGCGCCACCAAGACGCTAACGGCAACCCAGGAAGCAGTGGCGTACCCCAACCCGGTGCAGCAGCAATTGCACGTAAAACGGACCAACACAGAGCAGCCCGGCCACCTGGAAGTGCGCAACGCCCATGGCCAAACGGTACTGCGCCGCAACTGGAACGCCAACAGCGCCGCCACCCTCGACCTACCGACGGAAACGCTAAAAACCGGCCTCCATACGCTGCACCTCACTCAAGGCGACCGAACCACGCTCATTCGGTTCGTGAAGGAATAGCCATTTGCAAAGCTCAAAGAAGCAAAACGGGGTTGCGCTACTGTAGCGCAACCCCGTTTCTGTTTTCACCGGGCGCAAGTAAAACCCTCGCCAATCAGCAACGAAATCAACGGGCTTCGTGCTGAATTTGCTCAAACCCACAGTAGGAGTGGAGCGCCTGCGGCAGGCGGATGCCCGTTTCAGTCTGGTTGTTTTCCAGCAGCGCCGCCACAATGCGCGGCAGCGCCAGGGCCGAGCCGTTGAGTGTGTGCAACAACTGCGTTTTGCCGTTTTCGGTGCGGTAGCGCAACTTCAGGCGGTTGGCCTGGTAGGTTTCGAAGTTCGAGCACGACGACACTTCCAGCCAGCGGCCCTGCGCGGCGCTCCACACTTCGAGGTCGTAGGTGAGGGCCGAGGTGAAACCCATGTCGCCGCCGCAGAGGCGCAGCACGCGGTAGGGCAGCTCCAGCTTCTGCAGCAGCCCTTCGATGTGGGCCAGCATTTCTTCCAGCTGGGCGTAGCTGTGGTCGGGGTGCGCAATCTGCACGATTTCCACCTTGTCGAACTGGTGCAGGCGGTTGAGGCCGCGCACGTCGGCGCCCCAGGAACCGGCCTCGCGGCGGAAGCAGGGCGTGTAGCCGGCGTTACGAATGGGCAGCTTTTCCGGCGCTATGATTTCGTCACGGTACAGGTTGGTGATGGGCACCTCGGCCGTGGGAATCAGGTAGAGGTTGTCCTGCGTGTCGTGGTACATCTGGCCTTCCTTATCGGGCAGTTGGCCGGTGCCGTAGCCGGAAGCCTCGTTCACGAGCACCGGCGGCTGGATTTCGGCGTAGCCGGCGTCACGGGCCTCATCGAGGAAGAAGTTGATGAGGGCCCGTTGTAAACGCGCGCCTTGGTTTTTGTACACCGGAAAGCCGGCTCCTGTAATCTTAACGCCCAGCTCGAAGTCGATGATGTCGTACTTCTTGATTAGCTCCCAGTGGGGCAGGGCCGTGGCGGGCAGCGTGGGCTGTTGGCCAACCTCGCGCACCACCTCGTTGTCCTGCGCCGAACGGCCTTCGGGCACGCTGCTGTGGGGCAGGTTGGGCAATTTGTAGAGCGTTTGCTGCAAGCCCAACTCTACCTGGGCCAGCTCTTCGGCGTGGGTTTTGGTTTGCTGCTTCAGTTCGGCGGTGCGGGCTTTCAGCACTTCCGCTCCGGCTTTGTCGCCGGCCTTCATAAGACCTCCGATCTGACGGGCCAGCTCATTGGCTTCGGCCTGGGCGGAATCGTGGGCGGTTTGCAACTCTTTGCGGCGTTGGTCGAGGGCCAGAATGGCCTGTACGTCGGCCTCGGCCGTTTTGTAGTGTTTTTTCGCCAGCCCGGCCAGTACGGCTTCGGTATGTTCTCTCAGGACGGAAACTTGTAGCATAGAAGGCAGAAAACGCGGAAGGAATGCGGCAAAAGTAGCCGAATGATTTTGCAGATTCTACGGCGGCACGTATTCAGCCATAACCGACCAGCCCATTCGTCGCGAACCTAATACGCCAACGCTCCGTTTTAAGGCACATACCCCAGGCTGCTTTTCGCTGGTATAGCCTCACAGGCTGGATTTTCAGTCGGTTGAGTAACCAGCTAGCGGCAATAAATCCGTAAAATCTGTGCTTGGGTTTGGCAGTTCGACTGTATTACGCTAACATTGCGCTAACAAGCCGGCTGCTGATAGTCGGGCCCGTCGTTGATTTCATACGTCCGGTCCGCGGTTATTTTCCAGCATCACCGCCTACTACAACCCCTCTGTTCCTTTTCGAACCCCTCCCGTGCTGAACGCCGCTCCCGCGGCTCCTAGGCATTGCCACATTTGAGGGCAATGCGCTGCTGTTGGCTGTGCCCCCCGATTTTCCCTCCCCTCATTGCATCTATGTACACTATTGAAGAGTTGAAAGACCGCCTGCTTTCAGAGTTAAAAGAAATAGCGGAAGAACTCAACGTTGGCAACTTTAAGAAACTCAGCAAGCAGGATCTGATTTACAAGATTCTCGATCAGCAGGCCGTACTGCCCGCCGACAAGCTTCCTCCTAAAGTGAAATCGGCTGGCAAAGCCCGGCCCGCCCAGGCCGAGCCGGCAGTAGCAGTGGCCGAAGCTCCAGCTCCGCCTCGGCCCGCCACCCCAGCTCGGCCGGCTGCTCCGGCCCGTCCTACTGCCTCCGCAACTCGCCCTGCTGCCCCGCGCGGCAGAGCAGCTAAAGCCCCCGTAGCGGTGGCTGCCCCAGTACCAGAACCTGCCGTTGCTCCAACGCCAGTTGCAGCCCCGGAAGCCCCGGCTCCAGTTGAGGCGGTGCGCAGCCCGGCGCCAGCCCCGGTGGCCGAGGTAGCTGCGCCGGAAGTAGCCATTTCTGAGCGTCCCGTAAAGCCTTATCAGCGCCCCGAGCGTCGTACCCGCGAAGCCACCGGCCGCGGCGGACGCCTCGTCTCAATAACTCCCGAAGCACCCACCGAGGCCGCTGCACCAATTGCGGAGGTAGCTCCAGTAGTTGCACCAACCGTGGCACCGGCAGCTTCGCCAGTAGCCGTAGCGGCGCCAGTCGTTACGGAAGAGCCTAGCGCCCCCGCCGAGCCCGCAGTAGCTCCAACCCCGCGCATCTTCCGCCCCGAGCAGATGAATGCGCCGGTGCGTGCCCTACGCGACCAGCCGCGCGAACGGGAGTCTCGTTCCGACCGTGACCAGCCACGGGATGGCCGGGAAGTGCGGGATTTCCGCGAACTGCGCAACGGCAGCAGCGACGTAGCGCGGCCGGCCGAAGTGCCCCGCGAAAACCGCGAGTTCCGCCCGGAACAGCCCCGGCCAGAGCGGGCTGACCGTGACCCCAATCGTCCTTTGCGCGACCCCAACCGGCCAGAGCGTGATGGCCCGCGCCCCGAGCGCGACCCTAACCGTCCCGACCGGGAGCAGCGCCGCGAAGACCGTTACGCCGCCCGCGAACAGCAGCGCCAGCAACGCCAGGAAGGCGGCGCGCCGCAGCAACAACAGCAACAGCGCGTACGGGCTAACGATTTCGACATCACCGTTCCCGGCGAAGGCACACTGGAAATGATGCCCGACGGTGGCTACGGCTTCCTCCGCAGTCCTTTCTACAACTACCTCGCCTCGCCCGACGACATTTTTGTGGCGCCGCAGCAGGTGAAGCAGTTCAGCCTCAAGGCCGGCGACACGGTGATTTGTACCATTCGGCCGCCCCGCGAAGGCGAGAAATACTACGCCTTGGTAGGAGTGGAAAGCATCAACGGCCGCGCCGTGGAAGACGCCCGCGACCGAGTGCCGTTCAACAGCCTCACGCCGCTGTTTGCGGAAGAGCGTCTGAAGCTCACTACCAAATCCAGCCTCTACAGCACGCGTATTCTGGATTTGTTTGCGCCGATTGGTAAAGGCCAGCGCGGCTTGATTGTGGCGCAGCCCAAAACCGGTAAAACGGTGCTTTTGCAGGAAATTGCCAACGCCATCAGCGAAAACCACCCCGAGGTGTACCTGATGATTTTGCTGATTGACGAGCGCCCGGAAGAAGTAACGGACATGGCCCGCTCGGTGAAAGCCGAAGTGCTCAGCTCCACCTTCGACGAAACGGCCGACCGCCATGTGAAAATCGCCAGCATCGCGCTCGATAAGGCCAAGCGCCTCGTAGAGTGCGGCCACGACGTGGTGATTCTGCTCGACTCTATTACTCGTCTGGCCCGGGCCTACAACACGGTGCAGCCAGCTTCGGGTAAAATTCTGTCGGGTGGTGTGGATGCCAATGCGCTGCACAAACCCAAGCGCTTCTTCGGGGCGGCCCGCAACGTGGAAAATGGCGGCTCGCTCACCATCATTGCCACGGCCCTCATTGAAACCGGCTCCAAGATGGACGAGGTGATTTTCGAGGAATTCAAGGGCACCGGCAACATGGAATTGCAGTTGGACCGCAAACTAGCCAACAAGCGCATCTTCCCGGCCATCGACGTGCCGGCCTCCGGTACGCGCCGCGAAGACTTGCTCATGAGCAAGGACGAGTTGAGCCGGATTTGGGTGCTGCGCAAATTCATGGCCGACATGACGCCTTCCGAAGCCATGGAATTCCTCAAAGACCGCATGAAAGGCACTCGCGACAACAACGAGTTCCTGATTTCGATGAACGGCTAAACGTCTTCTAGCTTCTGAAAAGCCGCCCCCGTGATTTCGCGGCGGGCGGCTTTTGTTTGTGTCTATGAATCAATTATTCGAATCGCACGCACTGGATGCTGACCTGGCAGCCCGCCTGAGCGCCATGCCCAAAGTGGAAATCCACGTCCATCTGGAGGGTGCCGCCGACGCGGAAACTGTTTGGGAAATGGCTAGCCGTAATCGGATTGCTCTACCCGCCAGCTCTCTGGCCGAATGGCAGGCTTTTTACGAGTTTCGGGACTTTGCCCATTTTGTGGAGGTGTGGCGGGCCGCTACAGGCAGCCTACGCACGGCTGACGACTACACTTGGTTGGTCGAGCGGTTTTTGCACCATCAGGCCGCCCAGCATATTCGCTATTCCGAGACATTTTTTAGCCCGCAATTGCATTTGGGCCGGCAACTCAGTGCCACGCAGTTATTGGATGCTCTGGAGCGCGGGGCCCGCGCCGGGGAGGCAGCCACCGGGAGCCGGGTACGCTTTCTGGTAGACTTGGACCGCAGCCAGCCGACTACGGCGGAAGTAGGGCTGCAATTTGCGCTGGCCGGTCAGCAGCGCGGCGGGCTGTTTGTGGGATTTAGCATCGGCGGCCCCGAACAAGGGTTTCCGCCGGAGCTGTTTACCGATTATTTCGCCCGCGCCCGGGCCGCAGGACTACGGGTGGTAGCTCATGCCGGCGAAACTACTGGCTCAGCCAGTGTGTGGGGCGCTCTGCGCAGCCTAGGAGCTGAGCGCATTGGCCACGGCGTGCGCGCCCTCGACGACCCTGAGCTGGTACATCATCTGCGTACCACCCAGATTCCGCTCGATATTTCGCCCAATAGCAATTATTGCCTCAAAGTAGTGCTTAGTCATCAGCCCCATCCCATTCGCCAGCTGCTTGACCAGGGTGTGTTGGTGACGTTGAACTCCGACGACCCTCCAATGTTTTCTACGAACCTAGTTAACGAGTACCACACCTTGGCCCGGCAGGGCTTCACATGGGCCGAACTGTGGCAGCTGAACGTAAATACCTTGGAAGCCAGTTTTTTGCCCCCTGCTGAAAAAGCTGTTTTGCGCCAGCAATGGCAGGAATTTTTAACGAATACTTCTTTCTAACAACTCCAAGTTACTTGCCCCATGACACTTGCTGCCGACCGTCCGGAACTGCTTTATATTTTCGACCCGCTGTGTGGCTGGTGCTACGGCATGAGCCCCGTGATTCAGCGGGTGCGCGAGGAGTTTGCTGACCGGCTGGACGTATCGGTGCTGTGCGGCGGCATGGTAACCGGCGAGCAGGCCGGGCCTATTCGGGAAGATTGGCCTTACATCAGCGGGGCCTTGGAGCAGGTGGAAAAGGTGACGAGCGTGGCGTTTGGGCCTGCTTTTCGGGCGTTGGGGGAAGAAGGCAGCTACGTGCAGGACTCGGAGCCGCCGAGCTGGGCTATCAGTGCCTTCCGGCAGTTCAACCAACCCGATACCGTCCGCTTCGCCCACGATATCCAAGTGGCTTACTTCCGCGACGGCGCCGACCTGAACGAGCCCAAAACCTACGTGCCATTAGCCACAGCCTACGGTGTGGATGGCGCGGAATTTCTGCACCGCTTGGCGTTGCCCGAAACGGCCCAGGCCACTCGGCAAGAGTTTGCGGCCGTAGCCAAAATAGGAGTGCAGGGCTTTCCAATGGCCATTTTGCGCGTGGAAAACCAAGGCTACGTGCTAGCGCGCGGCTACCAACCCTACGACACCTTTGCCGCCGGAATCGAGCAGGCCTTGGAGCAAGCTCAGGAGTTGAAGTAGGCCTTAGCTAGTTGGTATTGGGACAAAGAACCAGCTCTTGTAAGCCAACCGCCTACCGTCCTATTACCAACTATCTCCTTAGCTGCCCAAGCCAGGTAATTGTACCACCTGTTTCGTGCGTGGTGAATAGGCAATTCGGTGACGATCTTCTTTGCCAACTAAATACATGAAGGCAACGGCGTCGGGGCGCTGGCGTAGGTCGTCCCAGGTGGCGCGGTCGGCGCCGCCGGTTTGGTAGGTGTCTTTGGCGCTGAGAGCGGGCTGGCGGAAGTTTTTGTCGGCAAAAAACTCGTCCATGCGGCGCCGGATGTAGACTTCACGCGCGGCGGGCGTGGCCGTCGTGCCTTTCATCTCATAGACCATACTGGCTTCCAAATCTGCCGTCGAATGTACTTCCCGGAAGATAACCTGGCCCGCTGCATCCGTAATAGTAAAGGTGACTTCGCCAGTAAGCACGTCTTTGCCGCGAAGTGTCAGGCGAAACTCGTCGGGTGAGCCTGGGGCGGAAAAGGCGTGGCGGCGGCTGACAGTTTTCAACGTGTCGGACTGTGCAGTGGCGGCACTTGCACGGGCCGTGTCCATAGGTTCCATTCGCGTTGCTGAGTCGGTAGCAGTGGCGGCGGAAGTAGTGGCTTGGCGGGTATCGGGCGTGGAACAGGCGGCTAGAAAACCGAGGAAAGGCAGAAGCAGAATGGCACGCATGGTAAGCAGAAAAAAGGTGAATTTGGCGACAAGTACGGGATTTGCTAGCGTAGCGTTGAGCTGCCTGGTGATCCGCAAGATGTCAGGCAACTCCCGCACCCCGCCAGATATCCTCCGCACCCCGCCAGACATCTCCCGCAACGTGTCAGGCAGCTCCCGCAACCCGCCAGCCATCTCCCGCAGCTCGCCAGATGTCTCCCGCAAGCTGACAGCCATCTTCCGCAACGTGACAGACGTCTCCCGCAACCCGCCAGACATCTCCCGCAACGTGACAGACGTCTCCCGCAGCCTGACAGATGTCTCCCGCAAGCTGCAAGCTTCACATCTGCCTGGCAGGCTTGAAGCTTGGCGCTTACCGCTTATATCTCACCAGAGCAGCATCAGAATAAACGCCGCGCTCATGCACACCGACGACACTTGGTTCATGCGCATAGTGTGCTCAAAATCGGCGGCGGCGGGGTTGTGCCACGCGGCCCAGGCCCACCGCCCAAACAGCACGACTACTGGCCCCGTAGCGGCCAGGAAAATGAGCAGATGCCGGGTTTCCTGGCGCAGCCACAGCGTGTAGGCCAGCACGGCGGCGCCCGCCAGCAACCCTACCGCCGCAAACACGAACGTGCCCCGAATGCCCAGCATGAGGCTTAAGGTTTGGTCACCGCGGCGGGCGTCTTCCTGGTGCTGGTAGACCTGCGTGAGTGGGTAGGAGCCGCACAGAAACAAGCTGCTCACCAGGGCCAGCAGCAGATTGGTTGGTTCCGAAATCGTGCTCCAATCGGCTCCGACCCCCACTTGCGTCATCAGAAAGGTGAACAAGCCTTGGAAAACCACCACCACGAATGTGCTCAGCAGCGGGTACTTTTTCAGCCGGATGCCTTCGTAGCTGTAGGCTTTCGAGATGAGCAGGTACACGGCCACTAGCAACCCGAACCACGGACTCAGCAGCACGGCGCCCAGCACGGCCAGCGCATCAAACAAATACACCAAATGCAGCAGCTCCGCCGATACTTTGGGTGGGTGTTTCAGGCCCCCGATGCTGCCCTCATCCCGGTCGTAGTAGGAGTTGTAGCCGTTGGAGGCGGGGTAGGCCAGCAAGTGCAGCACTACAAACACGCCCACCGCGCGCGCCACGCTAAATGGCTCCCGCAACGCGCTCAGCCCAAACCAGAATACCGGCATCAGGTACACCGAAAAAGGGATGCGGAGCAGCGGCAAAGCCCGGCGGTAAGCAGCTAGGGACATTGAATCAGGAATGAAAAATGGGCAGTGAGGAAGGCAGAATAAGCGGATAAAGGTAATTGTCCTCCTGAGCTTGCGAAGGACTTCCAACAGTAGAACGAGCCGGTGTTGTGTGTCGTCCGCCCCTCAATCCGCCACAATATATTCTTCCCTTGCTTCAGGCGTTTCCCCAATTCTTCATTTGTAACTCGCCTTTGGAATCCCAATCAGATACGTTACCTGTGGCCCCCACCAGCGGCGCACCTTGCCGGCTTGCCATTGGAAGGTCTCGGTTGGGTCGGCGCGGCGGGCTAGTGCCAGCAGGTAGTCCGGCGGATACATGCGCAGAATGGAGACCGTGCCATCCCAGATGGTGAATACTGGAATGAGGGGCACTACGTAGGTGAACAGCAGGCGGCTCAGCCGAAAAGGCCGGATGAAGGGCGTAACGAGAAGCTGCACCAAGGGCAGAAGCGTCCAGGCGAGCAAGATTTCCAGCCAGTGCTTGCCCGAACCTTCGAACACGCCAATGCCCGCGCGCTGCCGCACGGCGTCGGCCAGAATTTTTTCGGCCTGGGGCGGCGCGAAATGGTGAAAAGCGGAAAATATGGTGCGAAAACCACCCAGGTTTTGGGGCACGGCCGTAGCATCCACAGGGTTGGGTTCGTGGACCAGGCCGGGCGTATCGGCGGCCAGCAGCTCCCAGGCGGCTGGCTGCGGATATAAGTCGGTGAGCAGGATGCGGACGTCGGATAAGCCGGCGGCTTGCAGGCTTTGTAGTATGCCGGCCGTGCCTCCACCCGCCCCCGCACCCAGCTCTATAATAGTGCTTTGCTGGGTTTGCAGCAGGGCTTCCAGCAGCAGCGGAACTATAGGCTGGTAAATGCGCAACGCCGAAATCGTGAAGCGCAAATAGTCCATCATGCCCGCCCGAATGAGGCGCGGAAACCAAGGTAAATCTTCAAACTCAAATAGCTGGAGGCGTAGCTTCACGGACGGTAAGTACGCGAATATTGGCAGGGTAGTCGTACCTGGTAGAAATGTCTGCTTGCAAAGAGAGAGAATGAGCGGGATAGTAACTGGAAAATGGCCTAATCAGCTTCCAATTTTGATTTGGCACCGAACCCAAGCCAAGGTGCAAGCTATAATAACTGTAAGAGCTAGTCCGCAACCTGAGTTAATCAGCTGGAAGTTGACCTATGGTACCCTCATCTAGGTTCTTCTGCTGCCGAAAACAACAGTTTCTGATACACGAGTGCCGCTGAAGCTAGTGCGGCAAAGAAGTAAGGACTCGCCACATCAAGTAGTACCATCAATACCTGAGTATCATACCCAAGCACAACGGTCATTAACCCTATTGCCAGCAGAAACAACCCAGTAACTGCTGCTGCCGCCACCCAAGGCCGGTATAGCCGCCGCAACTTCTTGATGCCACGAAAGGCGTACACAGCCACGGGAATAGTAATTAGAGAGGACCCTGCGGCCAGCAAGCCAACATTAAGCACCATATCGGCCCCGCCACTTAGCAACTGGTTCCGAGGCAATACAGGCCAGATGCTAGTGCCGATAATGTTGGTGCAGAGCCACAGCTTTAGGGCGCTTCCGTAGTTAGAGCCAGAAGAATCAGGGACACTATGCATGGCGAAAAATGAAAATAGTTTTGGTTGATGTTTGCAAAGACCCACAATCTTTTCCAGCTTTGCAACACAAAGTGCTTTCAGATATGAACAAGCCCGCCGTCGATCCGCTTGCCCAGCTTACTGAGATACGCGCCATCATGGAGCGTTCTTCCCGTTTCATTTCGCTCAGCGGCTTGAGCGGGGTAGGAGCGGGCGTCGTGGCGCTGGCCGGGTCGGGTGCAGGACACTGGTTTCTGCGCCGCGAGTACGGCGAAACTGGTTTTCTGCGCCTGCTGGAAAGCACTGAGCAGGAGCGGTGGCTGGTGCTGCCCTATCTGCTGGTGCTGGCCGCTACCATGATAGCCGCGGCGCTGGCCGTAGCCATGTTTTTCACGCTCCGCCGCGCCCGCCGGGCCGGGCAGCCGCTCTGGACGGCGTTGGGGCGGCGGCTGGCCCTTAGCTTAGCAATACCACTGGTTACGGGCGGACTGTTTTGCATCGCGCTATTTTTGCGCGGGGCCGTGAGCCTCGTGGTGCCGGGGCTGCTGCTGTTCTACGGTTTGGCCCTGCTCAACGCCAGCAAGTACACCCTCGAAGAAATCCGGTGGCTGGGGCTCACGCAGATAGGTTTAGGACTGGTGGCCGTGCTGTTGCCAGGGGCCGGCTTGCTGTTCTTCGCCCTCGGCTTTGGCTTAGGACATATTGGCTACGGCTTGCTCATGTACAACCGCTACGAGCGGGAATAAGCCAAGCCTACTGACAATAGCTGGTTTCCATCGAAGGAAAGCCATTTCCGTACTCCTGCCAGAAAGCCGCACCAAGCCACTTAGCCCCACGAAAACCTAACGAGTCAGCAGACCCAGCAGGTTAGCCTCTAATCCGTGAAACACGTCATTCACACGCTCAATAAAGCTTTTGACCACCGCGTGCGGCTGGGCGTAATGGCCGTGCTCATGGCCAACGATGCCGTGAGCTTCAACGAACTAAAAGAAGCCCTCGACCTAACCGACGGCAACCTGGCCAGTCACGTAGCGGCGCTGGAAAAAGCGGGCTACGTGCAGGTGAGCAAGCAGTTTCTCGGGAAGAAGCCTAATACCACCTATACGGCTTCGAAAGAGGGAAAAGAGGCTTTCCAGGACCATTTGACGGCGCTGGAAAAGTTACTGCGGGGCGGAAGCTAAATTTTTTTGCCTTTATACTTTGAATCACAAAGTTCTTTAAGATGAAAGTAAAGCTCATTCTTCCGGCCCTCACCGAAGCCACCAGCCCGTATTGGCGGCCCATCAAATACTCGCTGTTTCCGCCGCTGGGGCTGGCCACGCTGGCCGCCTACTTGCCCGCGCATTGGGAAGCCGATATGCAGGATGAGCACGTGGAAACCCTGCACTTAGACGATGAGCCCGACCTCGTCATCATCCAGGTATACATCACGAATGCTTACCGCGCCTATGCCCTAGCCGACCATTACCGCGCCCGCGGGGCCTACGTCTGCCTCGGTGGCCTGCACGTGACCAGCCTGCCCGATGAAGCCGCCCCGCACGCGGACAGCATCTTTCTGGGGCCGGGCGAGGAAATCTTTCCAGAGTTTTTGAAAGACTGGCAGGTGGGCCGGGCTCGGCCGCGCTATGTGTCGGGCGCGGGGCGCACCCTGGTCGGTATCCCACCCATCCGCCGCGACCTGATTAAGCGGGAGCGTTACCTCGTGCCGAACTCGATTGTGGTGACGCGCGGCTGCCCGCATCACTGCGATTTCTGCTATAAGGATGCTTTTTTCCAGGGTGGCAAAGGCTTTTACACCCAAACCGTGGACGATGCCCTAGCCGAAATCGACCGGCTGCCGGGACGCCACCTCTACTTCCTCGACGACCATTTGCTGGGGCACACGCGCTTTGCCGTCGGGCTGTTTGAGGGCATGCGCGGTATGGGACGGCTGTTTCAGGGCGCCGCCACCGTGGATAGCATCTTGCGGGATAATGGCTTGCTGGAAAAAGCAGCGCAGGCGGGTTTGCGCAGCTTGTTTGTAGGCTTCGAGACGCTGAGTCCCGCGAACCTGAAAGCCAGTAACAAGCCTCAGAACCTGGGCCGTGACTACGCCGCAGCCATGCAGCGGCTACACGATTTGGGTATCATGGTGAACGGCAGCTTTGTATTTGGGCTCGACGACGACCGGCCCGACGTGTTCCTGCGCACCGTAGACTGGGCCGTGGGGCAGGGCATCACTACCGCCACCTTCCACATCGCTACGCCCTATCCGGGCACGGCCCTCTTCCAGCAAATGGAGGCCCAAGGGCGCTTGTTGCACCGCCGCTGGAACGAGTACGACACTCGCACTGTGGTGTGCCAGCCCGGCCCGCACCTCACGGCCCGCCAGCTAAAGGACGGCTACGACCAAGCTTACCGCGATTTCTACTCCTGGTCCAACATCACCAAAGCCAGCCTGGTACACGACACGCTACGCCACCAACTCAAGCATTTCGCCTACGCCGGTGGCTGGAAAAAATTTGAGCCGCTCTGGAATTTCATGATAAAGTCGCGCCACCTCGACTCGATGCGGCCGCTGCTGGAAGCCATTCTGAGCAAGGTGCGCGGCAAGGAAGAAAAAGCCAATGTCGACCCATTGCTTCAGCCAACCAATGCTTCCGAAACGCTGATGCCGCTGCCGGTGCTGCAATAATTCCAGACTATGCCCGCAAGATGATGACCTTCACCGACGTAAAAACCTACTTCGAGGCCAACCGGGCCCACCCAGCCGACCTGAGCTGGGACGACCTGTACTGCCTTTCGCCTACGGAGGCCCACGCCGTGCGGGCATCGCTGCAAACCTTTCAGCGCGGCGAAGGCACCGGGGGTGACCACCTAATGGCCCTGGCCTCCAAATGGGGAGAGCCCGACTACGCCGCGGCCATGCAGTTGTTCATTCAGGAAGAGGAGGGGCACGCCGACATGTTGGGGCACTTTATGGTCCAGGAAGGCATTCCCCGGCTCGAAACGCACTGGCTACATGAAATTTTTCGCAGCCTGGGCCGTCCTCTAGGTCTGGAGCACATGGTGCGGGTGATACTGACGGCGGAAGTGGTAGCCGCTGTTTACTACCGTGCCTTGCGCCAAGCCACGCTTTCGGGGCTGCTACAGCAGATTTGCCAGCGCATTTTGCACGACGAGGAAATGCACCTCGCTTTTCACTGCCTAGCTATTCAGCAGTGGAGCAAGGACCGTGGCCGACTGAGCAATTGGCTGTGGCAGCAATTCTACCGCGGGCTGATGGCTGGCACGGCACTGGTGGTGTACGCGGCTAGTCACCGCACTTTCCGGGCCGGGGGGTACGGGCTGGGTCACTTCACTAGAACTATTGCGGCCGAGTATTCTCGCCTGGAGCAGATGCAACAGACCAATGCGGCTATAACACCGCGGATAGTGCCCCAGTCACCTCCCGCCAGTCAGGAGCTTCTTTCTTTGTCTTGATACTTTGAAATACAAAGTTCTTTAGAATCATAATAACACACAGCTGACACGCAACGCCAGCATCCTAGCGAAACCTTCAACCCATCATTGCATGAACACCTCCATTCCCGTCGTCAACTCCCGTTTCGCTGAATCGGTGGCCGCGCCTCGTCTCACGCTCAGCACGCTGCAAAAAGTGGCGCTGCCGCTGGGAGCCATCCTTTTCGATGTACTGTTTTGGCACGAGCGAGCGGGCCTGAATATGCTGCTCTATACGTTGCTGGTGGTAGGAGTGACGGTGGCTGGACTGCCCCGACACGCGCCGCAGTGGCGCTCTGGCTACTTCCAACTTACGCTGGCCGGCACCTTGCTGAGCGCGGCTATGGTGGCCTGGTACGGTTCCGGGGCCGCCAAGCTGGCCTGCATAACGTCGTTGGCGGTGTGGTTGGGCTACGTGAATCAGCCGCATCTTAAGCTGGTGGTTTACGCGCTGCTGACGGCCTTGGGCAGTGCCGTGCGCATTATGCCGGGCTTGGTGCGGCTGGTGCAACTGCCCAGTAACGTGAGCGGCCGAATGAGCCGAACGTGGTTTTACGGACGGCTACTCGGGGTGCCGGTGCTAGCCTTGGCCGTATTCCACGTGCTGTTCCTTATTGCCAACCCGCGCTACGAAGCTGCGGCCAGCCGGCTGCTCGACATTGTAGGGGAGTGGCTTGACGCATTGTTCGCACAGCTTTCCGTGCCGCATTTGCTGTTCTTCCTGCTAGGGCTGGCCCTAACCGGGGCCGCGCTGGTACTCGTGCCGGTGCATTATTTCGCCGATGAGGAGTCGCGCTTTGGGGAGTTTGTGTTGCGGCAGCGCGACCGGGTGGCCTCCTTCGCCGTGCGTCGCCCCGATTTTCGCCCCCAGAAGTTTCGCGCCCTCGATCTGCGCAAGGAATATCTCATTGCGCTGAGCATGCTGGTCCTGGTGAACGTGCTGCTGCTCGTGGTGAATGCCATTGACATCAACTGGCTATGGTTTGGCTTCGAGCCCGCGGCTGACTTCGACCTGACCCAGTTCGTGCACGAAGGTACTTACGTGCTTATTCTGAGCATTCTGGTGGCAATGGGCATTGTGCTGTGGTTTTTCCGCCGCAACCTCAACTTTTACCAGCCCGGCTTGCGCGTGCTGCGTTGGGGCGCCACGGTGTGGGTGCTGCAAAATGCCGTGCTGGCCGTGTCGGTGGGGTTGCGCAACTACTACTACATCCTGCACACCGGCCTGGCCTACAAGCGCATTGGCGTGTACGGCTTCCTGCTGCTGACCTTCTTCGGGTTGGTGACAGTGCTACTCAAGATCTGGCAGCGTCGCTCGGCCTATTCACTGGTGCGCCTTAACGCGCTGGCGGCCTACGGACTGCTGCTGGTGCTGGCGGTAGGCAACTGGGAAATCTGGATTGCGCGCTACAACCTGCGCCCCGAGCTACGGGTGCTCGACTACGGCTTCCTGCTCGATATGCCCGATCGGGTGCTGCCCATTCTGGCCGCCAACCAAGCCGTGCTACCGCAGCGCCACCTCGTGCACGAAGTCTACGAAGGAACCTGGGCCAAGCTCGAACCCGCCGACGCCGCCAGGCAGCTCCACCAGCGCCTGCAAGAATTACGAGCAATCCAGGAAGCGCGCCACTGGCCCAGCTACACCTACGCCGACTGGCAAGCCTACCAGGAACTGAAGCAATAAATCTGCTTAAGTCGCTTCGACGGCCTCATAAAACCAAACGTCACTTAGCTCCTCCCATCATGCTTGTTCAACTCTCTCTCACGGTTGTGGCCCTGCTCATTTGTGCCGGCGACGTAGCGGCGCTGGCCACCCTGCTGGCCTGGCAGGAACGCGCCGCCGACCCCGATTCCCGCCGCCTCCGCTTGCTGCGCGGGGTGCTGCCCGCCACCAGCGTGCTGCTGCTTGTGCTGCTGGGCATGGTGTTTTCGCTCCTGATGCTTTGGTCGCCGCAAGGGGCGGAGCTGCTGCTTGGGCGCTAGGCTAATGCTGCCCACCCGACAGAAAAGACACTATTCCTCCAATGAAAACTGAAGAAGACCTAACAACCAGCGGCTACCAGCCCCGGCCAGCCGCGCTGCCCTCCGCCGGCCGGGCTTTAAGCGTGCTAATAGCCGTGTGCGCCGTGTTGTGGCTAAGGATGATGTTGCCTAAGCTTTGGCCCTTGGCCGATACCCGAGAATTCGAGCAACTTGTCTATGGCGGGTGGTTGTTCATCTTCGACGGGTTTTTGTTGGTACCGTTGCCGCTTCTCGCGAACGGCTGTGTGTTTTGGTGGGCCACCCGGCCCATGTGGCCCGGTCCTCGCTCCAACAAAGCGCAGGAGCTACAGTGTACTTGGGTTCTGACGCTGTGCGTGCTGTTTCATCTGATCTCTCTCATTCCCTGGTTACTTTTCGCTTTCCTGATGCTTATTTGCTCTGTCGGCGACTGTTCCCTTCGAGGCTGATGGCGCGGCTCCAACTCTTCGCTGCCCGCGCCTTGCGCCAACTGCCTGTGTCGCTGTGGTGGGTGCTGGGCCTGCTGCTAAGTGCGGCACTGAATATCAAGCTTGAAAAAGAGCTGTTCCCGCACACGCCCGCCGCCGCGCAAGTGGCCCGCTGGGTGGTGCTGGGCTGCGCCGTGGCGCTGCCGCCGCTGGGTGTAGTGGGCATGTGGCGCGTAGCCGCACACGTAGAACATTCGGGTTGGCGGCTGCTGTGCTACCTCGCTGCCGCTGGCGCTACTGGCCTGATGCTTTTGCTCGTCTTATTGGTACTTGTGCTGGGCGTGATAAATCTCTTCTAGATCTATTCTACCGCCATACCAACGCCCTCGCCGCCTTTGCCGATGCGCTTTCCATTGTCGCCGATTGACTTTCCATACCTACCGACTCACTTTCCACGGCTACCAACCCATTCGCCACCGTCGCCAAAGCCTTCGACACAATCACCAATCGACTTTCCACCTCTGCAAAAGGGTTTTCCGGTACTGCCAATCGATTTTCCATCGTTACCAATCGGTTTTCCGGCCGAACCGACGTCCGCGCTCCAAACCAGCGTCCGCACACCGAACCGACCTCGCGCTTCGTGAACCGCCGCGTACAGTCAACCCTTGTTGCTGGCAGCTTGCCGCACGTCTCTAGTCAGCTTCTACCGATCCTCATCAGGCTCCTCCTCGCCAATGGGAGAGGGAGCTGGGGACGACCCACGCTAGAACGAAGCTACGCCCGGACCGGAGGCCGGTTGAGTAATGCCGCCTGTTTTCAACTGATTTTCCTTGCTATCACTCCCAACTACAGCAAGGCTTGCCGGAGGTAAATAAAGCCGCGCAGGTAGTTATACAGCGTTGGGCCGCACCTATTGGTATATTTGCGGCTCCCTTGCTGGCGTTCTTGTCTGGCCGCCGACCAACCTGCTCTGAATGTCCGCTCCAAAGTCACCGAAAACAAACCCCACTCCCCGGCCGCGTCGGCCCTGGTCAAATCGTCTGGCGCGCCTCGCCTGGGTGTTTTTCGTGCTGGGAGTGGGTACTTTTCTGCTTTATCCTATTCTGGTGAGTATGAACTTTATGTTCCTCTTCGGTAAGTCGCCGAGCTTGGAGGAACTGGAAGATCCCAAGGTGGAGCAGCCCTCCGAAATTTACACCGCCGACGGTGTGCTCATCGGCAAATATTTCCGCGAAAACCGCGTGCCGGTGCCCCTGAGCAAGATGTCGCCGCTGCTCGTTAAGGCCCTCATTGCCACTGAAGACATTCGTTTTTACGAGCACTCCGGCATTGATGCCATTGCGCTGGGCCGCGCCATTACGGGCGTCGTGACCGGCAATCGGAGCGGGGGCGGCTCCACTATCACGCAACAGCTGGCTAAAAACCTCTACAACACCCGTCGGGGCGAGACGCGCGGTGGCCTTGGCTACATCCCGGTGGTAAGTACGCTGGTGAGCAAAACCAAGGAGTGGCTCACGGCCGTGGAGCTGGAGCGCCGCTACACCAAGGAAGAAATTCTGCGGATGTATTTCAACACCGTCGAATATGGCTCGAAAGCCTATGGCATCAAAGTAGCCGCCAAAACGTTCTACAGCACCTCCCCCGACAGCCTCACCGCCGACCAGGCCGCTATGTTGGTGGGCATGCTCAACAACCCCACCGCCTACAACCCGCGCTTCCACCCCGAAGCCGCCCGCAAGCGCCGCAACCTCGTGCTTACGCGCATGGGCCAGGCCAACATGCTGCCCGCCGCCGAGGTAGCCAGCCTCCAGCAGCAGCCCATTGGCCTGAAGTATCAGGTCGAGAAACACATCGACGGGCCGCCCACCTATTTCCGGGGCGCGGTAAGCCAGTTCGTGAATGCTTGGTGCGAGAAGAACGGCTACGACATGTACCGCGACGGCCTCAAGATCTACACCACCATCGACTCCCGAATGCAGGAATACGCCGAGGAGTCGGTGCAGGAGCGCATGAAGCGGCTGCAAAAGCAGTTCGATAATTTCTGGCGAAATCGGGGCTCCAACCCCTGGGTGGATGAGGATGGCAAGGAGATTCCTGGCTTCATCGAGACGCAGATGAAGCGCACCGAGCAGTACAAGGAACTGGCCGCCCGCTACCAAGGCCGCCCCGACTTGCTCGAAGCGGCCCTCAACACCAAACACCCCACCAAAGTCTTCACCTGGAAAGGCGATGGCGACACCACGCTACTGCTCTCGCCCCTCGATTCACTGGCCTATTACAAGCACTTCCTGCACGCCGGCATGATGACGATGGACCCCTTCACGGGCCACATCAAAGCCTGGGTGGGCGGCCTCAATTATCGCTTCTTCCAATACGACCATGTGAAACAAGGCCGCCGCCAGGCCGGCTCCACGTTCAAACCCTTCGTCTACCTCACCGCCCTCGACAACGGTTACTCGCCCTGCGACCGTATCCGCGACGAACGCGTGACCATCAAGTACGTGGAAAACGGCAAGCCCATGGAGTGGCAGCCCGACAACGTCACCCGCGAGTACACCGGCAGCAACATGACGCTGCGCCACGCCATGGCCCGCTCCGTCAACTCCGTCACGGCCCAGCTCACGGAGCGCGTCGGCTGGGAAAATGTGGCCAAATACGCGCATAAAGTCGGCATCAAAAGCCCCCTCTTACCCGTGCCCAGCATCGGCCTCGGTTCCGGCGGCGACGTGAGTGTCTATGAGATGGTTAACGCCTACAGCACCTTCGTCAACCAAGGATTCCAAACGGAACCCCTGATTGTAACCCGCATCGAGGACCGCAATGGCAACGTCATCAAGCAGTTCGACCCCAAGCAGAAACGCGCCATTCCTTCCGAAACGGCCTGGCTTATGCTCTACATGCTCAAGGGCGGCATGGAAGAGCCCGGCGGCACTTCGCAGGCGCTGTGGGATTATGAGCTGTGGAAAAAAAACAACCAAATCGGCGGCAAAACCGGCACTACCTCCAACTACTCCGATGGCTGGTACATGGGCGTCACCAAAGATCTTGTGACCGGCGTATGGGTGGGCGGCGAAGACCGGAGCATTCACTTTTTCCGCTCCCAGAGCGGCGAAGGCAGCCGCACCGCGCTGCCCATCTTCGGCAAGTACATGGAGAAGGTCTACCAAGATCCTGACCTCGGCATCAAAATGGGCCCTTTCCCCAAATATCCCGGCAAAATCACGCGCAAATACCAGTGCGTAACCGAAGCTCCCCGCCGGCAGGCCGAGCCCGTAGATACCATCGTGGCCGACAATCTGTTGGAACAACTCAACACCGGCGCCGTAGCCGTGCCGGATAGTTTATAAGGGGCTATGCATAAAGTTGCTGCTAATAGCTAATAGCCATGGGGAACCACTAATACAAGCACGATATCCTCTAAGTGAACTTGATATAGAATACTATTTGTATTCAGAAGGCTATTTTCCTTATTATGATGACTACGGCTGGGACGGCCACATTTTTGGACTTCGGCGATATAATAGAATCAGGCCTCCTATTAGCACCAGCGTAAAGAGAGGGGCGCCGAGGCTGGCGCTAAACACGAAAGTGCCGTATTTTTTCAGTCCTAAATAGTGCAATTCCTTTTCTAGATTAAGCAGATAAGCCACTGAAAATACCACATACAGCCACCGACGACCTGTAACAAAGCCATAGGCGGCAAGAAACAACAACGCTGGGTGCCAGTAACGCTCATGCATTTGGGTGTTGCACAAGGTGAACACCAGAGGTATGAGCCCACAGCTAAGCAGTACTAGTTGATGGTCAGCACGACTGAACGCTTGGCCCTGCCGAAGGCAGCCCCAAGCCGTGCGGGCTAGAGGCCACAGTGCCACCGCCGAAACAGCGGTAAAGGCTGCTAGGCCCCAATGCTTATACGTCACGCCAGCGAAGCGACCTGTATCAAGCACGTTGGCGGGAAATATAGCTCCCCACCAGTTAGAAGCATTCATGCTGACGTAGGGATAAAAGTCTACCCCATGGCTTACGACATACACTATGCGGACTAGGGCATGGGGGTCGTTGCCCCAAATAAATGGGGCTAACAGCAGAATCTGTACTCCCACCGCCGTGGCTGCTGCTCTTACCAGTGTACGTGGGGCGCAAGCCCAGAGCGGAATCCAGAGTAGCAGTAGGGGAGGGACGAAAATAATAGCTTGAAGCTTGGCATTTAGCGCTAAAACGAGGCAAACGGCGCTAGCTATTGCCTGTTTTCGTAGAGCTAAAGTAACGGCGCCAAACACCAGGCAGCCCAGCACCCCATCTATCTACTCCCATGCAAGGGTGTTGTATACAAAAGCCAGGTTACACAAGAGCAGCAATGAAGCGTTGAAACGCTGGTCGCGGGTGCCGGGAGCGAAGATCCAAGCGGCGAGCAGAGCCCCAGCAAAATCGAAGGGCAGCACCAGAATTTTGAGAAAATGTATGTAGTGGACAAATTTTTCGGTACTGCCCGTTGCTTGGCCGAATAGGTACAAAAAATAGTGGAAGAGTGGTGGGTAGTTATTATCATCTACTTGATAGACACTGGTTAAACCATGGGTGAGCATGTAAGTACCCCAACGTTTCCAGAATGCTACGTCACCAGCATAACCCGCATGAGGAGCAAGGCCAATGAACGTGGCAAAAAGCAATAGATATATAACCGACTGTTGTCGGCTGGGAATGAGAACAGTCACAGGAAAGTGGGACAGAGATGAATGTGACCTCATAGTTGGCATTCAGCAGTGGATTTTACCAAGCAGGCCGCTCACCCACTTTTGAAGCAACACATTACAGTTCACTTGACGGGAGGGTTTATAAAATAGCTTTTAATATCGATACGGTTGATTTCGGGTACTATACGCCCCATTCGAGGCTGTGTTTCTAACAGCAAAGCCTTCTCAAAGATCTTGTCAACCAAGGCGTCTGCATAGCTAGCCGAATAGCTTCGGTGGTATTCACTCACTGTGTGAATATCCTCAATAGCCTGTTTGGACCATTTTACTTGGGCCATTGCTTGAGCAATTGACGGGCTTGTTCAGTGGAAAAAACTTCTCCGCGTGATACTTGCTCTAAGCCGCGCTCAACTTTCTCAATAATCAACAACCTCTCCATCAGTTCATCCAGAGAGAACTGCTTAGGCATATTCTGCAGGCTGAGTAATACCTTTTCCTTGCTAAGCATAACGTGGTGATCTGGGAAAGTTTTCATGAGAATATACACAGTACATGACAAAAGAATGCCGTGCACGCAACTCACTTCTCTCCATAAAACGATTCCAGCGCCGGCCTTAGCTTCGGATATTCAAACCTGAAGCCTTGGCGAAGCACCTTCTCAGCACTCACGCGCTGCGAAGCCAGCACAATTTCACTCATTTCACCCATCATTAAATTCAGGGCAAACTCCGGCACTTTGGGCAGTACCAACGGGCGATGCAGCACCTCGGCCAGCGTTTTGGTGAATTCCTGGTTTGTGACTGGGTTCGGCGCTACGGCGTTGTAGGTGCCCTGCCACTGCGGCTCCTCCAGCATCTGAATAAGTAGCCGGCACAAGTCGTCGAGGTGAATCCAGGACATGTACTGTCGGCCCGAGCCCAGGGGCGCGCCGGCCATCATTTTCACGGTGCGAGCCAGCGGCACCAGCGCCCCGCCTTCCGGGCTCAGTACGATGCCGATACGAGTAATAACAGTTCGGACGCCCAGTTTCTCTACCTCGTGCGCCGCTAGCTCCCACTGCCGCGACACGTCGGCCAGAAAGTCGTCGGGCGAAGCGGGCGGGGTTTCTTCGCTCACCACCCGGTCGGCGCTGTCGCCGTAGATGCCAATAGCGGAAGCCGAGATAAATGCCCGCACCTGATGGTTCGGCTTCGCCAGCGCGCGCGCCAACAGCGAGGTGCCTCCCAGCCGGCTGGTCATGATGTCGCGCTTGCGCTCATCGGTCCATTTCCCATCCGACACACTGGCACCGGCCAGATTAATGACGTAATCGGCGTAGGGAATGGCGGCTTCGTCAATGGTGCCAGCGCGTGGGTCCCAACGGAAACTACGGTAGTTGCTGCTGGCAGATTGCCGACTCAGCAAAGCCACTTCGAAGCCGGCGTCAATGAGCATCTCGGCGAGGCGCGTACCAATCATGCCGGTGCCGCCGCTGATGAGAACTTTTCGGGACATGAGAAGAAGCTGTGCGCTACGAGTAAGCGGGTAGCAGTTGGGTCTATACGAAATGAATGAACCAGGAATACGCGGTAAGCTAACAGCTTACGCGCAATAACCCGAAGTGTTATTTCCCCAATAATCGCAAAAACTCAGTCCGCAGGGCAGCGTCGGTGCCAAACACGCCCCCATACTCGGCCGTGATAGTTGAACTGCTCGTGTCATTTACCCCGCGGCTCATCACGCACAAATGGTCGGCTTCGATGAGGACGGCCACGTTGTCGGTGTGCAGCGTTTGCTTCAGCTCCTCCGCAATCTGGCGCGTGAGACGCTCCTGCACCTGTGGCCGCCGAGCGTAATACTGCACCACGCGATTGAGCTTGCTCAACCCTACTACGTTCTCGCCGGGTAAATAAGCCACATGCGCTTTTCCGATGATGGGTACGAAATGGTGCTCACAGCAGGAAAAGAGCGTGATGTCGCGCTCCAGCAGCATCTGGCTGTATTGGTAGCGGTTCGAGAAGAGGCGCACATCCGGGCGGTGTTCCGGATTCATGCCCCGAAACCATTCCTGCACGTACATCTTGGCCACCCGGCGGGGCGTGCCAGCCAAGCTGTCGTCTGTAAGGTCGAGGCCTAATAGCTGCATGATTTCGCGGAAATGCTCCGTGATGCCAGCAATTTTTTCGTCGTCGGTCAGCGCAAAGGCGTCAGGGCGGAGGGGAGTGTGCAAATCGGTGGGCAGGTGCGCGTCGGGAAGGCGCGGGCCGCCATCCGGCGCGGGCACAGAATTAACCATGGTATTCTACAAAATTGCGCTCGGTCTCATACAACGTGACCGAGAGAACCAGTTCCGCCGCAAGGTGCGGGCGTAACCGATTCCAAATGACTACCGCGATATTTTCGGCAGTAGGATTAAGGTGGCGGAACTCCTCCGTGTCAAGATTGAGGTTTCGGTGGTCAAAGGTATCCAGAATCTCGCGTTTGATGAGGTCGCTCAGCCGCTTCATGTCATACACATAGCCAGTATCGGGGTCGATGTCGCCCGTGAGGCGCACGATCAGCTCGTAGTTGTGGCCGTGATAGTTGGGGTTGTTGCACTTGCCAAATACCCGTGCATTCTGTTCGGGAGTCCAGGCGGGATTGTGCAGTCGATGGGCAGCGTTGAAATGTTCTTTACGGCAGACGGTTACAGACATAGTTGAGGAAAACCAGAAGATACAGGATTAGGTTTACGTGAAACGATAAATGTAGGCACAAGCTAATTAGGAAAAGATGCTGCTGGCTTATATTAAACTTAAGCAGTATTTTATATGATATATTCAATAAAACATAACTTGTCGTAAAAAAAATGGCATACTGCATAGGCAGATGAGTACACAGTGGCTAAATTTGGTGAGCCGGAATAAAGAATCCGGACTTAACAGAGACTTCCTTTCTTTTAAACACTTCATTCACATGAAAAAAGGCGTACTCCTCTCTCTGCTGATGTTTGTGCTGACGGTGACTGGCTACGCACAGAAGTCACCCGTCGACGAGACAGACATGGCTATCAAAGGCATTCCGCGCAAAGGCCAGCGCGTGACCATTCAGCTGGATAGCAAGCGGGTTGATGAATCCTGGAAAAAGCAACTTGACACCCAGTTCGGCAGCAAAGTGAAAGCCGACAAAGGTGTTTACTCCATGGACGGCGTGGTTATCGAAGATATTTCCAAAACCCCCATCCGCGTAATCAGTAAAGTAGATGCTACGCCTACTGGCACGTCGGTGTGGTGGTCTATTGACTTGGGCAATGCTTACCTAGGCAAGGATGCTACGCCGGTGCAGTGGAAATCGGGCGAGAAATACCTGAAGGATTTTGCCCGGATGCTCTACCGCGAAGACTTGGCCGTGCAGGTAGCCGAAGCTGAACGCTCGCTCGTAGCTTCGCAAAACAATCACATGGCTGTTATTCAGAAGTCCGACGCTATCAAGAAGGACATCGAGCGGAACAAGGCGAAGAAAGCAGAGATTCAGCAGCAGCTGGCTCAAAACGCCGCCGAATTGCTCCAGTACAACAACCTTGTTGATCTAAACCTGAAAGAGCAAGAAGCCGCCCGCGCCGACATTGTGAATATGCGCGTAGCTCTGGAAGCCGTAAAAGAGCGCATGAACAAAATCGAGTAGCACACTCCGATTTTATCAAATTCAACAAAAAGCCACTTCAAACGAAGTGGCTTTTTGCTCTTTATAGCATTTGTACCTGATGCTTTATTTATAGTAGACAGCACGAAGCGCGAACTTAAAAGCGCGTTAGTTCATCGCGCTACGGACTTGCTGTTCGGCGGCCTTTTCGTCTTTCCAACTCATGATGCGCACTTCGCCGGGCCGGCCTTGGTGCTGAAACCACTGGCGCAGCACTTCTTTTGCCCCAGGGTAGCGCCCAGTCAGCTCCTGCCACGACGCCACTTCGGGCAGAATTTGTTGGCTAGGCCGGGCAGGCACCGCCAGCACAATTGGGAGCAGCGTACCATTATCGTCGAGCGTAAGCAAGCCAATGGGCAGTACTTCCATGACGGTTCCAGTGGGTTGGGTCTCAGCCAATACTAAGGCGGCTAGTGGCGTAGCGTTGGAGCCGGTGCTGGTGCCCGGAATAAAGCCGCTGTTGCCGGGACAAGGCAGAAATTCTACTACGTGGTCGAGGCCGGCGCGGCGGGCCGTTTGGAATTCCCCACTAGCCGGGTCGTATCGTTTGGCGTGGTTGGTGCCGGCAGGCATTTCTACCACCACTTGCAACAGCTTGCGTTCCGCCGAGAAAGTAGGCAAATCCTCGTAGTGGGTGCCACAGCCGGGCAGCCAAACGCTGCTCAGTGTCAGCAGTGCTACTATTCGGAACGAGGCGCGCATGGAGGAAAGCAATGGCGAGAATTATTGGGTTAGCTGGTCCTCTAGCAGCCGGAATGGATTCAGCTTGTCGAGGCGCAACACGAAACGAATCTGGTCCGTGAAATCCTGACGGCTGGAGGGCAGTCCATCCGCATACTGCGAACCAGCCACCGGGAAGTAGAAGGTCAACACCCGACTGAAAATCGGCAACGATACTCCCGCATCATAATACCCCCGCTGCGCGTCCCGGCCGGGGGCTATTACGTTTCGCTCTTTCGTGAGACCCAAGTCGGCGAAAACCCCGAAAGGAGTGACTGGCAAATCAGCTTGCAGATTAAGCGTGGTGAGCCAGCGGCGGCTGCCCGCGGGCATACTGCTGTTGCCGGCGGGTATATAGGCTTTGAAGGCGCCGTCCCGGCCATCAAATTGATGCTGCTGAGCTTCCAGAGCAGGTGAAATTTGCTGACGGTCCAGGAACATGGTTTGGCGTCGATAGTCTGGGCTACCGCTCAGCCCAATGAAAAACGGTGACTGATTAGCTTTATTCAAAAAGCTGCCGCCGAATACACGCACGGAAAAAGTCTTTTTAGGTGCATAATAGCGCAGGTAGCCAACCTCAACCCGAAGCAAAGCCGCGGTGGTCTTCGTGTTTTCTTCCGAAAGGTCAGGCGTCAGGTAGTTCAGTTCGGCGTGCGCGTTCCAACGGTACAGCGCGTTTCCAAGCTGAAAGCCGTATTCCAGCGTCTGAATGCTGCTGGTGGCGTTCAAGTCCTGGTCTTCAACTGCCGTATTGGCCAGCTTCACGGTGTGCTGGGGGCCGTCAAAAGCCGAATTTGGGAAGTAGAGCGTAAGGCTGGGCTCCACCTTCTGATACCGCTCGAAACGTTGGAAAAGCACGCCCAACACGGCTCGGCGCGTAACTCGCTCAGGTAGGATGTTTAGGTTCAGCGTGCCAATGCCATTCAGCTCCTTGCGGCTAAAGCTGTACATCGGCATCGCGAGGTAGCTAAACTTCTTAACGAGAAGAAGACTATTGTAAAACGCTGCTCCTAGCATGAATTTGTCCGATGTGTTGGCCCCCACCACGGGAAACCAGTTGATGGCGGAACGGTCCCAACGCTCAATGCTAAGCAATGGCCGCAGCCCCACGCGCTCAAAGGCTCGCAATGGCCCAGTGGTTTTCAGCCGATCGTCGCGGCGGTTGAGTTGGGGGGTCAGGTACTCAGGGTCTACTACGATGGACGCTACGCCTTCATTGCGGAAGCGCAACACGGCTTCATCATTTTCGTCGGTGCGCGAGAAAGGCTCCGTCCATTGGGTTTCCAGCACTTTGCCAGTGGCATCGAGCGTGGCTACCGGGAAAGGAAAAGGCGCGGGCGAATCGTTGCGCACCAAGACTTTCCGCTGACCTTTCTCTTCCTTTGATTTCGACAGCGCCGCGTTATAGCGGTACCGGCTGTTCAGCATGTCGTTGAAAAACCAGTTAAGCTTTTTGCCCGTGGTTTCCTCTAATACTGCCTGTAAGTCTTCCGGGTAAGGATGCCGGAATTGCCACCGTTCGTAATACGCGTGCATGGCCGCATCGAACTTGTCTTGGCCCAGATACGCGGCCAAATACTGAAGCAGCGAAGCCGTTTTGCCGTACACGATGATGCCGTAGTTAAGCTGGCCGTAGTCCGCAGAACCTAGGTTGCTCACGGGCTGGTCGAGGCCGCGGCTGGCTACCGCTTGGTAAGGGATTTGGTTTAGAGCCGTGGGCGGCATCCCTTCAATCCCCAACACGCCCGCGAGTCGGCCTTTGGTGGGCAAGCCGGCAATGAAGCCTCCACTACCACCCTGGCGCTCAGCTACGCGGTTTTCCACGTAGGAATTCACGCCTTCGTCCATCCACGCGAAGTCCCGTTCATTGCTGGCCAGGATGCCGTAGAACCAGTTGTGTCCCACCTCGTGTACAATGGCCGAAGGCTGCGTCACGGTCACCATAGGATATTCCATGCCGGAGCCAGCACTCAAGGCGCCATCTACCGCGGTAGCGGCGCTATATGGATATTCACCCACCCAACGCGAATAGTACACCAACGCCGAGTCTACATCTTGCAGGCCTTTCCGCCACTGCTCTGCTTCCTTGTTGGTGAAGAGCACCCACGTATCCACCTTGCGGCCCGAGGGCAGCGTGACGCCGCTCTTGAGTACGTTGAAACGTTTGTCGGCAAACCAGGCAAAATCGTGCACCTTTTCCTGCACGTAGCGCAACGTTTTGGTTTCCGGGGCTGAGAGCGGAAAGTTGAGGTCACTGCCGAAATCTTCCTGAGTTTTCTTACTGGCGGTAGCGGCAGCTAGCTGATTGAGACGCTGCTGTTCTTCGGGGGTTTGCAGCACGCCGGTAGCTCCTACGGTGTAGTTGGCGGGTAGCGTAATGCGCACGTCGAAGGTGCCAAACTCCGAGTAGAACTCACCTTGGTCGAGGTAGGGCATGGGGTGCCAGCCTTTCCGGTCGTAGACGGCGGGCTTGGGGTACCACTGCGTGATCTGGTAGCTCTGCTCTACGTGCCCGAAGCGCGAAAAAGAATCCGGAATCTTTACCCGGAACGGTGTCGTGATGGTAATGCTAGCGCCGGGAGGCAGCCGCTGGGGCAGCGTTAGCTTGGCAATGTCGGGGTTTTCAGGGTCGGGGTCCAGTTTGGCGGGCTGGCCGTTCACCTGGAAGTCGAGTTGGTCGATATAGCCGCGCTGCTCCGAGGTACTGAAGTGAAATTTCCGGCTGCCATTACGCAACTGCTGTTTCGCGAAGGCCGTGTTATCGTCTTTGTAAGCATTGGGCCACAAATGAAACCAGATGAAGGGTAACGCATTGGGTGAGTGGTTGGTGTAGACCAGCTCCTCGCGGCCCGTTAGCACATGCTGTTTATCGTCGAGCGTTACGTCGATGGAATAGTTGACTTGCTGCTGCCAATACTCGGGTGCGCTTCGGGAAGGCGCCGTAGGCTGCGCCAATGCGGCCACGGACAGGAACAGTAGCCACAAAGCGGCCAAGAAGTTTTTCATAGAAACCACCAAAAACGAAACGATATGGTAAAACGAAAGTAAGCGTCTGCGTCGTATTGGGACGATGGGCGCAAATAACCTTTCGCAAAAAGGCTGCGTTTGCAAGGGAATTCCTCATCCTGCTACCTGTTCGGGTAGCCAAACCAATCGGTTATGTCATTTCACAAGCAACCCAAAGACGATACCCAGCACCAAAACCACCTCACCGGGGCCGTAAACTTGCTCACCGGCGACTTGCAAGAAGAAGCCACCCGCTCCGGTCTCGACAACCACCTGCAACGCTGGATTGAAGACGTGAAAGATGTGAACAACCCGGAGCTACACCAGATAGTAGTGGATTTGCAGAGCTTGAAGGCACACTTCAACGGCGGCGCCATCGACAAAAACCTGGTAGCCGATTTGCTGACTCGGCTCGGTAAAAACACCAGCAAAGCCGCTGTCTTCGCGGCCAACCCCAACACATCCGAGCGGGTAGCTAACTTAGGCGAGGCTTTGACAGCTGCGGCCCGCCAGATAGCCAGCGCCGATAAGCAGTCTAGTCCTGAGCAAGACCTGCGGCAGAACTCAATTGAGAACAGCTAGGTGAGACCTTAGATCTGAGAAGTTAGAACTCAGATTGCCCATACCTACGAAAAGCAAAAAGGCTGGCCTCTCCTGAGAGAGGCCAGCCTTTTTTAATAACTGGAAACGACTAAGGCTTATGCCTCAACCTTAGCAGCTACGTTAAGACGCTTTTCCTTGATACGAGCAGCTTTGCCCGACAGGCCGCGCAGGTAGAACAGGCGAGCCCGACGTACTTTACCGCGACGGATTACTTCGATTTTGTCGATGTTGGGCGACAGGAGCGGGAAAATACGCTCGGTGCCGATCTGGTTGGAAATCTTCCGAACCGTGAAGGTCTCCCCGTTGGAATTGGTGTTCTTGCGCTGGATAACCACGCCTTGGAACTGCTGAATGCGCTCCTTGTTGCCCTCGCGAATCTTCACGTGGACGTTGATGGTGTCGCCGGCAGCAAACTTGGGGAAGCTGGCGCGGCGCTCCTGGGATTCCTGCTGAATAAAATCGAGTAGTACGCTCATGGCTGAAAAAACTGTGAAGGACGGCCGCGCCGCCCGAAGGGTTTCGGGTAAAGAGGCGCAAATATAGCGCTCTGTTTTGATGATTGCAAAATGAATGGATAAATGGTTTGCTGTTAAATGGTTGGTCGACTAAAAGCCCGCAACCACGCAGCAAAGTCATTCACCTATTCAGTCAGTTAATAAGTCTGGGCGGCGCTGGCGGGTTCTTTCCAGGGCCTGGTCGTGCCGCCAGACGTCTATTTTGGGAGTGTTGCCAGAAATCAGAATGTCCGGAACACTGAGGCCGCGCCACTCAGCGGGGCGAGTGTACACGGGCGGCGCCAGCAAATTGTCCTGAAACGAGTCACTGAGCGCCGACTCTTCGTTGCCAAGTACGCCGGGCAGCAACCGAACCACTGCATCTACGAGCACCGCCGCCCCCATTTCACCCCCGCTCAGCACGTAGTCGCCGATGCTGATTTCGTGGGTGATGTAGGCTTGCCGGACTCGTTCATCGACGCCTTTGTAGTGCCCGCAGAGCAGGAGCAGATTACCAGCCAACGACAAACGGTTGACGAGCGGCTGACGCATCGTTTCCCCATCGGGCGTGAGGTAGATGATGGCGTCGTAGCTGCGTTGGGCCAGTAGCTCATCGAAGCAAGCCGCAATAGGCTCCACGCGCAACACCATGCCGGCCCCGCCCCCAAACACGTAGTCGTCGATCTGGCCGTGCTTGTTGATGGCGTAGCGGCGCAGATCGTGCAAGTGAATTTCAGCCAGCCCTTTCTCCTGCGCGCGTTTCACAATGGAGTGCGCGAAGGGGCTGACCAACAAATCCGGCTGGCACGTTACGATGTCGATACGCATGGCAGAACAGGGGAGGGCGCTACGGCTCGTCGAATTCGTCTGGCTCGTCCCGCTTGCGGGAAGAGGGCGACAGATATACGTCGAGCAAACCTTCGGGCAGATTGACGTGCAGCGTTTTCGTGGCTTGGTCAGCGCGCGAAATCAACTCGTCTACCACCGGAATCAGCACTTCTTTACCCTGGTAGCGCATGGCCAATACGTCCTGCTGCGGCAGCTCGTAGAAAGACTCCACGGTGCCAAGCGAACCCAATTGCGCATCTACTACCGTGTACCCAATCACGTCGTGGAAGTAGAACTGGTCTTCTTCCAGCGCCGGCAGATCTTGCAGGGCCCGGTAAAGTTTGGCGTTGCGCAAGGGCTCCGCGTCTTCCACCCGGTCGATGCCCTTGAGCTTAAGTAATGCCTTCTCGCTGGTTTGCGGTTGCAGCTTCTCCACGTCGTAGGAAATCAGCTTGCCAGGAGCCGTCGGCATTTCCAGTAGCACCGATTTCACCTTGCGGTACGCTTCCGGGTCATCGACATCCAGAAAAGCAACGACAAACCCTTTCAGGCCGTGCGGCTTCCCGATGGAGCCGAGCTGATAATAGTCGTCGAGGGCCATCTTGGGCTGAGAAATTACGTGGTTGGGCTATTAAGCAGGTAGGTGAGTAAGTAACTGGCAGTACGGCGATGTGGCCACAAACTGCCTAGTTACTTACTCACCTACTTACTTGCTCACTCCGAAATCAGCAGATATTAAGCGCCGGCTTCTTCCGTCGTGTCGGCCGTAGCTTCGGCTGCGTCACCTTCGGCCGCAGGAGCTTCCACCGGAGCTGGCGTGTTTTTCTTGCGGATGGCTTCGGCGCGTGCTTCCTTCACTTTGGTTTCGGCGGCCAACTGAGCCTTGCGAACTTCGTCTTTAGCCGTACCAATGTTGGCGCGCTTGCCTTCGATTTTGGCGTCTTTCTGCTCTTTCCAAGCAGTGTAACGCTCATCGGCGGTTTCTTGCGAAATAGCACCTTTGATAACGCCAAGCTGCAGGTGCTTGCGGTACAGTACACCACGGTAAGAGAGCATAGCCCGTACCGTGTCGGTGGGCTGGGCGCCTTTCATCACCCAATCAAACGCCTTTTCGCCATCGAAATTGATGGAAGCAGGGTTGGTGTTGGGGTCATAGGTGCCGATTTTCTCGATAAAGCGGCCATCACGCGGCGAGCGGGAATCGGCAATAACGATGTCGAATTGAGCGGCCTTCTTGCGGCCGCGACGGGCGAGGCGGATTTTAACTGCCATAAACCGGTTTGGTTAAGCGACGCATCTCGTGCGTCTGGTTGAAAAGTGAGGCGCAAAAGTACGGATATATTTCGCTCCATGGAAACAGTTAGTCGGAATATGTTCCGCGAGTATGTTGCGCGCTATATCCAACTATCCTTGCGAGCAGCGCAAAGCAATCCTTCCCCTTAAGGAGCGGACCTCACTAAAGCGACAAATGCTCCACCATCAGGAGGCTAACCCCGACGGTAGAGCATTCGTCTTGTAAGTGAAGTTTTTCAGCGCCAAGAGAAAGGATGGCTTCGCGCTGCTCGCACTAACACGGCTGTGCCTTATGCAGCGACCCGCATTTTCTGGGCTTTCTGCTTGCGCTTGATTTTGATGATGCCCACTTTGTCCATTGTCCAGATGGCAACGTACGTGGGGTCGAATTCCCACCACTTCACGCCGAAGTTGACGCGCATGGGCAACTTGTGGTGGTTGTTCTGGAATAGCTCGCCGAACGCCAGGAAATCCAGCGCCAGTGTGTTGCGGGACTTGTCGTGGTTATCGAAGTTCTGGTAGCCGTATTTGTGGCCACCCCAGTTTACGATAGCGCCATGCAGCGGCCCCATCAGGAAGTGAATAGGCAGAAGCAGATACTGCCACCAAGCCGTAGCGAAGCCAATATAAAAGAGCACATACATGGTGCCCCAGCCGATCCGCGAATACGGGGTGCCGCCAAACCAATCGAGCCATTTCCACTCCGGGGTGTCGCCTTCAAAGCGTTTGGCCGGGCCGTAAGTGTCTTCGACTACCTCGTTGTATATCACCTTGGTCTGCCACATCATCGAAAACGGATTCGAGAAAAAGTGGGGCGAGTGCGGGTCCATTTCCGTGTCGGAATACGCGTGGTGCATGCGGTGCAACAGCGCATATGCCCGCGGCGAAAGGAAAGAAGAGCCTTGGCAGATGTAGGTGAATAAAAAGAAAAACTTCTCCCAAAACTTGTTCATCGTGAACATCTTGTGCGCTGCGTAGCGGTGCAGATAAAATGTCTGCGTAAACAGCGACAAGTAGTAGTGGGCAACGAAGAAAACGAGAATTGCCATGGCCAAAAAGGAGTAAAGGAAGCGTCGGAAATAGCCGGAACCTCCACGCGCAAAAGCACGAAAGCTGGGTATTAGTTCAGAAGGCGTTTTACAAAACTACGGCCACCTCTACCCGGAGTGCAATTATCCTTCACAAAAGGCCAAAATGTTGTTCACGTTTTAGAACTGAGACCTTGGATATGAGAGCTTAGACTTTTGGTTCGGTATCTCTTAGCCAAAGAACAACAGTCTAACGTCTCACATCTACCCTCACAGTTCTATACATAATACGCTTGGGCAGCTTCCCAATGGGCCATATCGGGCAGCGGGGCCACGAGGACCATTTCCTCCTTCGTAACGGGGTGTTGCAATTCCAATTGGCGAGCGTGCAGAGCGATACTAACATCGGGTAGCGGCGCCAAGAAACCGTATTTCACATCCCCAACAATGGGGGTGCCGAGACCGGTGCTGAGTTGCACCCTGATCTGGTGAGGCCGGCCCGTGATGGGGTTTACTTGTAGTAACCAGCGGTTACCAGCCTGCCCTAGCACTTGGTAATCTAGATCCGACTTCAAACCCTGGCCGTGGCGCTCAGGATAGGCTTTGGTGGTATTGCGGATTGGGTCCTTGACGAGCCAATGCGTGAGGTGGCCGCTGGTAGGCTCGGGGCACTTGCCGGTGAGGGCCCAGTAAGTTTTGTGAATTTTGTTGTCGCGGAACATCTCGTTCAGCCGGCTCAGGGCCTTACTGGTTTTGGCCAATATCACAATGCCGCTCACGGGCCGGTCGATGCGGTGCGCCACGCCCACGAAAGCAGCGCCGGGCTTCTTGTACTTGAAGCGCAAGTATTCCTCGGCTTTCGCCGAAAGAGGCTCGTCGCCAGTGGCGTCGCCTTGCACAAGTAAGCCCGCTGGCTTGTTGATGACGAGCAAATGATTGTCTTCGAACAGAATTTCTTTCTGTTCTGACCACAGATTCGGACGATTCACTTTTGTGGAATTAATAATTAGTAATTGATAATTAAGAATTGAAAAAGCGCCTTGTAAGCGTAAATGCGCGGCAAAGCAGCCAAAAACAACCTTAATTATTAATTGCTAATTATTCATTATTAATTAAATTCAGTACGCTTCTTCCTTGCTAGGGAAGTCGCGGTTCTTGACGTCTTGAATGTAGCGTTGCACGGCGTCACTCATCAAGTCGCCTAGCTCGGCGTAGCGGCGCAGGAAGCGAGGCTTGAATTCCTTGGTGATGCCGAGCATGTCGTGCACTACCAGCACTTGGCCGTCTACGTCGGGTCCAGCACCAATGCCAATAACGGGAATTGAAAGCTGTTCGGCCACCTGCTTCGCCAGCGCCGACGGAATTTTTTCCAATACCAGCGCGAAGCAGCCTAGGTCCTGAAGCAGTAGCGCGTCTTCGATTAGCTTTTGCGCCTCCACTTCTTCCTTGGCGCGGACAGTGTAAGTGCCAAATTTATAGATGCTTTGCGGCGTGAGGCCCAAATGGCCCATCACCGGAATGCCGGCCGTAAGAATGCGCGTAATGGACTCGCGGATTTCGGCGCCGCCTTCCAGTTTCACGGCGTGTCCACCCGATTCCTTCATGATGCGAATAGCGGAACGCAAGGCTTCCGAGGAATTGCCTTGGTACGAACCAAACGGCATATCTACTACCACCAAAGCCCGCTTCACGGCCCGCACCACGCTAGAAGCATGGTAAATCATTTGGTCCAGCGTGATAGGCAAGGTGGTTTCGTGGCCAGCCATAACGTTGGAAGCCGAGTCGCCGACGAGCAATACGTCTACGCCCGCACCGTCCAAGATTGTCGCCATTGAAAAGTCGTAGGCCGTGAGCATGGAAATTTTCTCACTGCGTCGCTTCATGGCCAGCAATTGGTGCGTGGTCACGAGCTTGACTTCTTTGTGCTGGGACATGGACGGAGAGGTTTGGTTGTTGGGACGTAGGACGTTGTTAGATGCCGGCTAGCGGAAAAGCAGTGGCGTAACCAGAGGCCAAAGCTGCGGATTTTTCAGAAAAAAGCCTTTGTCGCTTAGCCGAGTCCCCGTCGAAAGGCCCTGAATCTTCGATTAACCACGCTCCAGCTTAATTATTCAGGAAGGTGCGGTTACGGTTTAGCTTCAAATCTTGAAGCAACGACGACTTAGCGGCAATAGTAATGAAGTAACCTTGCCCATAGCCCCGGAACGGCCGCCAGTTGCCAGTAATCTGCCAGCAGTGCAGGTCACGGTAAATATCCAACGACGTAAAGGCGGGTGTTTTGTTGATGAAGTCGTAGTTAGTGGTGTAGCCCACGCGCATGTTGCTGGTCAGCTTCACGGAGCCGCCGAGATTGAGAGATGCCGACGTGAAGGAACGGGGACGTACATACGTCAGGCGAGACGGCCGCACGCCAGGATCGGTGTAGGCCATGGTGAAGCCGGTGGTTAATTCCCACGGAATCTCAAAGTCTACGTAGTCCTCGTACGGGTTGATCGGGTTTGGATTGCCCAGCATAGGGTCGTTGACGGGCGCTACTGCCCGAGGCACGTTGGATTTCTTCTGGGGATTCTGGGCTGGGTTAAACTGATAGTTGAGCTGTAACGAAGCATTAGAAAGACGAGCCAGACGTCGGTTAGGCTGGTCAAAAAGGTATTTATCAATGGCTCGGCCAGCCGTATCCCGCTGATAGAAATCAAACGAGGAACTGATGCTAATCGTGAGCTTTTTGGCCACTTGCGTCCGGAACGTAGCCGATAATGGCGTTAGGCGGAGCGAATCGGCTAGGAAGTTGTAGCCGATGCCAAAGTCAAGTCCGTCAATCAAGCTAACCTTGTTGAAGGGCG
Source organism: Hymenobacter sp. M1-2 (assembly GCF_057808495.1). NCBI lineage: Bacteria > Pseudomonadati > Bacteroidota > Cytophagia > Cytophagales > Hymenobacteraceae > Hymenobacter > Hymenobacter sp. M1-2. The sequence goes on from NZ_JBTYZO010000013.1 coordinate 181,812, forward strand.
TAGTGCCGGTGGTGTCGTTTTTATTGCGAACCTTCATTTCTACCGCGTTTTGAAGCGTAAAGCTGACTTGGCTTTGTCGTTGACCAGCAGAGGGAGCATACAGGAAGCCCTGATAGCGGAAAAACTCGCGCGTATTTATGAAGTTACCCTGCGCGTCCTGGATGGAGCCTATCGGTAGCGTCTGGTAGTAGTTGGAGTTACGAGAAGGCGCAAAATTGTAATTCAAATTGGGCGTGATTTTATGCCGTATTGCCTGAATCTTGCGAGTGCCTCTTCTATTAACCGTACCGTAAATGTTGGTACCCAAAGTCAAGCCGCCCGAGTAGTTATAAACCCGGTTGAAACTCGTAATTGTATCAACTCGAATAGCTTCGGCGATGGGGTTATAGCTGTACTCCAGTTTCTTGAAATACCAAGACTCATTGTAGCTCACCGAAGGCGTTAGGTTCAAATGCCGCAAGACAGTGTAGTTACCAAGCTGAATCCCAAACTCGTGGCGTAAGGCAGTCTGGGAGTTGCGCAACAGCGGCGCAAGGTTAGACAGCTTGATCGGGATGACGTTGCTGGCGCTAGTGCCGCCTAGCAACGGTGCGCCCGTAAGCTGGCGGGCGGCCTGGGTGTTGGTGATATTGTTTTGTCCGCGGAGCGTGTACGAAAAGGAAAGCTGCTCGTAAAACTTACCACGCGGCGTGATACCCAGCCACTGGTACGGATACTGCCGAGCCAGCTGCGCGCTGACATCCGGCAGAATAAAGCTCATCTCGCCCGTCTGGGTGTTCTGAGTCTGGCTTAGGTTGAGGCTATAGTTGACAGGAGCATTGCGCAACTGCTTGCTGTAGCTGATGTTGGAAGAGAAAGCCGGCGTCAAGAAGCGGCGCGGTTCAAACGAATTTTGCTGGTTGTAGTCGGTGCTACCAGCACTTACGCTGGCAGCGAAACGCCCACCACCTGGCCGCGGAGTAGGCGAGTGGTTCCAGCGCAGCCACAACGTTTTGGGGCTGCGGGGCTGCCGGAAGACGTTACCAGAAGCGGTAGTGCCTTCGGTCCGCAAAATTTGGTCTGCTGGCCGAGACGAGTACTCAAAGCTCAGTAAGCCTTGATAGGTGTAACGCTTGATATACTGCATTTCCACCTGACCGCGCCAGCCCCCGAACTGCTGTGCATTGCCCGCATACACATCGCCAGTGAAGCGTATGCCAATATTGTCGTTAGCAGCCCAGTAATAGCCACCGTTGCGCAGGAAATACCCTCGGTCGCTGGACTGGCCATACGTTGGGATGATGATGCCCGAGGCCCGGCTCTTGCTTGGGGAAGGAAAATAGCCAAATAAAAAACCCAACGGCGTAGGAATATCGCCGATAACCATATTGAAGGGTCCGGTCACTACTTTCTGACCCGGAATCACCTTCATCTTACTGGCATTGATGTAGAAGTGCGGGTGCTCCAGGTTGCAGGTAGTGTAGCGCCCGTTGCGCCCGTAGATTTCGTTGTACTGGTTCTTCTTGATGACTTCGGCGTGCACGTAGCCTTCGCCCTGCTGGGTCACAGCTTCTGCAATCTTGCCTTTCCGGCTCTTAAAGTTGTAGTTGATGCGGCCAGCCTGGTAGGTTTCTGCTCCGTTCTTGAACACCGGACGGTCCTGCACTTTGCCCGTTGAGTCCTTAGCTCCTTCGGCCGTGAGCAGGTTTTTGCTGTAGTCCACCGTAATCTGGGCGGCCTTCAGGTTCATCTCGCCGTAATCGACGCTGGCTTTATCGTAAAGAATGGCTTTTTTCTCGCCTATGATAAAGCGAATGGAGTCCTTGGCCGCATATTTCACGGTGGTTTCCACGCTGCCTTTGCGGGCGCCGGCCGCCACATTCAGCGAGTCGGCGCCGGTACGGGTTACGAGCCGGCTGGTGTCGGGGGCGGTGCTGGCGCGGGGGCGCTGCCGCGTGGCCGCCGTGTCGGCGCGCAAAATAGGCGCGGAGCGGCGCACATCGGTAGGCAATGGAACTGTCCGGCGGGGAGTAGGCGCTTGGGCCAGGGCGGGCACCGTGAGGAGCCACAAACCGCTCAATAGTAGCAGCACGGGCCATAAAGCCCAGAAGTGGGACCGGCGGTGGAGTGTAATCGTAACGTCGGACAAAGGCACAGGTGCGGCCACGTAGTTTTATTCGTTTATTTTGTGGCGGTTTGCAAAGGTAGCGGGTCGCTGCCCATCACTAACGAAGTCTGTGCGGAATATTGTCGCCTTGTGTCTGGCGGGGCTGGTAGGTTTTTCCGGCGCCCCGGCTGCCGTGGTACCGGATAGTCCGGCGCCCCGGCCCGTTGTCTCTTCTACTCCGCAGGCGTATCGCCTGCGCACCGTAGTGCTCGATGCTGGCCACGGCGGTAAGGACCGAGGCTGCGCCGGGTCCAAGGCCCGCGAAGCCGATGTGGCGCTGAAAATCATTCTGGCTTTGGGCCGGCAGATAGAAGAAAACATGCCCGACGTAAAAGTTGTGTATACTCGCAAAACTGATGTGTTTGTGGAACTAGCCGACCGGGCCGGTATTGCCAACAAGCACAACGCCGACCTTTTTATCTCCGTCCATTGCAACGCCAGTAGCCCGGCCGCCTACGGTACGGAAGTTTGGACGATGGGTCCGCACAAAACCGATGCCAACTTAGCCGTAGCCAAGCGCGAAAACGCTGTAATTCTGCAAGAAGAAAACTATAAGGAGCACTACAACGGCTTCGACCCAACCTCGCCGCAGAGCCACATTCTGTTTTCTCTCTACCAAAGCGCCCACATCGTCAACAGTATTCGCTTCGCGCAAAAGGTCGATAAGCAGTTCCGTACCACCGTCAAGCGGCCTTCACGGGGCGTGAAGCAGGCGGGTTTTTTGGTGCTCTGGAAATCGACGATGCCTTCAGTATTGATTGAATCGGGCTTTTTAACCAACCGGCAGGAAGAGCTGTATTTGAACGATAAAACTAATCAGTCGTATATGGCTTCAGGTATTTACCGGGCCTTCCGCGACTATAAGAACGAGCTAGAGGCCATGAACGGGGAGTAACCCGCTCGTGCGCGGCCGCAACGGCGGCTGACTTTCTTCCCCATTTCACCTCCAACGATAGACCACCGTGTCGAAAGAAATCAAAGTGGCCCTGTTGGGCATCGTGGCCATAGTAGCACTGTATATAGGGTTTAACTTTCTGAAGGGCAGCAACTTGCTCTCCTCCGACCGTACGTACTACGCCACCTACGACAACGTGGACGGCCTCACGGTAGGCAACCCCGTTATTCTGAATGGCGTGAAGGTGGGCCAGGTGAAAAACATGGCCTTACAGCCGGAGCAGGCCAACCGCGTGCGGGTGGCGCTGGAACTGCAAAAGGATGTGGTAGTCGGCGACTCCACCGTGGCCAGCCTGAGCGGCTCGCTGCTGGGCTCCAAGACCATTACGCTGTTTTTGGGCAAAAACTCCAAGGTGTTCGATGGGGGCGAGGACCTCAAATCCTATACCGTAGCCAGCATCACCGACGCCTTTCAGGCCAAAGCACTGCCCGTGCTCGGCACCGTCGATTCTACGTTGGTCAAGGTGAACAGCTTTCTGAGCAAAGAGGCGCGGGTGAGCCTGCAAGCCACGCTGCTAAACGCGCAAGGCAGCACCGAAGCCTTGAAAAACCTCTTGGTGATGAACCAGCGCAACATCAACCAGATTACCACCAATATGGCCCGCCTTACGGCCGACCTGGCGATGACCGAGAAAAAGCTGGACCGTATTGTCGGCAACTTCGCCCAGCTAAGCGACTCGCTCAAGCAAGCTCCCGTAGGACCGGCCATGCGCAAGCTTAATGCTACCATGACGGAGGCGCAAACGGCCATGACGACGCTAAACAAGTCGTTGGCCGATGAGAAAGGCTCCTTGGGCAAGCTCATCAACGACGATTCGCTCTACACCAACCTCAACGCTACTGCCGCCAGCTCCAACGCGCTGCTCGTGGACCTGAAAGCCAATCCGAAGCGCTACGTGCACTTCTCGGTATTCGGCGGTGGCGGCAAAGACAAAAAAACCAAGTCGAAGACCGAAACCACCACCAAGCCTAACGGCGAAATGCAGAAGGAAACCAAGACCGTGACCACGCCTACCAGCCGGGATACATCGGCCGTACCAAACGGTCAGTAAGCGTCGTTCTGAGCAGTGCGAAGAGTCTAGGAGTTGATGAAAACACAATTTCCTCAGATTCCTCGCGCTGCTCGGAATGACAGCTTCGCGTTACATCCTTACCTTTGAAATCCGCCCCACGGGGCGGATTTTTTTGTTCTGTCCCCATTCTACTTCCCATCCCACCCCGTATGGACCTCGAGTTCAACAAAAACGAAGACAGCATCAAGCAGCTCAATTTTCAACTCTCCCAACGCCTGAAAAAGGTACAGCTCGGCGGCGGCGAAAAGCGGATTGAAGCCCACAAATCCAAAGGCAAGCTCACGGCCAGGGAGCGGATAGCCTACTTGCTCGACAAGGATTCGGAGACGATTGAAATTGGCGCCTTTGCGGGTGAGGGAATGTACCCGGAAGAGGGCGGCTGCCCCAGCGGCGGCGTGGTAGTCGTGATTGGCTACGTGCAGGGGCGGCAGTGCGTGGTGGTGGCCAATGACGCCACCGTGAAGGCTGGCGCGTGGTTTCCTATTACGGCCAAGAAAAACCTCCGGGCCCAGGAAATCAGCATCGAAAACAAGCTGCCCATCATCTACCTCGTCGACTCGGCGGGGGTGTATCTGCCTATGCAGGACGAGATTTTTCCTGATAAGGAGCACTTCGGCCGCATCTTCCGCAACAATGCTGTGATGAGCAGCATGGGCATCGTGCAGCTGGCTGCCATTATGGGGCCGTGCGTGGCCGGCGGGGCGTATTTGCCCATCATGAGCGACGAGGCGATGATAGTGGATGGCACCGGCTCGGTGTTTCTGGCGGGCTCCTACCTGGTGAAGTCCGCCATCGGCGAATCCATCGACAACGAAACGCTGGGCGGGGCCACCACGCATTCCGAAATTTCCGGCGTCACGGACTATAAGTTTGCCAACGACGAGGAGTGCCTCGACCATATTCGCAACATCTTCGATAAGATAGGCGGCCACGCTACGGCCGGCTTCTCGCGCAAAACGCCCGCGCCACCCAAGGAAAATCCGGCCGAAATCTACGGCCTGCTGCCTGCCGACCGCGCCAAGCCCTACGACATGATGGACCTCATCCGGCGGCTCGTAGACGACTCGGAGTTTGAGCCTTACAAAGAGCTGTACGGCCAGACCTTGCTCTGCGGCTTAGCGCGTATTGATGGCTGGGCGGTGGGCATCGTGGCCAACCAGCGCAAAATCGTGAAGACCAAGAAGGGGGCCATGCAGATGGGCGGCGTTATTTATTCCGACTCCGCCGACAAGGCCGCGCGCTTCATCATGAACTGCAACCAGAAGCGCATTCCGCTGGTGTTCCTGCACGATGTATCGGGCTTTATGGTGGGCTCGCAAAGTGAGCACGGCGGCATCATCAAGGACGGGGCGAAGATGGTGAATGCCATGAGCAACTCCGTGGTACCGAAGTTCTCGGTCGTCATCGGCAACAGCTACGGGGCCGGCAACTACGCCATGTGCGGCAAAGCCTACGACCCGCGCCTCATTGTGGCCTGGCCCACGGCGCAGCTGGCCGTAATGAGCGGGGCCGCCGCCGCCAACACGCTGCTCCAGATTCAGGTGGCTTCGCTCAAAGCCAAGGGCGAGACCATCACGCCCGAAGCCGAAAAAGAGCTGCTGGACCGGATCAAAGCCCGCTACGACGAGCAACTCTCACCCTACTACGCCGCCGCCCGCCTGTGGGTAGACGCCATCATCGACCCGCTGGAAACCCGCAAAGTAATTTCGCAGGGAATTGCAATGGCCAACCACGCGCCGATTGAGAAGGCGTTTAACGTGGGCGTTATTCAGGTGTGAGGGGAAGTAGTATAAAATTAAATATTATGAAAAACTGGTTGAAAGGAGAATGGGCTGTTGGTATAGGTACTACTGTATTAGGCTTCTTGCTTACGTCGTTATATGATGTGATTAAGGAGAAGCCTTTTTTGTCTACAATTTCCAATTTAATTTCTTATTTATTCGGATACATAATTTATGTTTTGAATTTTCAGATCAGGGTATGGTATCTAATGGTAGGTATTGTGATCTTGTTTATTGTTGTGAGGTTCTGGATAAATTTATCTAACGAGGAAAAGTCTGTGCCTGAATTTCTTTCCTATAGAGAAGATAAATTCCCTAATTGGAAGTGGAGTTGGGACTGGGAATGGAGTGAAAGAAGGAAAGCTTGGGTTATTTCTAAATTATCTGCTCACTGCCCGAGATGTGATACTCCTCTGGTCGATGAGAGTAGTCTTTATCGTCGGAGCTTTAATTGCCCGAGATGTTCTTTTGAATCTGGTGAATATAATATTGATGATCCTGGTAAGGTAGAATTAGTAATATTGGATAATGTTAGAAGAAAAATGCATGCATGAAGCATCTCTACATAATAGCCGGCTGTAATGGTGCCGGAAAAACTACGGCAGCTTACGCCATGCTCCCGAGTTTACTGGATTGCCGGGAGTTTGTGAATGCCGACGAAATAGCGCGGGGCTTGTCGCCTTTTCAGCCGGAGACAGTGAGCGTGCAGGCCGGGCGGCTTATGCTTGCTCGTTTGCAGGAGTTAGTAGCGGCGGGCGAGAATTTTGCGTTAGAAACCACCTTAGCCACTCGCATCTATTTACCTTTTATCAAGCAGGCGCAGGAGCAAGGGTACCACGTTAGCTTATTTTTCTTTTGGCTTAATTCGCCTGATTCGGCTGTTAGGCGTGTAAAAATGAGGGTGCTAGAAGGTGGGCACAACATACTAGAACTGGTAATTCGACGGCGATATGAAGGTGGTCTGCACCAATTTTTTACTCATTACCAGTATGCTGTAGATGATTGGGTATTTCTCGATAATTCAAATACTTTAGGTCGAATGGTTGCGCAAGGCACTTCCAGGAAAACTGTTGTTACCGATTTAGAAACTTGGCAACGTCTCACCAGCACGTATCATGACTAAGCAAGAGCAGCACGAATGGAACCTTGAGCAGTTACAGAAAGGCTTGATAGGCGCCTACACGGCCATGTTGGCTTTTAAGCGCTACAAGCAGACACCAGTCATCGTCTCCCGCGACGGCGAGATTCTGGAGGTACACCCCGATGATATGCCGACGGTAGAGGAAGTATTGAAGCAACGGGAGCAAGGGAACTGAAACATTGAAAATACCCACAGCGGCGAGCTGTTGACGGCTTGGAACACGCCTCAACGGCACCCCGGCCACTGCGGCACACGTACGACGAAAGCAAAGATTCTGCTGAGCGTATGAAACGTATTCTGATTACCGGCGCGACCGGGAACGTGGGCGAGACCGTGCTCGACAGCCTGCAAGCCATGCCCGACGTAGGCCCCATCCTGGCCGGCGTGCGCGACGTAACTAAGAGCCGAACACAACTGCATACATATCCCCGCGTGACGCCCATACGCTTCGATTTCGCGGATGAGAGTTCGTTCGGGCCGGCTTTGCGGGGGGTGGAGGGCGTATTTCTGCTGCTGCCGCCGGGCCTCAAGGATGCCGAGGAACGTTTTCGGCGGCTGGCGGCGGTGGCGCGGGAAGCCGGGGTACAGCACCTCGTGTTTATGGCGGTGCAGGGAGTCGAGAACAACAGCTTGCTGCCCCACTATAAGATCGAGAAGCAGCTGGCGGCGAGCGGGGTGCCCTACACGTTTCTGCGGCCGGCCTACTTCATGCAGAATTTCAACACCACCCTGCGCGACGATGTGGTGGGCCGCAGCCAGATCTACCTGCCCGCCGGCAACGCCCGGTTCGTCCTCATCGACGTGCGCGACATTGGGCGCGTGGCCGCTGCAGTGCTCCGGCACCCCGAAGCCCACGCCAACCAAGCCTACGCCCTCACCGCCGCCACGCCCATGACCTTCGCCGAGATGTCTGCTGCTCTCACGCGGGGTCTGGGCCGTACCATCCGTTACCTCTCGCCCAACCCGCTGCGGTTTTTCCTCACCAAGAAAAGCCAGGGCGTGCCCGTTCCACTCATCCTGATTATGCTAGTGCTGCACTTTCTGCCGCGTTTCCAGAAGCAGCCGCCCACCACGGATTGGGTGCAGCGCATCACCGGGCACGCCCCGCATTCTTTCGCGGAGTACGTCCACGACTACAAACAGCAGCTTAGCTAACCCCAAGTTGCGGACTAAAGCTAAGACTAGTTCCCCTCCTTGGAAAATTCCGCGCATCAAGCGGCGTGGGCTAGGGGTGGTTGACTGGCATTGAACGATACTAGAGCTAGTCCTAACAATCGTTCTAACGTCCTCAACCACCCCTAG
>NZ_JBTYZO010000014.1:0-166259 GCF_057808495.1 Hymenobacter sp. M1-2
AGGCCAGCCCTGGCTTTTGCGGACCTCTTCCGTTGTTAACTCACACCAAGCGTTTGAGTGTTTTGGCTACCGTGTCTTTGTTCATTTGGCTCATGTCGCCGGGATGCGGGACAACGCACAGCGCGTAATCGTCGGGGTTGCTAGCAGCGCGTGTAGCTTGGCTCAAGGCTAAGTGCAACGGCGTAGCTTCCGAGCCTTCGCGGTAAGACTTCACCTCCAGATAGAATTTTTGCTTTGTTATCGGATGCTGCACTACATAATCACAGTCACCAGACCCCTGGTAGCGAATAAGTTTTCCGTCCAATTCGGTATCTTCTAGTGCCGCTCTAACTAGCTTTTCAACGCAACGACCAGTTTCAAAGTTGGTTTCCCACTCTTTATTCAATGCGGCCTGCTTATGAGCATACGCCAAGGCATCCGCTAAAAGCTGCGGGTTTTGGTCGGTAAGCCGGGCTAGATCAGCCAGTTTGTTAAGCTGCGCCGTCGGCTGGCGGAGCAAGCGCATAACAGCCGCGCTATTGCCACTGAGTTGGACATTAAGGGTGTAAAACGTGCGCTCTATGTTATCAACAAACCACCTAACATAGTCCTGAGCTTCGGTTTTATGGCCGTCACACCACTCCATTAAGTCTTGGAGGGCTTGCTTATGCTTTCCGTAAGAGTTAGCGTCAAAAATATCCTTCAGTTGATTCACTAACTCGTTGCCGAGGTCCACGAAGGAAAGCGCCTTGAGAAGTCGCAAACTCATTCCGTCCGCCAGAATCCGAGGCTGCCAATCGTGCGTTGGCGCGAACTGTGGTAATAGTTTCAGTAGCGGCTCAACTGCATTGGAATCGGCTTGCTGCTCGGCTGTACCGAAATTGTACAGGTCAGTGTACTGGCAAAAGTCGCCAAACCAGTTTGGCACTAAGTGGCCTCCCTTCTCCAGTAGCAATACTTTGTATTTATCGCTACCTGCCAGCAAGCCCAGGTAGCGGTTAAGCCAAGCCACCGTCTCATTTGTATCCTGCTGCAGCACTTCAGCCAGGGCCTTTACCGAACTTAGCTCAGCCAGTTTTTTATTGAGCAATTGCCCCATGAGCCGAGCTGCCGTTTCTAGCGGCAACTCAAATTGCTCCATGAAATTAGTAGGCTCAGCTACGGAGGTTAGCGCCAATGCAAAACCGAACACGTCCGCCGCAAACGCCAGCATTTGCCGCCGAAAGGCAATATCCTTCGCTTGCTCAGTGGTCAAACTTAGTATGGCCACTAGCAAGTCCTGAGGTTGCACGTCAGTTCGGCTTAAGAAGTCGATGGGCGTTTTGCCTTCCTCCTGATGCAACGAAGTCAGTAATCCGTTTATCAGGTTTGCGGCTTCCTTCAAGCCTAGTTTATCGCCTTCATAACCAGGTAGCACCACTTCCCGATTCATCAACAGCCCGCGCCATTCGGAATCAAAATCCTTTAGAATTAGCAGCACCAGCTCGGGTATTTGCTCGTTCAATCGCTCAGCCCGCAATTCGGTGACTAATCGGAGCTTGCCCCATTGGTCGGGGACCACCGCGTGCTTTTTAAGCAAACCATCTAATTCTTGCTGCTCAGCTGCGAAAGCGTAAAGCCTGTTGAGCCAGGCTAGCCCTTCTTGCTCTCCGCCAGGTAAGCCCGCTAGAATGCCGATACTTTCCACCAGCGCAAACAGGTCTTTCAAGCTCAGAAATAGGTCGTGGCCCCAGGAAGAATATTCTTCCAAGCTGCCGTTCACGCCCAGCGCATCTATCCAGGACTCCAGCAGTTCGACCCGCGGAACGCTTTCGTGCCCTAAGTAGTCGGCGGCCAGTTTCCAGAAAATTCGGTTTTGCTCTCGTTCAGACTGAGCCTGGTAGCGTGGTATTCGCACCAGGCGCAATGTAGTGCGTTTGTCGTTGGCAACCTCCACCAAAGCCTTGTCCAGAAGTTGAGTCCGCCACGGCTTTTGCAATTCGTCCCGGTACCATTCCAAAGTAGCCTGGCTATATCCAGCGTCGATCGGTAACCGTGACACAGCCAGCAGATACCCGTTGACTGCCTTTCTCTCCACCAGCCAGTCAATGAAAGCAAGTGCTGCTTCTACAGCTTTCGTCAATAAATCCCGGTTGTGGCGCGCCTTCGGTCCCTCGTTGAGTTTGATGCCGTCCCGGGCTTCGTGTGGGTGAAAGCTCTTGCCGTTAAGGAGAAATGGGAAATAAAAATTGTCGCTGCCAACCAGCGGAAAATCACGCCACAGCGTAGGCACCCGCTGATTTTTTGGCTGTACCTGAGTTGAATACTCCGGCAGTAAAGTCAAGTCGTTGGCCCCCTTCACTTCGACCACTAAACGTAGTTCAGTAGTCTCGTAAGCCAGAAAATAGCGCATTACGGAATCTGCTCCATCCGTGATGGTCACCTGGTAACGGCTGACTAAACCGTCTTCCACTTCCGCAGGCAATTGCTCGCAGTGGTAGGTCTGCCGGCTTCCATCCTCCTGCCTGACGCATACTTTTTTAATTCCGCGTCTCTTCTCCTGACCGTTGATTTTGCCTTGGTTGTTAATGAGTGTAACGGGCATTAGAATAGCCAAGTCAGCAAGGCCTGTGCGTGCGGCCTGCCAACTGTTGGCCTCTGGATTATCCTCGCCCAAATCGTATCGAAATGTCGTGTCTCGAACTTCTTCGTGTTCAACCCGGTGTAATATATAGTCTTCTGCAATGGGAAACTCGGCATCGTCGTCAAGCCGTTGCACCCGCTCCATTGTCTGGCGGATTGGCTCGATCATGTCTTTCGGCCGAGTTGCCCGACGGTCCAAGTCTAAGGAAAAGTGGCGGTACAGATTTTCCGGTCGTCTCACAACGCCGGCCACTTTAATGACGCCCGACAGTACGTGAGTGCTGATGAAGCCGGTGCCATACTTACCGGTTACATCCTCATCCTCATTATCAAAATCCTTGCTACTGTTCTGCTGAATGAGGCCTGTGATGTGGTCTACCTCGAAAGCATCCCCATTATGAGAAAAAGTTAGCACGCCGTGTGACAATTCAACCGCGACGCTTACCTGTCCAAAGTAATTAGCGGTATCCTTGGCATTCTGCATTAATTCCCACACCCAGCGTCGGTGTGCGGTTTCAGTTTTATTTTCAACCTTATCTAAAATGTCCCAGATGTTCTTCGCAATAGCATCATAAGCGTGATTCATTTGGCTCTGCTGAACATCAGAAGCCGCAGTGGATAGAAGGTGCAACATGAACTTGGTAAATGAAGCTGAAAACGGTGTCACAAGGTAAGATGCCCGCGCCTAGTCGAACTCAAAAAATTACAAGGCTCTACTTCATATCGGTATTCCTAGCTCGCCCTTCCCCCCCATTGTTTTACATTTAGCAAGTTGCTCTACATCTCAAAGTGCGGCCTGTCCTTAAACCCCGGCCAGTCGCCGCCCCACACCACCCGCGCATCGGCCGCCTTCATCAGTCGGGCGAACTTTGAGAGCAGCAGCCCCGACCACGACACCGACCCATCGGCTAGCAGAAAGGCCACATCCAGCGCCGGGGTGGGAGAGAGGTTATGCTTCGACTGGCTCCCACGCTTATAGGTCACAATCGGCCCCGGCTTGCTGCGGCCCTGCGTGTACAGCTCGTTTTGACGCTCTGGACTCCGGTAGCACTCCGTAATGATGGGAAGCCCCACTACTCGTAGTGCCGGGTCCCCCAACCAACGTCTTAAAGCTTCCGTGTAAGCCGCCGCCCACACCGGAACTGCTTCCGCCAAACGCCGGGCCTGTCTCTGTTGTTGGGCATCACTTAAAGTGGGTTGACCCTTGAGAACCAGTTTGTCGGTATGTGTCTGCATAGTATGTAGAATTGCGTGTGTAATGTGTAAAAATAGGTAAAAAAGTTTGCGCCAGAGGACATTAATAATATTTAATAATTATACTATTTGGGCGCATCCCTGCGGGCCGGGCTATCCAGGGCTCCGCTGCGCTTCGGTGCTGACGCACTGGCTCCTGCGTCGCCACCCTTCCTATCCCTTGCGCATCCTCCAGATACGTTGAAGCTACCCCTGATACTATCCGCCCACGCCGCCCGCCCAGGCCCTGAAAATGGGCCCCGGCAGTCGGCTGCCATCTCCTCGCAGGGCGGCAGGCCGCGCCCAAAAAGCGCCGCCTGCCGCCCGCTCACCGCCCGTTCCACGCTTCGGCCCACCGCCCGGTCAACTCACACTCCGACCCACGACGGCCAGCCTCCGCTACCGTAGACCCACCGTCCGGCCAGCCTCTCGCGCTCCTGCGTCACTTGGTCGGCTCGCCTCTCCCTTCCTCAATTTGGTGCCTGCGGCGAGTGTCTATTGGGGAGGCCCCCAAGCCCCCGTATCATGCTCCGCGCTGCTCTGCATTGCCTCGGCTTCCGCAGCCCGCACGTTGCAAACGCAGCATCTCGCACCTCAGCAGCTCCCGCGACGAGCTGGCCGCTACTGCCTCATAAGGTGCCCTCCGGGCCGGTCTGTTGGGGGCCTCAGCCTGGCCCCCAATCCCCCTGGGCAAGAGCTTTTAGGGTGTGGTCAGGCACCCATCCGGTACCCCGGCCAGTTAGTCCCGCCTGCGGGGGCTGTGGCCAACACCGGCAGCCGTGGCTGGTGGCCTCAGAACAGCAGCCCACCCCCTGCCGGGCGGCTTGGCTCCGGGGCCACCAGCCACTCGCAGCGGCGGCCCAGTCGGGCAGCGGCGCGGGCTGCGCTCAGTGTGCCTCGGCTTACCCCATCCCAGCACACCAGCACTAGCCCGGCCCGGTGCACTATTTCCGCGTTGCGCACATGGGGGGCGGCCGGACCGTGGGCGGCATAGTCCGGCCGTAGCTCTACAAGGGGCACACCGTGGGCGCGGCACCAGGCCGCCGCTAAGCTATCTGCGCCGGGTGCTCCGCCGCTTACCACTTGGCCCAGCGCGTGCGTCGCCCGCAGCTCCTCTAGTCGGGTCAGCAGAGCCTGGCAGCGGGTCAGGCTTCGGCTACCCACCACCGCCACAGTCCATACGCTACGCGCTTTAATTTGTATTATATCCATATGCTAAGATAATGAATAATATGTAAAAAAGGGTGCAAATACAATGAGAATTATTGTAAAATATTATACATTATGTGTGCTATTTTGTATATTTGGGTATGTGGTTCGGGAAAGACCCGGACACTTGCGCACCCCGGAGGGCCCCCGGCCGCGCACCTCATGGCTAACACCTACAGCCATGCTTACTGCTTTACAATTCTCGCAGCTCGCCGCTGCCGCCTGGTCAGGCCCCGCCGCCGCTCATTTCGCTACTATCAGCTGCTATCTGGCACCCTGCGGCCACAGCAAAACGCAGTATATCGTTTCCTATCATGTGGGACAGGGGTGTTATATGGCTCAGCGGGATTGTCCTTTACTGGCTATTGCGGAGGCCGTAGCCGCTGCTCACCAGGCCGGGGTGCCCGTCTCGCTGTCGCGCACCACCCGCGCGCTGCACGAGGCCGCCCGCCAGTTGGCCGGGGCCACCTACCGCGCCGGCTTGCCCGGCTTCGCCTACCGCTGCCTCCGCCACCGCTGCGCCCGTCTTCGCCATGCGTAGTGTGGCCCTATTGCCGGCCGCTCCCCCGGTGGGGGCGGCCCCGGCGCTGGCCGTGCGCCAGCAGCTGGCCCGCACACAGACGGCCCTGTTTGATGCCCGCGAGGCGCTGTACGCTTTACGTGACGAGTACCCGCGCCGACCGGCTCGTTTTTCCCGGTTGCGCGCGCTTATCCTGCGCCACCGGCAGGCCCGCGCCGCCTATCAGGCCGCTGCCGGCTCGTTTCACGCCAGCCCGGCCGGGGAGCAGCTGCAACGCTTGCGCCGCACCTATGGCACGTGGTAATACGCCGCCAGCCGGCCGGTGGTATGCCGCCTGTCTGTACGCCACCGGCCACGGGTGGGCCGTGGTGCGCGATGTGGCCCAGCCCGGTACCATCCCCGGCGGCCCCGGCCACTATCAGCAAGAGGCCGCTCCCGGCCGCTACGCCACCCAGGAGGCCGCCTACGCCTACGCCGCCGCTGCCCGCTTCAACGCCGCACGCCTGCGGCCTGCCGACCGCTACGGTCTGCTCCCCGCCCCGGCCGAGGACTACCATCCTCATCCCTGGGAGCTGCAATAATCTACCACCAGCCTGCGCCAGCCATCCGGCGCGGGCCATCACAACCCTAGTACCGTGGCCCACATGCACACGACACCCCGCCGCCTTAAGGTGGCCCTGCATTACCGCCGGCTGCATCCCACGCTGTCTACTACGTCGCTGCTCGTGCTGCGCGGCAACTGGCTGGCTCAGGCTGGCTTCGTGCCCGGCGCCACGGCCGTGGTAGAGGTAGAACCCGGCCGGCTCATCATCACCGCTAAGTAATTCCTCATCGGCCCGTGCCAGCGCGGCGCGGGCCCTTCACCACTAACAATGCCGAACACTGCTGCTACCTACCAGCCTCATCTGCTCGACCCGCACAGCGCTGAGCCCCAGCCCATCCGCCCCCGCAACGGCCGCAGCTTCAAGCTGGCCGAATTGTACGAACTGCTCGACTGCCAAACGGTGGATGTGGTGCGCCTCACCGACGAGCTGATTTTGATTATCGACGACGAAGGCAAGTTCCGCCAGCCCTGCTACCTGAACCTGCTGGCCACTTACCTCTGGTACCAGTACCAGCCGGAGGCGCGC
This sequence comes from Hymenobacter sp. M1-2, assembly GCF_057808495.1. NCBI lineage: Bacteria > Pseudomonadati > Bacteroidota > Cytophagia > Cytophagales > Hymenobacteraceae > Hymenobacter > Hymenobacter sp. M1-2. The sequence goes on from NZ_JBTYZO010000014.1 coordinate 6,694, forward strand.
GGCCAAGACAGTATTGTGGGCCGCGCCCTTCTGTGCCACGACAAGCAGTTCCGCTAATGAAAGCGCCCACGTTCCGCGCCTGGGTGCGGCCCTGCCCGCGCTTCGGCTTTGTCTGGCAGCTGCGCCAGCCCTTCTACCCAACCACTGCCAACGGCGAGCGGCCTACGCAGGCCGCCGCCCTGCGCGAGGCCATCCGCGACGCCCGCCACTTCCAGACCATCCACGAGGAGCCGGAAGATGGCGGCGAGGCCTTCCACGAGCCGCCGCCTGCTTGGGCACCTGAGGGCTTCTACGATGATACCGACTATTAACGGCCACTGGGGGCCGGGCCGGCAACCGGCCCCCATTCACTTTCTCCCATACCTCTTACCCACACACAATGGCTAAACAATCCGTCACCGCCCCAGCTGCGGCCATTCCGGCCGCAGAAATGACCACCACGCCCAGCCGGGCTTATCTGACCGCTGCCGTGGACGAGGCCAGCGGCGAGGTCATCGAAGCCAGCCGCTTCCGCTACCTACCCGGCCACCCGCGCCAGATCCGCTTTGATGCCAAAGCCGGCCAGTTCAACATCAACGGTACCACGCCGCTAGGTCAGTCGCTCCGCTTCATTCCGCTGGCCTGGCGCGTCTTCCAGGACGACATTCTCAACATGGGCCGCAAGCTCTGGGCCGAGCTGTTCTATGCCGACGAGAAAGGCGCCATCTGTGCCGTGCTGTTCCACGGCTACAGTGTCGAAAACTTGTACCGCCTCATCGAACCGCTGTTTTACGACGACCTCACCCTGGCCGACGTGGTGGTGAAAGTGCAGGCCAGTAAGAAGGAAACCACGAAGGAAGGCAAGAAAGCCACCTACTACATCGCCGAGTTCAGCTACGAGGTAGCCGATGCGCAGGAGGTAGCCGCCCGCCGTGAGTTCGCCCAGGACTTCCCCATCTGGCGCGAAGAAACCAGTACCGGCGCGGCCGACGTGCGCATCAGCCACGGCTACTACAACCCGAAGGCCGGGGCGGCGCAACTCACCGAAGCCCCGGTCGCCGAAGCCCAGCCCGAAACCGTCTAGCCCACCGGCCCCGCTCCGCCAGGGGCGGGGCCAACCGGGACGCCCACGCACCCCATAATTCCTTCGCTTATGTCTGCTTCGCTGGAAGTACCGCAGCTCGTCGTGCACCAATCCGCCCGCGACGAAACCGAGGCCCAACGGCTCACCCAATTAGCTCAGCTGATCGACGCCGCCGAGCCCTTGCCTGATCTGCGCGACCTAGCCCCGGCCGTGCGCGAGCTGTTCCCGCCCCCGGCCTACGAGGTTGGTTGCGGGGGCGCTCATATCTGGCTCCACCGCCAAGGCGAAACCCAGCGCCTGGCCTTCATCTGCTAAGGGACCACGCATTCTCTCTAGCTTCTAACTCCTCGCTCCTCCATACCCATGTTCCATAACGTTCAATCCTTGCCAGAACTAACCCAGGCCCACCACCGCGCCCTGCCCCATGTGAGCAATACCGACCTCTCCCGCCTGAAAGAAGAACTGCTCGGCCAGTTACGCACTCCCAACCCGCAGGCCCTGGACTTCGGGACGGCCTTCCACGAGGCCGTGCTGGAGCCTGCCCGCTACCATGCTCCGCAGGGCCTACCGCCCGCCCAGCTGCGCCTGCTGGAGTCGCTGGCTGCCGCTGTGCGCCGCCACCGCTACTGCCGTGACCTACTTTATCGTGGCACGCCCGAGCTGACGCACACCGCCACCCACACCGCCACCGGATTGGCCGTAAAGATTCGCCCGGATCTGCTGCTGACCACGCCCCGCCTCGGCCGCCGGGTGCTGGTGGATTTCAAGACTACCAGCTGCCGCGACTACGCGCAGTTTATCGGTACCGTCGAGCAGTACGACTACGACCGCCAGGCCGCTTTCTACACCGACGTGTTGGGTGCTGACCGCTTCCTGATTGTGGGCGTGCAGAAGAAGGTTCCACATGACATTTGGCTGGTGGAGCTTTCCGCCGACGCGGCCACAATGGAACAGGGCCGCAAAAAGTATCAGCGGCTACTGCGCGCGTGTGCCGAACGCAGTGGTACACGGGCTGCTCAACAACTAGTAGTCTGAATCTGCGGACGGGGCATTTCCGCCCGCGCTGCTTGGACTAGCAGCAGAAATCACGTAGCGGAGCAAAAAAATTGACTGGATGGTCTTTCTAGTACATAGCTGGGCTGAGGGAGAGGGTAGGCGGCCGGTCCAAATGATCTAGGAGGACTGGCCGCTTTTTAGTTTATTGCAGGGTCTTTCCCACTTATTCTTATTTCTTTCTTGCTGCATTTCTATGGCGACTGGTGACAAATTTATCATGAGCGGGGTGTGGCTCACCTGCGACAAAGGCGTGATGCCGACCATGTTTACCGTGCTGCCCAAGCCGGCGCAGCTCTACGAGGAACCCTACGCCACGGAGTTCGACAAGATACCGCTAGTTAATATCAAGCCCTTCGGCGTGTGCCAGGTCACGCGCACGCCCTGCGTGCCGGCGCCCGTTGAGTGGACTCGGGTCATGGACTCGGGCCTGACCGTGCTCGGTGGCCGGCCCCTGCTGCACACGAGCAAGTGCCAGTGTGGGGCGGGCGGGCAGATCTCCATCAACTTCACCCGCGCCGAGGCAGACGCCGCCGTGGCCCTCGACCAGCAGCTCGACCAAGTGGACGAAGCGGCCGACCTGGCCAATGAAGCCTCTAGCTGGGCCTTTTGGGGCGGCGTGGCCCTGGGCATCGGCGGGGCCATCCTCTGTGCCACGGGCGTGGGCGCGCCGCTTGGGGCGGCCATGATGACGGGTGCCGGCTACCTGATGACCACCAGCACGGTGCTGGCCACCAGCGCGGCCGTGGTCAAGGGCGTCACCCGCATCGCTCGTGACCCAAGCCTGCAAACCGGCCTCTCCATCGCCGGGGAGGTGCTGCTCGAAGCGGCCGAAGAGTACATCATGAACAAGCTCGGCGGCAAGGTGCTCAAAAAGCTGGGCCAGGCCGCGCAGCGGGCCATGAACAAGCTTAACCTCTCGGAGCGAGCGAAAGCCCTGGCCAACAAGCGGCTGTGCTCGTTCACGGGGCACCCCGTCGATGTCATCAGCGGCTACCTCTACACCGAAACCGTTGATTTCGAGCTGCCCGGCCCCATCCCGCTGCGGTGGGCGCGGCTCTGGAACTCGACCTCCATTCACCAAGGCCCGCTCGGCCACGGCTGGCACCACGCCTACGACATGGCCTTGTGCGTGGATGCCGAACAGGGCGTGGTAGCCTTCCGCACCGCCGACGGCCGGGGCGTGGCCTTTGAATGGGTACCATTCGGCCAACGCACCTATGACCGGCTCGAAAAGCTCACGCTGTTGCACGACGTGCGCGGCTACGCCGTACTTGATCATGGCGCCGACCTCACCTATCGCTTCGGAGTGAACCGCGGCGACGGCGTTTCCTCCTTAATTGCGGTGGAGAATGCCAACGGCTTCTCTCTCTCGTTCCACTACAACGAGCAGGGGCACCTAAGCGGCATCACCGACAGCGCCCGCCGTCAGTTGCAGGTGACGTGTGACGAGCAGGGGCAGGTACGCGCCATCACGGCCCCGCATCCGACCGAGCCCAAGCAAACCGTGGTGCTGGTGGCCTATGCCTACGACCGGCAAGGCCAGCTCGTGCGCAGCCAGGATGCGCTGGGCCAGGCCGCCACGTATCAATATGCCGGCGGGCTGTTGGTGCGCGAGACCTTCAAGAATGGCCTCAACTTCTACTTTGAATATGAAGGCACCGGCCCGGAGGCCCGCTGCGTGCATACCTGGGGCGACGAGGGCATCTACGACCACAAGCTAGTATATGACGTGGCGGCCAAACGCACCATCGTCACCAACTCGCTGGGTCACGCTACCACCTACCAGGGTAACGAAAATGGGCTGGTGGTCGAAACCATTGACGCGCGCGGCGGCGTCACGCTCACCGAATACAACGAGTACAATGAGGTGCTAAGCGAAACCGACCCGCTGGGCAACGAAACCCGCTACGCCTACGATGAGCGCGGCAACCGCATTCTAACGGAACTGCCCGACGGCGCCACGCTAGCGTTTGTGTACAACGAGTACGACCGCTGCACGCAGGCCACCAACTCCGTCGGCGGACAGTGGCAGTGGGCCTATGACGAAGCCGGCAACCTGACAGCACGCACCAACCCGCTCGGCAATACCGATACCTACGAATACGCCCACGGCTTGCTTCAGCGACTGACCGATGCGGCCCGGCGCAAGACGGAGTTGGTGTATGATGCCGACCACAACTTACAGGAAGTGCGCCTGCCGGCGGGCACGACCCGTCGCTGGCTGCCCGACGGGTGGGGCCGCTCCCGCAAGCTCACCGACGAGCGGGGCAACGTGCAGTGGCGCGAGTACGACCTGCTCAGCCGCGTGACGACGGTGTACGAGCCCGATGGCAACGTGCGCCGCTTCACCTACGACGGCTTCGATAACGTGGTGCGAGCGCAGGACCGCCACCACGACGTGCAGTATGCCTACCACGGCATGGGCCGACTGATTCGGCGGGTGGAGGCAGGTACAGCCGTGGAGTTTCTGCATGACACGGAAGAGCAGCTGCGCGCCATCATCAATGAACATGGCCTAGCCTATCGCTTCGAGTTGGATGGAGTAGGCGATGTGCTGACGGAGGTGGGCTTTGATGGGCTCACGCGCCGCTACGGGCGCGACATCGCCGGGCGGGTGGCCGAGCTGACCCTGCCCACCGGCCAGCGCACGCGCTACGGCTACGACCGGGCTGGCCGCGTGGCCGAAGTCGTATATCATGATGGAGCGACGGAGACGTATCGCTACCGTGCCGACGGGGCCTTGCTCGAAGCGGCCAACGAGACGACGACAGTGCAGTTCGAGCGCAACGTTCTAGGCCAGGTGACGCAGGAGCAACAGGGTGCCTACTCGCTCACCAACGAGTACGACCCGTTGGGCTACCGTCTTGGCCTGACCTCGTCGCTCGGCGCCGAGGTACGCTACACGCGTGACGCGGCCGGGCAGGTCGAGCAGCTGCGAGCGGGCACGTGGCAGGCCATCTTCGAGCACGACGCGCAGGGGCTGGAGCTGCATCGTACCTACAGCGGCGGGGTGCAGGCGCGTTGGCAGCGCGATAGCTTGGGCCGGGTCACGGCGCAGCGTATCCGTACGGGCAACACCCACCTGGCCGAGCGGGTGCGCACTTACAGCTGGCAGAAAGACGACCGACTCAGCTCCATTCAGGACAGCCAGCGCGGCGTGATCCGTTATGAGCACGACGCGGTGGGCAACCTGGCGGCCACCACCTTCGCCGACGGAACCAAAGAGTTGCGCCTGCCCGATACCGTGGGCAACTTGTTCCGCACGGCGGACCGTACGGATCGGCGCTACGGTCCGGCCGGGCAGCTGCTGGAAGCCAACGGCACACGCTATGCATACGATGCGTTGGGCAATCTGCGGCAGAAGACCTTACGTACCGGCGAAGAGTGGCACTACGCCTGGAATAGCGCCGGTCACCTAACTGAAGTAGTGCGGCCCGACGGCGGAGTAGTGCGCTTCCGCTACGATGCGTTGGGCCGGCGCATCAGCAAGAGCTACCGGGGCCGGGTCACCAGGTGGGTATGGGACGGCAACAAGCCCTTGCACGAGTGGAGCAGCCTAGAAGTGGGGCCGGGCAAAGACGCAGTGGAGGCGGTAACCACGTGGCTCTTTGAAGAAGAGAGCTTTGCGCCGGTAGGCAAGCTGGAAGGAGAGCAGCAATACGGCATTCTGACTGACCACCTCGGCACGCCGATGCAGATGCACGACCAGCACGGGCAGCAGGTATGGGCCACTGAACTCACCAGCTATGGGCAAGCCAGGCAGCAGGAAGGAGAGGCGGCGGCATGTCCGTTTCGCTATCAGGGCCAGTATGAGGATCAAGAAACGGGCCTCTATTACAATCGTTTCCGCTATTATGACCCGGAAGCAGGACAGTATATCAGTCAAGATCCGCTTCGTATAGGAGGCGGATGGGCCCTTTACGGCTATGTGTTGGATACCTCCAGATGGATTGACCCGTTTGGATTAACCAAGCAGTGCCCGCCAAATGGTAGCCCGAAGACATTTGCATCTAATGACCCTTACGTTGCCGATCTGGCTAATAAAATTGAAGCACGGTATCCCGGCCATGTGGTTGCCGTAAATAAGACAGTTTACCGTCCTGATGGCTCTGTACTTACAGACTTTGACATAGAAACGCAAAATGCTGTAATTCAAGTTAAATCCGCAGGTAATGGATTAGCTGATCAAATGGCCCGTACCGAAACGGCTACCAATAAAGTGGTAATTGGATACGGCCCTAAGCTCAAGCCTAGCATAGTGAAATCCGTCGAGAGGCAGGACGGGCTTGTCACTAAAGATGAGGCTTTACTACTGGATGTGCTAAAACCATAAACGCCCTATACAATGCAAAATGTGCTTCTGGCTTTTCCTGACGAAGTTGCTTCTAAGCAAATAGCAGAAATGCTTAGCGATTTTTTTGACGAAGTTCAAAATCATCATTCTGAACCAGAGAGGTATGTTCTTATCAAGGACCAAAACGATGCAATATTTTTGAGACCATGTATAGATCTGAAAGAAAATTATGAAGAGTGGTTTGAGGAAAATCAAAAGGAATTAGTAATGAGCTTGCAATCATTTATTGAAATGCAGTACCGCAATCTTGATACAGCTAAGGTGGTTTTGAAAATACTTTCTCATAAGTTTGATAATATGGTAATACAGTTCGATGATTTTCATCTTATTAGTTATGAGTTTTTAACTAAAGTTCAAGATGAACCAGCCTGGGATTGGCGCTAAAATCATGTTATTTTAGGACAAGTAATTTGCCGGAGGACACCCCCTATGGCCCTTGACTGACCACCTTGGCACGCCGATGCAAATGCACGACCAGCACGGGCAGCCGGTATGGGCCACTGAACTCACCAGCTACGGGCAAGCCAGGCAGCAAGAAGGCGAGGCGGCGGCGTGTCCGTTTCGCTATCAGGGCCAGTATGAGGATGTAGAAACCGGCCTCTACTACAACCGCTTTCGGTATTATGACCCGGAAGCAGGGCAATATGTAAGCCAGGATCCCATCAGGATATTAGGGGGAAAGAATCTTTACAGCTACGTCCATGATCCTTGTCAGTGGACGGATGCTCTAGGCCTAAGTAGCATTCCTGCTGGCTTCAAAAGTTTTGGTCAATACAAACAGTTTGCCCAAGCCACACAGGGCTCGTTGGCGAAGGCAGGTTATCCCAATACTGTACCGTTGATGCAAGGCAGTGCTGTGACTGGAGTCAGCCATGATACCGGAATTCCGTTTGATGTTGGCAGAACCAGCGACTATGACATTGCATTAGCCAATAGAGATCTGTACGACAAAGCGGAGGCCATGGGCTTGGCTAAAGGTGGCAAATCGAGGCCTATCGACTCTGATAAATTAGCCGAGCAGTTGGGTCTTGGTGACGCAAGAAGCAAGCTTTCAAAAATGTCAGGTAGAGATGTCAATTTCATGATCTTTGAGGATAAGTCTGCCGCAAAATCAAAGGCGGCAAGTATGACTATGCCTTGCAAACACCCTTAAAAACAAATAAAAATGGTTAAGAAAATTTTTGATACCTACGGCTATGAGGGGACTTCTGTGGAAGACTTAGCTCATATAATAGAAGGCGTTGTAGGTGTTGAATTACGTGCTTGTGAGGGGCTATACGCTGGCGAAACGTACAGGTATAATGGAGGTTTTTCAGATGAAATTGTGATCGGAAATAGCACTGAGTATGATCAGATTCCATATCCCATCTTAGTGAAAGTTTCTAATACACATGGAAAGAATGCTGATAAAATAAGTAAATCGAAGTACATCAAGCAAAGAATGTCATTGATACCTAAGATGCATTTTATCTCACAAGATATAATTGAAACAGTGAATTGATACCCATTTTATGCTCATGTTAGATTCTTCCATTCTCGCTAAATAATTGCGTATGCCTGCCAAGGCCAGTATGAAGATGTAGAAACGGGCCTCTATTACAATCGTTTCCGATATTATGACCCGGAGAATGGAGTGTATGTGAGCCAAGATCCCATTAGACTACAAGGAGGGTTTGCGTTTTACAGCTATGTGAAAGATCCTTTAGTGGCAACGGATCCATTGGAACTAGCTTGTGTGAATGGAGCTAAAAAATCTATAAACGAGCAACTTTCGAGGGGTAAAAACGCGAGGGTAAACGTAGGTAGTAGAACAGATGCAGAGGCGTTGTTAAGAGATATAACATCTGGAGCGGGCCACAAAAGGGCCTATATGAATACCACAACACCTGGAACTTTCTCGCCTTAGAGCGATGCGTCGGATTGGTTACCAAGACCATCAAGTAGCAAAAGAGGCACGTATCATTGGGATGACTATAATCCCAACGCGCAAGCTGGTGATCATGCTGTTGAGGGTAGCCATTTGCAGGCACACACTTTTGAAGGAAAAATTGTTAGAATTTTTTACTAAGAAACCATGACGCCTAACATTTCTTTTGAAGAAAATCCTTACAGTCCATTTCCTGCGGATTCTAAAGGACAATTTTGTGAGATTAGTAAAAGCGATGGTGCCATATTTATTGAAATCCATACAATCCCATACGATAGTGTCCAAGTAGAAAGATTGAGGCAGATGGAATCTTTAGACGAGTCAGTTTTAGGTCAATATATCAGTTTGGTGGGCGAACAAAATATAACTAATGATGTGTTTCATCTTTACAAGCTACAAACTTACAGAGCAGATCCACGCATTAAAGACCCCTGGGATTTTAATGAAAGTATTTCTGATTATAAAGAGTTTGGATTTGTGATTTTTCGTGACTTAATAAACTTTTGTGCAGATAAGTGGGGAATAAGCGAAGATGATTTCGTGCCAATATATAAAACCCATATACCTGGATGATAGATTAAAGTCATTGATACTGCTAGGTATTTGGTGGGAGAGCGGCACTACGGCATTCTGACCGACCACCTCGGCACGCCGATGCAGATGCACGACCAGCACGGACAGCCGGTATGGGCCACCGAACTCACCAGCTATGGGCAAGCCAGGCAGCAGGAAGGCGAGGCGGCGGCGTGTCCGTTTCGCTATCAGGGCCAGTATGAGGATCAAGAAACGGGCCTCTACTACAACCGTTTCCGGTATTATGACCCGGAAGCAGGGCAATATGTAAGCCAGGATCCTATTAAACTCTGGGGAGGCGATAGGCTCTACAGTTACGTGGGTGATCCAACGCTTAGTACAGATGTGTTCGGATTAAGTGAAATTCCTGCCGGGTTCAAGAGTTTTGGCCAGTACAGACAATTCTCTCAAGCTACACAAGCTGGATTAGCCCGGGCAGGTTACCCCAATACAGTGCCGTTGATGCAAGGCAGCGCTGTGACTGGAGTTAGCCACGATACCGGAATTCCGTTTGATGTGGGCAGAACCAGCGACTATGATATTGCATTGGCCAACAAGGATCTGTACGACAAAGCGGAATCGTTAGGTCTAGCGAAAGGGGGAAAATCAAGACCTATTGATACTGATGATTTGGCTAAGCAGTTAGGCCTAGCTAAAACTAGGCAAGATTTGTCAAAAATGTCAGGTAGGGAAGTAAACTTCATGATTTTTGAAGATAAGGCAACAGCGAAAGCAAAAGGCAGGAGTATGACTATGCCTTGTAAAAAGTAAAACCTAATAAAGGATACCGACATGGTGAAAAGAATCTATGATACATACGGACATAAAACTGCTTCTATAGCAGAGCTTGCTCATGAAATAGAGGAGTCCGTAGGAATAGAACTGCAAGCTCATGAAAGCTCATATTCTGGAGAAACTTACAGATATAGAGGTGGGTTTTCTGATGAGATAATTTTGAAGAAAAGGCATGAAGAAGAGCAGAATACTGAATTTGTATTGCTGATACATGTTGCAAATACCTCAGGAAAGAATGCAGATAAAATAAGTAAATCTAAGTATGTAAAGGAAAAATTGTTGCTTATACCAGGGATGCATTTTATATCTCAAAGAATTGATGAGGATACTGCATGAACGATAGTCAAGGTTCTTGTATTTACTACTTGTTACTAAAATTAGGTAGTAATCTTGAATCCATAAGGGCTGAACTATAAATGAGCGCGAACGCCCAATCAACCGTTTACGACATAATTTCCTTCAAACAAGTTGGCCGGCTTAAGTTCGGCATGTCACGTGCGGAGGTTTTCGAAGTCTTCGGTGAGTTCGAACGTGAAATAAAAACGTACACGGGAAGCATAGAAGAAGTTAGAAAATACGTTTCGGCGAAATACAAGAAAGATAAGCTAAATGAAGTCTCATTTCTTTCAGGAGCTAAATTAGAGTTTGACGGTCACTTGCTGTTGAAGCAAGAGGGAGCAGATTACTTGATAGCTAACTACGAACACACATCAGATTTAGGATTTACTATTTTCCCAATTCTGGGGTTAGCATTCACTGGTTTTGGGAAATCAAAAGATGGTAAACTATATCTGTATTCAATAAAACAATACTAAAAGTCTATTTGAATCCATGAGCTTAAGCTAAGCTCTTTGAAGTATGTAGACTCTAGAGATGCAATGGTTTCTATGTCGTGGGAAGAACAGCATGAGGCGATTGTAAGAGTTGTTGATGATGCAACAGGCAAAACAATCTATAAAGAGAATGGTAAGTAGCAATATAACGCCAGATGAGAAAGCTAGCCTTCAATCTACTTTAGCTACTCCTGCTGAAGCACGAACCGTTAAATATATTCCATCGAAAGAAGGATAAACAATGGTCATAACAGGAAAATATTCTCCTGTTCTTCGTGTAGAAGTTGAATAAATACGAAAACGGCAAGTTCTGGAAGAGACGTAGTTTATCAGTGGAGAGATTACGGGAGAAAATAATCGTTGAAAGGCTAAATACCCCAAAAATAGTGGTCATGACAAAGACTTTTTCAAGCCAAACAATTTCAATTGAGTGGAATGACGATGAAGGGTATTCATTAATCGGTATGGCCGATGACGAGTCAGACCCTCAAGACTATGTAATATTTCAGAGGTCTTTTGAGTTTGATGAACAAGATGAAAGCTTGGGTCTGAATAGCTACTATTTCGAGTTGTGTGAACAAAAATATTCTAGCTATAACGCTTGTGAGAAAGTGACTTTAAGCAGGGAAAAACTTGTTGTTAAGGTTTCGGAAAGAGCAAAAAGGATTTATCCCGAATATGATACAATAGTAGTTGCGCTTTCCATAGCAGAGCCTGACTATAACAATCTAATTGATGTTTTTAAGTACATACTTCAGGATAATGTAAAAGCACTCTCTGTAGAATAGAATGTTTATAATAACTGTTATCCCTCGCGCTTGACTAATGCGTAGTACCTACTTGAAAAAGGCTTCTTTATTCCGGTAGCCAAGTCAAAAGTCAAAGCATAGTGTTGTGTGTGACCATGTGAGATGTGAAAGACTTTATCACAAACACTTTTGGCATCACAATCCGAAAGAAGAGTTGTATTTCAGCCGAATTAGATCTGCTTGACAGGTTGAATTGCCCATGATGAATTTTGAATCGCTGTTCGTTGACCGCAACAGCAGCATTTTGCTTCAAATAGAAGAATTGAATCCTCGTTACAAATCTAGGATAGGAGGGCTACCACCTGCTTTTGTTGATGAAGCGACATTCAATCATACAGAAGAGCTTAGTGATTATGCCTACCTGTTTACGCTGAGTGATGATTTTTCCCATTTTATCAATGGAAAGGAATTATCAGTCTTTATACCAAAAAATTATGATGATTATAGCCAACGTTCAATTTATCCAGATTTTAAGTTAAAATGCTTTGTTCACGAACCCTCTACTATTCCGAGTAGGAATACTGACTTAATATATTCAGCCGTAAAAGAGGGGAGTTTGGCTACCTTAGCTAAAACATCCGGCAATGATGAAGAATACAGCTACTTTATCAAGGTTGGCTCAAATCCCTATCTTCTTCAGGAGGAACAGTATTTCTACTCCGAGTTAGAAGCAAAAGGATACACATTCATTTTTCAACTTGACGAGAATGGTCTCACGGAAGACTTCTTGAACGGGAGTTATCCGTTTGGCTTTGGATCAGTATACTTTTATGGTAGAATAGATCACGAGACCCAAAGCATCACTGATATAATTTCTGGCTACTGGCAAAGATAATTGCCGCCAATAACGGCGGCAGTGAGCAAAGACCTGTCAACTGCTTCCTTCTAGCTTGCTCCTAGGTTGCTCCTAACTCTTTGCAGTAGATAAGACACAAAAAAACCCGGCCGGATAGGTCGGGTTTTTTGTTGCTTGGGATAGGCTAGAGGATGGCCACGTTGCCCGTCATGCCCCGGTCATTGCTGCCGGGCGCGGCGGGCACCGCCAGGAAAGTGCAGTTGGCGCGCACGTCCGCGTCAGCGAGGCCGGTAGCCACGGCCACCGAACCGGCGTCCCGGCGCACCGGAGCCGAAGTGAACGTGCGGTTCGTGCGTTGGTCGATGACCACCGCCGTCACCAAGTCGGCCGGGTTGCCGAAATCCGGTGCCCATTGGCCCGTTACCGAGCCGCCGCTGACAGTGGCCTCCAGGTTGTCGAGCTGATCTACCGCTCCGCTGGCCTGCGAAGCCGTGAGCAGGCTCATGTCTACGCTGGCTGTCGCCGTGGCGTTGTCGTAGGCGGTGGCCGGGAAGTTCAGCGCCACGAAGCGGTTGTAGGGCGACTGGCCGCCCTGCTTAGGCAGACCCAGCGTTATCAGCGCCGCCAGGCTCTGGTAGAGCTGGCTCAGCAGTTTGAAGCGGGCGCGGATGGCCTGTTGAGCGGGCGAGTTGCTGCTGTTGCTGCCCACTTTCTGGCGCAAAATGTTGACCCCATTCTGCTTGGTGAAGGTCATTTGCCCGGCCGAGCCCTCAATGTCGCCGAGCAGGGAACGAATACGTGCCATGTTGGTAAAAGGTAAGAGGTGATGAAAAGGCTGCTGTATCGGCCTCTTGCTACCAGGTGCAGCCGCCCCAGTTGCGCCGCTTCATTTCTGCGTTGAAATCCCGCCAGACACGGGGTTCTACCGGCCCCTGCGGGCCGCACTGCCATATTCCACGCCCAGCCGTTTGCGCCTGCCGCTGCTCTGCCATCCATCCGGCCACTGCCCGGCTTGGCTCATACGCCCAGGCCCACCCGCGCACCACCAGCAGGCTGTCCAGCGCCATCGGCCCCGACCGGCTGAACGCCGCCGGACGCAGGCGTACCGCCGCCAGATTGCGCCCATACAGGTCCAGCCCCCATACCTGCATCCACACGTACTTGTGTTCAACCAAGACCCGAACGTGTGCCGTAGCTTGCCGCCCAAATGGTTGATCGGCTTCCGGGGCATCCGCCCCCATTAGCCGCACCCGAGCCCGCCCGCGGGCTGTTTCCACTTCGTAGGTATCCGCGTCCACTACCCGCAGGACCCGCACCGTAACCCACTGTGCGGAGGCAGGTAGTACCACTGCTAATGCCGTAGGATAGAGTAATTGCCGGAGTCTATTGGCCCGCACCTGGCCTTGAGCCGGGCCAAGACCCAGCACTAGCGCAATCACCAGAAGAAGACCGTGTAGCTGCATGGCCCAAACCTACCGCCGTAGCGTACTGCTTCGTATCTTCACTTTCCGATACTACCCCATAATACCCCACGATGCCCCAGGTTTGTGTATTCCCGAAAGACGTTGCCACGCTCACCGGCCACAGCTACGACGGTGCCAAGCGTCTGCTGCAACGGGTGCGCCGGCACCTGGGCAAACCAGCCGGTTCCTATGTGTCCATCGGTGAGTTCTGCCGCTTCACCGGCCTGCCTGAGCACGAGGTAGCCGCCGCCCTCAAGTAAGGTTATCGTGTCATTTGTCCAGCTGACCACCGGGGAGCGATGACGGTGCAGCTGCCTCCACGTGAGCAGTGTGAATAGACTCCCCTCCACTACTGCTCCACTACTGCTTCCCGGTTCGGATGTCATGCTTATTTTCGCTGATGCGACCTCGCTTATTGCCTGGTCGGTACGTATAGGTGGGCATCGCGTGCTGTTGGGTACCTTTATTCGCGTGGTCTGATGTCCAGACCGCTGCGCCTACCGTTACCAATATCCCACCGCCGGGTCGGGGCTTTACTTTTTCTACTAAACGGCAGCGGCCTCGACCGGGCGGCTGCGCTACTCGCTTTGCTGCTGTGCTTATGGATGCTGCTTCCGGCGCGATGGTGCCGCTTCCCTTCCCCGACAGCCTTCTGCACGACCTGCTGGCCGTCTCCCTTACTGGGGTCAACGTGTTGCGCCCGGTGTACGACCCGGCCGGGGAAATCAAGGATTTTGCCATCGAGTACCTCAACCCCGCCGGCCAGCGCATGACCGGCTTGGCAGCCCAACCCGGCGGCACGCTGCTCACCCGTTTCCCGCACACCATCTCCGCCGGCATTCTCGCCTACTACCGGCGCGCGTATACGGACGGGTACACCGGCCTGCACGAAGTCAACTACCAGGCCGACGGCTTGGACAACTACTTCCGCCTGGCCGCCCGCCGCAGCGGCGAGTGGCTGGTGGTGAGCTTCACCGACACCAGTGACCAGGACCGCAGCGCCGTGGAGCTGGCCCTGCGCGAGGCCCAGGCCCGCGAGCGCGAAGCCCGCGCCGACGCCGAGTACCAGCGCAACGAGCTGCGGGAATTTATGATGCAGGCCCCGGCGGCGGCGGTGCTTTACCGCGGGCCCGAGTACCGGGTGGAGCAAGCCAACGCCGCCGCGCTGGCCATCTGGGACCGGACCTGGGAGCAGGTGCGCCACCGCCCCGTGTTCGAGGTGCTGCCCGAAGCGGCCGACCCCGCCGTGGTGGCCCTCTTCGACGGGGTGTACACGACCGGCACGCCGTACACGGCCCACGAGCTGCCCACCACCATCGTGCGCAACGGGCAGCCGGAGGTGGTGTACTGGAACTTCGTGTTCCAGCCCGAGCGCCAGCCCGACGGCCGCATCAGCGGCATCGTCTCCATCGGCACCGACGTGACCGAGCACGTGCTGGCCCGCCAGCGGGCCGAGCAGCTGGCCCGGGAGCTCGACGCCCGGGTGCAGGAGCGCACCCGGCAAGTAAACGTGCAGAGTCAGCGCCTGGAGCGCTTGTTTGCGCAGGCCCCGGCCGCCATTTGTATCCTGGGCGGCCCGGAACTGGTCTTCGAGCTGGTCAACCCCATTTACCAGCAGTTTTTCCCCGACCGCCCGCTGCTGGGCAAGCCCTTGCTCGACGCCCTGCCCGAACTCACCGACCACGCCGCCTACCACACCATGCGGCGGGTGTTCGACACGGGCGAACCCATCTGGCAGCAGGCCCTGCACACGCCCCTAGCCCGCACCGACGGCGGGGCGCTGGAGGACCGCTACTTCAACTACGTCCAGCAGCCGCGCTACGACGAGCACGGGCGCATCGACGGCGTGCTCGTCTTTGGCTTCGAGGTCACCGAGCTCGTGCAAGCCCGGCAGCAGGCCGATGCCTTGCAGGCCCAGCTGCTGGCCGCCGCCCGGCAGCAGGCCGAGCAGCGCGCCGCGCTCTACCAGGTATTCGAGCAAACCCCGGCGGCGATAGCCCTGCTGCGCGACCCCGGCCACCGCTTCGAGTACGTGAACCCGGCCTATCAGGCGTTTTTCCCCGGCCGCCCGCTGCGGGGCCGCGACACGGCCGAAGCTGCGCCGGAGCTAGTCACGCAGGGGTTCACGGCCCTCATGGACCGCGTGTACCAGTCCGGCGAAACCCACTTCGGGCAGGAACAGCCCTACACGCCCCCGCCAGCGGCTGGTGAGGCCCCGCGCCCCCACTACTTCAACTTCACCTACCAGGCCTACCGCGAAAACGGCGCGGTGGCGGGCGTTTCCGTCTTCGCCTTCGACGTGACCGAGCAGGTGCTGGCCCGCCAAGAGCGCGAGGCCCAGCAGCAGCAGCTGCAGGCCGTGTTTGCCCAGGCCCCGGTGGCCGTGTGCGTGTTTCAGGGCGAAGACTACGTGCTTGACCTCGTCAACCCGCCGATGGGCCGGATGCTGGGCCGCCCGCTGGAGGAGTTGCTGGGCCAGCCCTTTTTCCAGGCGCTGCCCGAGCTGCGCGACCAGGGCTTGGCCGAGCTGCTGGCCGGCGTGCGCCGCACCGGCACCCCGTTCGTGGCCCAGGAGCAAGAAGTTATGCTCGCTCACCACTCGCCCGGCCAGCCCGGGTACTACAACTTTGTGTACCAGCCCCTGCACGCCGACGACGGCCAGGTGGCGGGCATCGTGTGTGTGGCCACCGACGTGAGCGAGCAGGTGCGGGCCCGGCAGCGGGTGCAGGAGCTCAACGAAGCATTGCAGGCCACCAACGAGGAGTTGGGCGACGCCAACGTCCAACTCACGCGTACGAACGTGGACCTGGACAACTTCATCTACACGGCCAGCCACGACCTCAAAGCGCCCATCTCCAACATTGAAGGCCTGCTCTACCTGCTGCAGGAAGAGTTGCCCCCGGCCGTGACCCGGGACGAGGAAATTGCTCCCACGCTGACCCGCATGCTGGACGCCGTGGAACGCTTCAAGCGCACCATCGACCACCTCACGGAAGTCTCCAAGCTCCAGAAAGAGCACGCCCCCGCCACCACCCTGCTTAACCTGGCCGGCGTTATCGAAGGCGTTCGGCAGGACCTGGCCCCGTTGCTGCAGGCCACCCGGACCCGCCTCACGGTGGACGTGGCGGCCCTGCCGCCCATTCCGTTTTCGGAGAAAAACCTGCGCTCGGTGGTGTACAACCTGCTCAGCAACGCCGTGAAGTACCGGCATCCCGACCGCACGCCCCACGTCGACGTGCGGGGCCATGTTCGCGACGGCTACACCGTGCTCGAAGTACACGACAACGGCCTCGGCATGGCCGATGGGCAGCTGTCCAAACTCTTCGGCATGTTCCAGCGCTTCCACGACCACGTCGAGGGCACCGGCATCGGCCTCTACATGGTCAAGCGCATAGTCGAAAACGCCGGCGGGCGCATCGAGGTGCACAGCCAGCTAGGAACCGGCACCACTTTTTTGGTGTACCTGCCCCACGCGGCGGCCCCGGCTGCGTAAGCGGATTACTTCCTTGCCTCCACCCGCTGACCCCTCATGGCCGCCATTTCCTGCACCCTGCTCGTCGACGACGACGACACCACCAACTTTCTCAACCAAAAGCTGCTCCGGCGCATGGCCGTCGCTGACACCGTCCTCGTGGCCGGCAACGGCCAGGAGGCCCTCGACCTGCTGCACGCCCACTGCGAGCAACCCACCTCGCCCTCCTGCCCGGCCCTGATTCTGCTCGACATGAAGATGCCCCTCATGAACGGCTTCGAGTTTCTGCAGGTCTACGCCCAGCGGCCCGAGCGCCAGAACCCCACGGTGGTCATCATCATGCTCACCACCTCGCTCAACCCGAAGGACGTGGAGCAGATGCAGGGCCTGCCCATCGCCGGCTACCTCACCAAGCCCCTCACCCGCGAAAAAGTAACCCACCTGCTGCACGAGCACTTCGGCCAGCCCGCCGGGTAAGCCGCCCCCGCGTTGGCACGTTCTTTCCCGTCTGCGTTGCCACACCGCCGGGGCGACCCATCCGCTGTTGGCCCCGCGTTCCGTGTGGGTATCGACCTGGCATATGGACAAAACGCCCGATTTCCCTTTGCCCGACAACGAAATCGTCCCATCCCAGGGAGAACCGGTGTCAGCGTACCGCGCGGACGTGCTTAGGTCAGCTCCATAAAGAAGCAGGTGCCCGCGCCCTCCTGGCTTTCCACCCACAGCTTGCCGCGGTGCTGCTGCACAATCTGCCAGGCGATGAACATGCCCAGCCCCGTGCTGGCCTCGCCCCCCACGCCCGAACGGGCCGACGGGCTGAACTTCTCAAACAGAGTGGGCTGCAGCGCCGCGGGGATGCCGATGCCCGTGTCGCGCACCGTGAGCAGCGCCCGGCCTTCCCGCTCCTGCAGCCCTACCGTAATGCTTCCTCCGGTTGGGGTAAACTTGAGCGCGTTGCTCACCAGGTTGTCCACCACCCGCCCGAGGGCGTCCGGGTTCACGTTCGCCGTCACGGGCGCCGCCGGCCGGTCCAGGGTTAGCGTCAGGCCCTTGTGCTGCGCCACCAGCTGGTGGGGCTCCAGCGTGTAGGCCAGCCAGGCCCCCAGCTCGGTGGGCTTCAGGGGCAGCTTGGCGGCGTCGAGCGTGCCGACGAGCAGCACGTCCTGCACCAGCTTGTTGGCCGTGGCGCAGGCTCGGCGGATAAGCGATAGGAACTGCACCGTTTCCGCCGGGTCCTCCGTCGCGAAAGTGGCCTCGTCCACCTGGTGCTGCAGCAGCTCGGCCAGCATCTGCACGTGGCCAATGGGGGCTTTCAAGTCGTGCGTGACCAGATGCAGAATCGTTTCCTGCGCGTCGTAGAGCCGCTTGAGCGACTCTTCCAGGGCCTTGCGGTCGCTGATGTCTTCCAGCAGCGTGTAGCCCAATTCCTGGCCGTCCGCGCCGTCCGGGAACCGAATGGAGGTGACCTGGCACCAAAAAGTAGAGCCGTCGGGGCGCACCAGCCGGGTTTCCAGCGTAAAGTGCGGCAGCTTGTGGCTCCAGAGCCGCTGCTGCAGAAAGCGCCAGTCGTCCCGGTGCTCGGGGTGGGCAAAGTCCATGATTTCGCGGCCCACCACCTCGTCCAGGCCCGCACAGCCCAGCATCTCCACCACCGCGCGATTGGCCTGCGTGATGAGCAAGTCCGGGGTGATGATTTTCTGCCCAAAGGGCGAGTTTTCAAACACCGTCCGAAACCGTTCCTGCTGCTGCTCTCGCTCGTCAGAGGCATCCTGCGCGGCCCGCGCCACCTTCCGGCCGGCGCGCAGCTGCCGGTTTTCCTCGCGCAGCGCCGCGTTTTCTAATTCCAGGGTCAGCAGGTCAGCAGGCGTTTTCATGGCGTAGCAAAGCCGGAAGCGGAGCGTTAGGGGAAGGGCAAGATACAATATGGGATGGACACAGCACCATTCATAAGCCCCGTATTTAGCTTACGCCTCAACGGTGTTCTCGGTTAAAAGCTTGGTCCAAAAGTTAATTGGACGGGGCCGGAACCTGTTACCAGTTGAAGGCAAAGAGGACTTCCATGTTAAAGCGAAGCGAGTCTTTGAGGGCATCGTCGGAGAAGTCAAACTCGCCGTGCAGGTTGAGTGTCACAAAGAACCTGAAACAACCTTGAGCGCGATGCATTATGTTCACCTAGGAGTAACAGGATTCTTGATATGCCACTCTAATAGCTATGCGGTAGTTTGAACCTTTGGTCTGCTAAACAAGGTCATCGTGTCTTATCAGGTGTCGCCTTAAGCTGCCGGTTCTACCTTACACACAGAGTTCAACACGTCGACAGCATTATCTTTCTGACCCTCCCAAATGCGGCGCATCGTCTGGTGCTGAAAGTCCTCGACGATCTTCGCGTAGATGAGCGTGGTCTTGATGTTGGTATGGCCTAAAACTTTTTGCAATACTTCCACTGGCATACCCCGCAGCAGGCTTTGCGTGGCGAAAGTATGGCGCGCGGTATGCATAGTCACTAGCTCATATTTGTACTGCTGGCTTTTCACCACCCGACCTTGCAACATCTCTACCACTTCTACGCAGTCCGTCAGCACAGCCAGCCGACAGATACGTTTCAGGTAGCGGTTCATTACTTGGTTTTGGTATACCGGCAGGAGCCGGGCCCGGTCCCCGTCGTATCGCTGAAGGATAGCCTGCGCTGCCGCTGTCAGGTAAATGCTCACCGACCGCCTGGTCTTGCTCTGCGTGAGCCGTAGCACTTGGCTCCCATCCCAGCTCGAGACGTTGCCCGCATGTAGCTGCAATACATCGGAGTAGCGCAACCCTGTGTAGCAGCAAAACAGAAATACGTCCCGCACCGGCACCAGCGTAGACGGCAGCACCGCTGTTTCCAGCCGCTCTAGCTCAGTAGCAGATAGGTATACCTTTTCAACCTCTACACTCGTGACCTTGATGCTGCGCACGTCGATGCTGAGCGTATACCCACGGTCCCGTTTCAGATAGTTAAGCACCGTTTTCAGGTCTTTCAGGGCTGTATAGATTGTATTCGGGCCCAGCTTGCGCGTGATGGTCAGATAATGCAGCAGAGCATCGTGGTCAGCCAGAGTATAGGACTCGGCCAGTAGTGGCTGTCCGCTATGCTGCTCAAAGTCCCGCAGCCAGTTGCGTACGACTAGGTAGTGCCGTAGAGTTTCGTGCCTGTAGCCCCGCCCGCGGGCTACCTCCCGAAATTCCTCCATCAGCACGGGCAACCGTTGTTCCCGCACCACCGGAGCAGATGCCGGATTTAATGCCTGTTTTAAGGACGTAGGCGACGGTGTGAGCCCATCAGCCCGCTGCCGCCGGTACGCCTCTACCACCCGCGTCGATAAAGCCGCTAGTAGATCATTCGCATCCTGGTAGCCAGGGAACGAACGGCGGAACTGCTGTCGCTTGGCGTCCCACTGCGAAGGCAAGCATTTTTCATTGGTGCTCAGCCGCAAGCGTTGGGTCTGGAAGCGGGCTAGCAGATACACCGCGGTGGGCGTCTGGGAATCTGGGTCCCGGAGGTAAAATTGAATGGTCATAACTGTGGCTGGAAGTGTGGCTTGAATAGGGGATTAGATGGGCTTAAATGCGGGATTAGTCCAAACGCAAAAAACCCGGAAAACCGCTTCTGGTGCCAGATATGCGGTTTTCCGGGTTTGCCGGGATTAGATAATGGAGCCCCTTATTGGACTCGAACCAACGACCTGCTCATTACGAATGAGCTGCTCTACCAACTGAGCTAAAGAGGCATTTCCGAGCTGACAACTCCAGCAGGGGCTGCAAAGATAGAAAGCCCAGGGAAAACCACACAAGTGCCGCCTGCATTTTTTACAAACAGCCAAGCCAGTGAAACAGGCGCTATCGTAGGACTGCGCTTCTACCAGGTGGTGCTTGGTATAACTGTCGTTGCGCGAGTTGTGAGCTGAGAATGGATGTGGGGCAGGCTAGGTAATCTTACTCCAGACTGAGAGCAAGCGCCACATCAACCCCGAGTAAAGCTTTGGCGTTTCTGAAACAAGAAGCTCTAATCAAAATCTACCCTGATGAAGCAACAGAAAAACGCCAGGCTCCCTCAGGCGCTGCTAAGCGGCCTAGCTGGTGCCGTCCTGCTTACTGCGCTGCACGAAACCGTCCGCCAACTACGGCCCGCTGATGCGCCCCGTATGGACGTATTAGGTATGCGCGGCTTGCGCAAGCTGCTCGGCAAGGCCAATGCCCCGCAACCCAACGATGACACGGCATACGGCCTCACTATGCTAGGCGACATCCTAAGCAATGGCCTCTACTATAGCTTGGTTGGAACAGGGCGCGGCGTGTGGACGCGGGGAACGGTGCTGGGGCTGGCGGCTGGTATTGGCGGCGTGGTATTGCCGGGCCCACTGGGCCTAGGAGAAGCGCCTAGCAACCGCACGCCGCAAACCAAGCTGATGACTGTAGCATGGTACTTAGCTGGCGGTTTGGCAGCGGCTGGAGCATCGCGGTGGTGGAGTAGTAAGCGACCGTAGTACGGCTTTACGTTCCGCACACGAATAGAGCGAATAAGCAGTACCGCACCATCTATCTCACCTGCTTAAAAACTCGCTTCGCTTGTCGCGGAACAGATTGCCGTGTTGCGGGTCTGCCAGCACTTATTACTGTATAAGCACTGCGTTTCAGTCGGCCGCGTATTTCCTGGCTTTCCGGCATCTTTGCGGCACAATGATGAAAGCCCTCCGCAAACTTCTGGTCCGCACGCTTGGCTTCGAGCGATACATTCGTTTCGTGAGCGGCGTGTACCTGCGGCTGGTGGGGGCAGGCTGGGGCCGACAGAAGTATCCGGAGCTATTTTTTCTAAAGCAGATCATTCAGCCCGGCTTTGTGTGCTTGGATATTGGCGCCAACCTGGGCTACTACTCCGTGGCGCTGTCGCGGCTGGTGGGGGCGGAGGGGCAGGTGCTGGCCGTGGAGCCCATTCCCGATTTTCAGGCCATCTGGCGCGACAACGTGAAAAGCAGCGGCTTCAACAACCTCACGCTGCTGCCCTACGCGCTCGGCGGCCAAAACACCACCGTGCAGATGGGCACCCCGGAGCGTGACGGCCTGCTGCACCACGGCATGACCAAAGTAGCGGCTAGCAACCCCCAGGAACACTACGCCCGCACCTACGACGTGCCCATGCGCGTGCCCGACGACCTGCTGGCCCATCTGCCCCGCCTCGACTTCGTGAAGTGTGATGTGGAAGGCTTCGAGCACGAGGTATTTCGGCACATGCAGGCAACCTTGCGGCGCTTCCGGCCGCTTATTCAGACGGAGCTAAACGGACTGGAAAACCGCCGGGCTGTGGTGAGCGTGCTAGCCAAGCTAGGCTATAAACCATTTGTGTTGTCGGCGCGTTCTGAACTCGTGCCGTGCTCCGAAGCACAACTAGCCAGCGCCGTCATCGCCGACTTTTACTTTCAACCTGCCTAACCCGCCTCCGCAGCTGCTTTTTGATGGTCAAGTTCCTGCTCATATTCTTCCTCATCTCCCTCGTCCTGCGCTTCGTGCTGCCCGTGCTGATGCGGTATCTGGTGGTTGGATTCCTGCAAAAACAGGCCCGCCGCCACGCTCAGCAGTTTGGCGGGGCCCCGTTCGGACCAGCTCCTGAGCCGCCACGCAATGGCGCCGATGCCACCGGGCAAGTGCGCGTAGATTACGTGCCGCCCACACCTCGCGCTACCAAGCCTCAAGAGTTCCAAGGCGGCGACTACGTGGAGTTCGAGGAAGTCAAGTAAACTCCCCACTGTCATTGCGAGCAGCGCGAAGCAATCCGTCCTCTCTCTGAGACTAGTTTTCTACATAGATAAGCCCTTGACGCCTGCCAACGTCAAGGGCTTTCTGCTTAAGTAAGATAGGTTTGGTGCTAAGAGCGGAAGGATTGCCACGGCTGCGCCTCGCAATGACACAAAACCCTAGAAGCCTATGCCTAGCCGCAGGCCGGTTCCTACGCGGCGGCCAGATTGCAGGCCGGTGTAGAAGTCTACGCGCAGCAGCTTGAAAATATGCTCTAGGCCCACCCCAATTTCCACGTAATGCCCGGCCTGCTCGGTGGTGAGGTAGTTGAGCGAGGCCACTTCCTGCCACTTCAACTGCCGCAGCAGCGGGATTTTGTTCAGGAAGAAGCCGTTGAAATGATGGTTGTAGTGCGCCTCCAAAAAGCCGCTCCGGGTGCTGAACCGATAGTAGTCGAGCAGCTGAAACTGGCTGAAGTCGCTGGCCAGGTAGGTACGGTTGCCGCTGAAGTGACGATAATCCATGAACGAGAGCCGGCGCGAGCCCACAAAGCCGCCCGCAGCCACCCGGTACGTGCTGGTGCCGAACAAACCCAGGCCAACCGTCTGGCGGATACTAGCTTCCAGCAACGTATAGCGCACATCGGACCCCAGCACCCCGCCAATGCCCTGCCGCCAGGTGCCCCCGAACGTGGGCGCTTTTGAGCCGAGATTATACTTGCCGTCGGGGCGGGTGATGTAGCGTTGGCCGGGCCGCAAAGACGCCGTCAGCTCAAAAGCCAAGGATTGGTTGCGGCCAAAGCTGGTGCCGCCGGGCAATTCTTCATTTATGGGCTCATTGGGCGTGAAGGCCACGCCAAGCCGGTCGCGCCACAGCTCTATGCTCGTATTTTGCAACTCCCGCCGGTCGTAGTAGCTCAGGGTGCCTTGCAGCCGCAACCCGTTTATCACCTCGGCCTCGTACCCCAGCTGGGCCCCGTCGCGGCGGTAGAGCTTGGCGTAGTTGCGGTTTTCAAGCAGCGTGTAATAGGTGTTGATGAAGGGCGTGAGTTGCGTGAACGGGTCGAAGTTTTCGATGGTGCGGCCGGCTTTCAGACTTAGCCGCGCCAGGCGCACCGGGTGCATCTGCCAGGTGGCCGCCACGCTCGGGCTGAGCAATTCGTTGCTGAACCCATAGCGCAACGACGGCGTGATGGAATACACTCGCCGGTCGTCGGTGCGTTGCGTGAAGGTGGCCTGGGGATTGACCACGGTGCCCTCCACGGTGTTGTAGTTGACGATGTTAAACACCGGCGCCACGTACCAGGAGCGTTTGCGGAAGGTGTTGGCATAGGTGTAGCCGGTTAGCAGCAGCTTGCTTACTTCCACTTCGTTGCGTTTCCGGTCGAGCGAGTCCTGGTAGGGGCGCGAGTTGCGCACCACTTCACTGCTGTCTTTCTCGTGGTAGTCTTTCTGCTCTTCCTGCGTTAGCGGAATAGGCCGCACGCTGTCCCAGTAGCTCGAATCCCGCTCGTTTACGCCTTTTTCTACCAGCATCACCTCGCCGCGCTTCATTTTGCCGATGCTCAGGCCGGCCGTATCGCGCTCGGCGAGGCGGGTCTGGCGGCGCACCTCGCGGTTGAGGCCGCTGAGCTTGGGTTTCTGCTTGCGGATGTCGGCCACGGTTTCGCGGGTAACGGAGGCCTCGGCAGGCTCTTTGTCCGTTGGGGCGGGTGACGCAGCGGTAGGCCCGGGGCGGTTGGGGTAGGTCGGCGTCACTTTGTAGTTGGACAGCACAGCCGTGAGGTAGCCGTTGCCTTTGAAGCCGAAAGCCGTGAAGTCCACCGTAATCTTCTGCGACTGAATCACCCACACGTCGGAGGGGCCGGG
Organism: Hymenobacter sp. M1-2; assembly: GCF_057808495.1. Lineage (NCBI taxonomy): Bacteria > Pseudomonadati > Bacteroidota > Cytophagia > Cytophagales > Hymenobacteraceae > Hymenobacter > Hymenobacter sp. M1-2. The sequence continues at coordinate 31,469 of NZ_JBTYZO010000014.1, forward strand.
CGCGGGGGCGTACAGCTGCTCGATGTGGAACTTCTCCACGTAATCGAGCTGGGCGTTTTTGTCGAGGTTGAGCGAGACAGAATGAATGCGCCACGTCCCGTCCACGATGTAAATGTGGCCCGACGAAAACACGGGGTCGGTGCGGCGGCGCGGCGTCACGCGGATTTTGTGCACTGAAACGCCGTTTTGCTGGGTGGTGCCTTCCAACTCGTACTTGTAAAATAGCAGCGCCCCATCCGCAATCGGCGACACGAAGCCGCGCTCCGAAAAGCCGCTTTTCAGGATGTTCTCGTAGAAATTGAGGCCCGCCCCGCGCCCCGCCCGATTGAAGCTGATGCCTTTGGCGTCGCCGCTCACGCGCGAGGAAATCATGCGTTCCTGCACCACGTTGGGCTGCCGGAAGCTCATCTCTGACACCGATTCCGACAAGTAAAAAATACCCGGCTTGAAGTCCGGCCCCACTTTCATGAGGCCCAGAATCTTGCCCGGTACTTCCACGAAACGCCCGAGCGCCTTAATGTAGGCGCGGGCTTTGAAGGCGGCCACCTCGCGGCGGTGGTAGCGCCGCCACTGCTGCGCCTGCTGAATAATGGCGTAGGCGGGGTCCCGGTCGGAGGCGCGCACCACCACTTCGCGGAGCTTGTAGCTTTCGGGTTCCAGCTTCACGTTGAAAGTGAGCAGCGTGTCGCCGCCGGCCACGCGCACCGTTTCTATGCGCGGCTTGTAACCGACGTACTGGAACACCAACTCGTAGCTGCCAGCCGGCAGGCGGAGCTGATAGTCGCCTTGCTCGTTGGTGGCGGTGCTGGTAGTAGTGGTGCGCACAGCCACGTTGGCGAAGGGAAGGCCCGCGCCCTGCCCATCGGAAACGCGCCCACGCACGATGCCGGCATGCGCCGTGCTAGCCGTTAGAAAGAGTAGTAAGAGCAGTAAATAGCGCGACATGGAGCGTGGACAAGAGCTTTTGCCAAGATAGATAGAATACGAGGGTGCGAGGTTGTCTGAAGGTTGTGATTTAGCGGGCAGGAGATAGGAGACAGTGAGACATGAGAAGTAAGACAAGCGTAGTGTGTCTGGGTCTACAGAAAAGAATAGGCGCCATTACGTAGGGCCGGCAGCTTAACTGTAACGCCAACTTTCGCTCACAGTTCCGGCAACCAGGCCAAACACTGAGCAGCGGGCAGACTCGGCCTTTCGAGCAACGATTCAGGTGGCTACTTCTTCTACGGCTGGTACCGCCGCCACTTTGCGCGACTGCCGGATAGCGTAGCCGGCATTCAACGCCACGCCCAGCAGCACCAGCGCCATGCCCAGGTAGGACGGCAGCCCGAACGTTTCACTGAAAAACACGAAACCCAGCCCCAGCGCATATAGAATACCGAGGTAATCGAGGCTGCTGATGCTGGCTAGCGGGCCGGTTTGGTAGGCTTTGGTTTTGTAGAGTTGAGAGAGTTGCGTGAAAACACCCGTGAGTAGGAGCAGGCCCCAGTCTTGCCAGCCCGTAGGCGTGGTCCAGTCCCAGAGACAATACGCCGCGCTAAACGGCAGCACCACCAGCTGCGAGTAGAGTACAATCACCATTGGGTGCTCTTGGCTGCCCATTTTGCGGATGGAATTGTAAGACAAGCCCGAAAAAACCGCCGAGGCCACGCCCATCGCCAGGTACTGCGGCGCAATGCGAGTATCTACGCCTTTCACCACCACTACGCCCGCGAAGGAAACCAGGAAAAACATCCACTGCCAGAACCGCACCCGCTCCTTCACGATAAAGATGCCCAGAATGGCCGTGAAAATGGGCGCCAGATACTGAATGGTAACGGCCGAAGCCAGCGGCATGGTGTGGAGCGTGTAGAAGTAAAGCACCAGCGCCAGCGCGCCCGTAGTGCCGCGGGAAAGCAGGTAGAAGCGGCTTTGCGGCTGCCCCCACGGCAGTACCCGCGCTTGTCGTAAGGCCCCGTAGCTGAGCGCCAGCGAAAGAACGGAGCGAAAGAAGATAATTTCGAGCGGTGGCAGGTGGGAGAGCAGCTTCACGCACACATTCAGCAGCGCAAAACAGAGCGTGCTCAGTAGCATGTAGCGTACCCCAGGGGAGAAGAAGGGCATAAAAGCGGCGGGCCAATGAAGCTACAACCGTCAAGTCCAGGCGCGGTTTCAGCTGGACAGCGGGTTTACGCAACCCCAACGAAGCGGTAAAGATACTTCAAGCAGCAGACGCCAGATGAAGCAGGACGGTCTACTAACTACCTGCTCATTGCCCCAACAGGACCCATACCCGTTTCATAGCTCTTGGCTTAGTTCAGCTAAAAACGCACTTCCGGCTAGGGTTCGGCGTTATCTTTCCCTATGATGAATCAATCCGACAAAAAGCAAAAGACCTATACGCCAGGCGAGGCGCTGCAGAAAATAGCCGCCTTTTGCGCCTACCAGGAGCGTAACCAGAAGGAAGTAGAGGCCAAGCTGCGCAGCTACGGACTAGACGAGGACGAGGCCGGCGAAATTATTATCCGGCTGAGCCGCGAGAAGCTGCTGGACGAGGAGCGTTTTGCCAAGGCTTTCGTGCGGGGCCACTACCGGCACAAGAAGTGGGGCCGCCGCCGCATTGTGCAGGATCTGAAGCAGAAAGGTATTTCGGAGTACTGCATCAAAGCCGGCCTCAAGGAAATAGACGGCGACGAATACTACCAGAACCTGGTAGACGTGCTGGAAAAGAAAGACCGGCAGGAAAAGGAGCGGAACCCCCGGGCGCGCCGCCAGAAAATCCAGCTTTTCCTCACCGCCAAAGGCTACGAGTCGGACCTGATAAAAATGGCCCTCGACGACCTCGGCAAAGCGCCGGAACCAGACGACGAGGACTAGCTTCCCGTAGGTGGCGCGGCCGAGGCGTCTTGCTGATAAAATGTATAGGGCTCAAAAGCCTCTTCAAGTGCCATACCTTCCAGCAAGGTTGCTACAGCGTAGGAAATGATGTCGAGCCATTCGCCCAGCCGCTCCACGTCGGCATCGAGGATGAGGTTGTTGCGCCGGAGCATGCCTTCCGGCTCCAGTGCCCAGGCCCGGCCGTAATGGCAAATTACCCACAGTGCGCTCATAAGATTTCGGTCGAGAGCCGTGGTGGTTTGCAGGGTGGGAGCCAGCACTTGCAAGGCGTGCATCACTTCGTGGAAATTGCGCTCTATCAAGCCACGGTAGGGGCGAAGCATGCCCAAAAAGCCATTTTCCAGCAGCGGGTGCCCCATGTCGGGATGGGCGCCGGCGTGTGCTAGGAGCAGGTCCTGGGCTTCGGAGATGGTCATTGCTTGGGCAATAGAAACAAGTGATAAGTAGCCCGCTACCGCCGCGCCGGCAGCTGCGGATTCTGCATTTGCTGCGTGAGCACCACGCGGCGGCCGGTCAGGGTTTCGAGCATGGGCCGCAAAATTTGCTGGGCATTTTGCTCCGTTTGGGCCAGGATACCAGATTGCAGAGCCGCGCGCCGCACGTTTTGCTCGGCGTATTTGTAGCCGGCATCCACCAACTCGGCATCCTTGAAAAAGCCGTTCTCGACGCTGTACACTCGGCTTTGGCTATGATTGATTTGCCAGGTACACAGCTCGGCGGGCGGCAGCGCCACGCGCACGAGCGAGTCGCCTTCGAATACCACATCCTGGGGGCGCACCTTGCGCAGGTCGAGGCAGCCCACGGCGTCGCCGGCCACGATGAGGGCCACTTTGGCGTCGGGCAGCAGGCGGTAGGTGCTTTGCTTGTACTCCACCACGTCCTTGAAACGGTAGCGCACCAGCTCTAGCCGGCCCAGACTTTCCACTTTTTCGAGCACTGTATTGTGCGTGACCGTGATCCGGGGCGCCGGATTGAGCGGGTTTTCGAACTCACTCAGGGCGGGCCGAACTTTCGTCCAGAGAAACCAGCCCAGGCCCAGCAGAAACAACAGCGGCAGCAAACGGCGAAGCAAAAGCGGAATGGACGACATGCAGGGAGAGTGAGGACAAGCCCATGCGTATACGTGGGCTTGGAAATTTATCCTTCAAAGATATTTCTCGCAGTGTTCCGCGGGGTTTTGATGGCTCAACTTGGCCACCAGGCGTGGCGGTTTCCGAACCGTTGGCGGTAGCCGGACCAGCCTTGGAGGCCGCCCGTGTGCACTGTCACGACGGTGGAGCCGGGCGCGAAATAGTCTTGGCGCAGCAAGTCGAGTACGCCGAACAGCAGCTTGCCGGTGTAGATGGGGTCTAGTAGCACCCCGTGGCGGGTTTGGAATTGCTCAATGAAGCGCAGCAGCTCCGCGGAAAACCGAGCGTAGCCCCCGAAGTGATATTCCGTGCGCAGGTCGTAGTTGGGGTAAGCGCGGTTGGTGCCGGCTTGCGTCAGCGCGTCGATGTCGGCGCGGAGGAAACTACCGTTTTTGAGGGCCGCTACGCCTACTGCTTGCTGTTGCGGCGCCAAGCCAGTGAGTAGGCCAGCCAGAGTGCCGCCCGTGCCGCAGGCTACGCAGAGGTAATGGAAGTCGGTTTCCGTCGCTAGCTCCGTTACCAATTCGGCGCAGCCGGGTAGCGCGAGATAGTTGGAGCCGCCTTCAGGAATGACGTAAGCCGGGCCGGTTTCGCGCAGCAGCTCCGCCAGAAACGCCGGTTCCTGCTTGTGGCGGTAGGTTTCCCTATCCAGATACCGCAGCTGCATACCGTCGGCGGTGGCCTGGGCGAGGGTGGGGTTGAGCGGCTCAGTTTCTTCGCCCCGGATGATGCCGATAGTGCGCAGCCCAGTGAGGCGGCCAGCCGCGGCTACGGCGGCAATGTGGTTGGAAAAAGCGCCCCCGAAAGTCAGCAGCGTATGATGACCGAGGCGCTGAGCTTCCGCGAGGTTGTATTTAAGCTTGCGCCACTTGTTGCCCGGCAATTCTGGGTGCGCCAGATCATCACGCAGCAAGAGCAGCCGAATACCGCGGCGCATGGCTTCAGGTTCTTCGAGCGGCTGGATGAGCATAGGAATTCCGCGCAGTTTTCAACCATCAGAACACTGCGAAACACAGCGCCAACACCCGCGAAACACTGCGAGAAACGCTACACCAACGCCGGCTCGCCACCCGGCCGCCGCACCGTATATACCAGCAGCCCCAGCAACACCAGAATCAGCAGCCCCGACGACACCAGCGAAACCGTGTTGCCGATGCCGTATTCCGTGGGCTCAAACCGGAACTCGATGGTGTGCGAACCGGCCGGCACTTGCATGGCGCGCAGCACGTAGTTGGCCCGCACATAGGGCACCGGCTTGCCGTCGAGGTAGGCATTCCAGCCATCGGCGTAGTAGATTTCCGAAAACACCACGAAGCCATCGGCCGCGGCCGTGGCACGGTAGGTGAGGGCGTTGGGCGAGTATTTGGTGAGGGCAATGGTGGAGCCGGCCGCGTCGTAGCTGGTTTTGCTGAGCGGAAACTTCGTTACGTCCACCACGGCCGTCGTGCCCGCGTTGAGCTTGGTGAGGGCCGCAATTTCCTGGTCGGGCGTCTGCACCTTCTCAATATCGGTTACGAACCAGGCGTTGCCAAGCGCGCCGGGGTTACGCTGCACCTGCTCCGGCTGGTCGGGCTGCCCCTGCTGGCCCGGCTGCGCCGGCAGAATCACGTAGCGGGTGTTGAGCATGTTGAGCACCTGCGTATTATTCTGCGAAATCTGCCGGTCAATCAAATCCTGGTAGCGGCGCAGCTTGGCCCCGTGGTAGCCGCCGATGCTTTTGTGGAAATAGGACGTGTTGGCCTCGTTGAACGGATTGGCCGTGTTCAGCACGCGGTAACTCAGGTCCTTGTCTTGCAGAATCTGCTGATCGGCGGCCGTGGGCACGAACTGCTGCGCTATAGTTTGGGTCTGGAAGTTGGAGTCGTTGAGGTAGCGCTTATCCACGGCCCACAAATCCACGAGCGTAAACAGCCCTACCAGCGCGGCGGCCATGCTAGCCGAGAGCTTGCGCTGCAGGTAAAACCACAGCGTACCCGCCGCCAGCACGATAAACACAATGGAGCGAAACACGTCGCCCCGGAGCAGCGCGGCGCGGTCCTGGCGGATGGCATCTACTGGGAAGCCTTGCTGCTGCATTTGCGCATCCACCGGCGACGAGAAGTCGGCTCCCAAGCCAATCAGAAAAGCCAGCACGCAAATGCCCACCGTGATGCCCAGGGAGAGCAGCAGCTTGCGTTTGAGGTCGGTGGTTTCGGGGGCGTCAGCGGGCTTGAAGCCCAAAGCAGCGAGGCTGGGGTGCGTGCTGGCACCAGCTACTGGCGCGGCGGGCGCGCTGCCGCGCAGTACTCGGGCCAAGGCCAGCACGGCCAGCAGCGGCATAGCCAGTTGCGCAATCACCAGGGCCATGCTCACCGAGCGGAATTTGTTGTAGCCGGGGAAGTAGTCAAACATCAGGTAGTTGAACGTCTCGAAGTTCTTGCCCCAGGCCAGCACAATCGACAAAATAGTGCCCGCCAGCAGCCAAGTGCGCGTCCGGCGGTCGGCCACGAACAGCCCCAGCACGAACAGAAAGCACACGATAGCGCCCACGTACACCGGCCCGCTCGTTACGGGCTGGTCGCCCCAATACGTCGGCATGTGCGCCAGATAGTCGCTGAGTTGTACCGGTGGTACGCCCAGCACGCTGAGGGCCTTGCCAGTCGCCGAATCGTCGCTGAGCTTGCTTTGCGAGGCGCCGCCGTAGAAGTTGGGAATGAGTAGCGTAATAGTTTCGCCCACGCCGTAGCTCCACCCGAAGGCATAGTCTCGGTCGAGGCCGGAGCCGCCGCCATCTTCACCCGCAGCCGGTGCGGCCTGCGGACTTGCGCTGGGCCCCGGCGTCTTCAGCTCCGATTTGCCGCGAATGCTGTATTTGCCGTATTCGAGGGTGGTATAAAGACGCCCAAAGCTCACGCCCACCGCTAGCACCGCCGCCACGCTCAGCAGCGCCGCGCGGCCCAGGAAATCGGCCAAACGTTTTTCCCGAAACGCCCCAATCAGCTCCACGATGCCGAATACGAACACCAGCAGCAGCAGGTAATAGGTGATTTGCAAGTGGTTGGCCCGGATATTCATGGCCAGCCCCACCGTGAACAGGCCGGTTCCTAGCCACTTATTGCGCCGAAACGCCACCAGAATGCCCGCCAGCACAAGAGGAGCGTAGGCCAGGGCAATGCTTTTGGTGTTATGGCCCGCTGCCAGAATCACGAGGTTGTAGCTGGTGAAACCTAGCGCAATGGCACCCACGCCGCTCACCAACGGCCGCAGCCCCAGCGCCACAAACAGCACGTAGCCGCACACCAGCGCCAGAAACAAATTGGCCACCACCCCCGGCAGCCCGAGGGTGAAGATCTTTTGCAGGTAAATGCTCAGGTCGCCGGGGAAACGGGTGCTGATGAGGTAGGTCGGCATTCCCGAGAACATGGAGTTGGTCCAGAGGGCTTCCTCGCCGGTCGTCTCGCGGTATACCTGCGCCTCGTGCGCGCCCCCGTTGAACTGCACGATGTCGTGTTGGGCCAGCGTCTTGCCATCGAACACGATGGGGGAGAAGTAGAGCACGGCCAAAGCCAGAAACACCAGCACGGCCAGCAAGTGGGGCAGGACCCGCTGCCACAACGGCACGGTAACGGGCGCCACGGCCGGCGCGGAAGAAACGGTAGTCATTCAGCAGGAGAATAGTGAGCGAAAACGCCCCGAAGGTAACAACGATTGGCCTCACCCCCTAGCCCCCTCTCCTTCAGAGAGGGGGAACTAGCTGTGGATTTAGGCCTAGCTCCCCTCCTCAGATGAGGAGGGGTTGGGGGTGCTTGACCGGAGTATTGTTCAATTGTAACTGCTTGTAGGAGGGCGGAAACAGCTAGAGCCAACCGAGTGCGAGACGTTAGCTGACACCAGAAAGTCCTTCAAGTAATACAGCGTATGGGTGTCTTTTCTCTGAACCGCCAGAATGTGAGAAGGCTAAGAGCTAAGCCGCCGCTGAAACGACATGTTATACAGCACTACCGACCCCAGAATGACGCCATACGCCGCGCCTTGTACGGGCGTAGCCGCTTCCCCGAAATACCAAAAAGCCAGCACGAAGCTCACCAGCGGGTTGAGGTACATGAGAATCCCCACCGTCCCGGACGGCAGTACGTTCAGCGCGTACAGGTTCAAAAACAGCGGCAGCACCGTGAAGGCGGCGCTCAGTAGCGCCGTAATAAGAAGCAGGTGTACATCCCGGAACCCCACAAGCGGCTGAGCCCCGAGCAACGGAGCTAACGGCAGAATCAGGGCCGCCGCCAGAGCCAATTGCACCGTGAGCAGCACCAGCCGGTCGTACCCTTGCAGGCGGCGCTGCGTGATCAGGTAGAAAGCATACGTGAGGGCCACCACCAAGCTCATGAGCACCGTACGCAGGTCGCCGGCGCCTAGCAGCACGCAGCTCAGCGCGCTCAGGGCTATAGCTACCCACTGGTTACTCCGCAGTTTTTCGCGCAGCAGCAAAAAGCCCAACAGCGCCGTCAGGATGGGGCAGATGAGGTAGGCAAACGAGCCGGCCTGCACGCTCACCTGGTTCACCACGTAGATAAACAGCAGCCAGTTGGAAGTCAGCAGCACTCCGCCCAGGCCCGTGCTGAAAGCCACCTGCCGCCGTTCCGCCACCGGAGCGGCCCGCCATTGTTTGAAAGTGGCTTGCACGATCTGGCGCCGGCCCAAACCATGAATCAGGCCCAGCAGCACCAATGAGAGCAGAATGCGGAAGAAGAGAATTTGGCCGCTGGCGTAGCCGTGCAGCAAGCGAAGAGGAACCGGGAAGAAGCCCCAGATAAGAAAAGCCGCCAACGCGGCCAAATGATGTTGGGAAAGTTTCAAAGCAGCTGATTCAAGGAAGCTGCAAAGGTAGCCACCCCGCCCGCCGGTCCTACAGACACGTACCAGCAGTTGTCTGCACCAAATAAAAACGGTCATGCTGAGCCTGTCGAAGCATCTCTACCGCTTCGTTGCAACGTCTCAAACGAAATAATGGAGATGCTTTGACAAACTCAGCATGACCGTTTCAGAATGCTTCGTTTGCGAAAGATGCGGTGCTTTTACAGGCTTTGCTTCGCGTCGTGGGGCGTATTGCTCGGCGCGTAGCCAAAGTGGCGGGAGAAGCTGGTGGAAAAGTTGGCCGGGTTGGCATAGCCTACCTGGTAGGCTACTTCGGCCACGGTGGCGCCCCCACCCGCCAGCAGCTCGTGCGCCCGCTGCAGCCGAACCATGCGAATAAAATCACCGGGGGCCAGGTCGGTCAGGGCCTTGAGCTTGCGGTGCAATTGAGTACGGCTCAGGCCCAATTCCCGGCTCAGGATTTCCACGCTCAGGGTGTCGTCGTCGAGAAAGCGCGCGATGACCTCCCGCACTTTGCCGAGGAAGATTTCCTCCAGGGATTGAGGCCCGGGCGGCGGGGGCGCTAGGCCGCGGCGGTAGGCGGCCTGGAGCTGCCGACGGCCGCGCACCAGGTTGCGCAGCTGGGCGAGCAGCTCCGCGCGCTCAAACGGCTTGGTCAGGTACGCGTCGGCACCGATGTCCAGGCTCTGGAGCTTGCTGGGCAAGTCGGCCTTGGCGGTGAGCATCACGATGGGAATGTGGCTGGTGCGTTCGTCCTGCTTCAGCTCCCGGCACACGCCGTAGCCGTCGAGGCGGGGCATCATGGCGTCGGTCAGCACGAGGTCGGGCAGGTGCTCCACGGCGAGGGCAACGCCGGTGGCCCCGTTTTCGGCCGTCAGCAGCTGGTAGTGAGCCGCCAACAAGGTGCGCAGGTAGGCGCGCACGTCGGCATTGTCTTCAATCAGCAGCAGCAGCGGAGTTTCCGCGGATGAGTCTTCCGGAGATGAGGGGACTTTGAGGGACTCGGCCGCGGGGCCGAGCGCCTGCACGTCGATGGCGGCCACCGCCGCCGCCGGCCCATCGGTCATAACGGTCGCGCGCGCCTCGCCGGCCACGGCCAGCGGCAGCCGCACCACGGCGGTGGTGCCACGGCCCGGCTCGCTGCTAAGGGCAATAGTGCCTCCGTGCAGCTCAACCAGCTCTTTGGTCAGCGCCAGGCCAATGCCGGTGCCTTCCTGCTCGTGAGTGTGCGAGTTGTCGGCCTGGTAGAATCGGTCGAATACGTGCGGCAGCTGGGCCGGGGCAATGCCGCAGCCCGTGTCGCTGACCGTCAGGGCCACCCACGTGGCCGGGGCTGGCGCAGGGCTCGGCTCCTGCTCCAGACGCACCGCGACGGTGCCGGCGGGCGGGGTGAACTTGAACGCATTAGCGAGCAGGTTGGCCAGCACTTTCTCCAGCACGTCGGCATCGAAATCGACCAGCAGCTCGGGCGGGTTGGCTTCGAACGACCAGGCCACGCCGCGCTGCCGGGCCAGCGACTCAAACGACCCCACCACGCCGCGCACGAAGCCGACCACCTCGCCCGGCGCGGGGTGCGGAACCTGCTGGCCGGCGTCGAGGCGGCTCAGGTCCAGCAGCTGGTTGATGAGGTGCAGCAGGCGCTGGGCGTTGCGCTGCACCAGTTCGGCCTGCTGACGGGTGCCGGGCTCACGGGTATCGGCCGCAATTTGAGCTGCGGGCCCGAGCATGAGCGTGAGCGGGGTGCGGAATTCGTGGGTGATGTTGGTGAAGAAGCGGGTTTTGGCTTCGTCCAGCGTCCGCAGCTGGTCGGCCTGGGCGCTTATCTCGTCGCGCTGCGCCGCCAACACGAGGTTTTGGGCGCTGATTTCCTCGGTGCGGGCGCGCACGGTGCTTTCGAGGCGCTCGTTTTGGGCGCTGATGAGCTGCTGGCGCTCGGCTTCCTGGCGGCGGGTTTGGGCAGAAAGCTCCTGCACCTGGCGCAGCTGCGCTTCGAGGCTACGGCGCGTCACGGCAAAGTCGCGGGCCAGGTAGAGCGAGAGGCAGACGGGCAGCAGCAGCAAGCCCGCTTGCACGCCCAAGTCGTAGGGCAGCGCCACGTCGTTGCCGCGCTGCTGAAAAGCCGGGCTGGCTGTAAACGCATACACCAGTAACGTGCAGAATGCCCCCACCGCCACCAGCCAGATGCCCGGCTGGCGCCGACGCAGCGCCCCGCCCAGTACCCCGAACATGTTCAGAAAAGAGAGCACCACCAGCCCACCACTTACCGGCCTGATGTTCCAGAGCGGATGGCTCGCGTGCCAGGCCACTGCGCCCAGCCAGCCACCGCCCAGCAGCCCCAGCCACCGCCACGGCACGCGCTGCTGGCAGATGGCGTAGGCAAAGGCCAGCAGCATTACACTGCCGAGCGCTAAGTTGGCCTCGAAGCCCACGTTGCACCAAAAGCGCACCGGCATCCCGCTGCGGACAAACGAGCAGTACCGGAACCAGCCCGAGGCCAACAGGGCCGCCATGTAGAGGCTGCCATACAGGTTGGCGCGTTGGGACCGGTAGTACAGGAAGAGAAACAGGTGCAGCATCATCAGCACGGCCGCGCCCGCCATGACGATGATATTGGCATCGGCCAAGCGTAGGATAGTCAGATTTTCGGCTATGAGCCGCGGTGCCGGGGCCACCCGCACCGTGAAGCCGCTGTTCACGTTCGACGGCCAGGGGTCGAACCGGGCGAAGCGCACGGCCAGCAGGTGCGGGCCGGCTTCGCGCAGCATAAAGGGCAACATTTGGTGGCTCGGCCACCAGCCCGTGGTGCTGGCGCGGGAGGTGCCCAGGGTACCCAAGCGTTCCAGCAGCTGCCCATCGAGGTAAATTTCCGAAGCGCCCGCGTGGCGAAAGCGAAAGCCCAGCGGCTGCCCAAGCAAGGCCGAATCGAGGGTGAACCACGCGCGAAAGCAGCCCGTACCGCGCCAGCCCGGCGGGCCGCTCTTAAACGGAAACGAGGCATCGACTAGGGGCCAGGCGCGGTCGTCGGTGGCCGGGCTGGCCCAGCCGACGGGCTGGCCGGGCTGGTAACGCCAGCGCGAGCCGGGCGCCAAGCGCTGCATGGCATCGGCCGTAACCTGCGGGGCCGTGAGGTGTACCAAGGCGCTGTCGAGCGAAGCTGGGACAATGGCCTCTGGAGGAGCGGACTGAGCGATGGACACCAGCCCGCTGAGCAGAGCGCCGAGTAAAACGGTAAAGTGGCGAAGGTTCATCAGCGGTGACCAGCGTGAAGGGAAAGGTAGCAAGGTCGCCCCACTAAGGTAAAGTTTGCGGCGCTGATGGTAAGCGCGTTACCCAACAAAATAACGGCGCTTCGCCCTTGATTTTGCTGCCGCTAATCCAGAAAAACGTTACGGCGCAACCTCCGCAAACATATTTGAAACCTCCGCAAAAGCCTCTGCTACGTCAGCAAAGGCTTTTGTAACGCTCGCAAACGCCCGCCTGAGCCGCCTGCTCTTGCTTTGTGTTCGTTCCGCGCTTCCATTTTCACCGTTTGCCGGGCGCGTCAGGCTTTCCCCTTATCCGGCCACCCACGGTCGGAATGGTTTGTCATTTTGTTGGGCTGGCCGACTCGCTGGTTGGACGCTGTTCGTCGCCGCGCCAGGGTCGTATTGCGCTGTTCGCCTGCTGCTGGTCGACTAAACCAGCGGCGGTCTGGCTGAAAAAACAACTTTGGGGCGTGAGTGTGCGCTTGCTTCCTCCCTGGCCATAGGGCTCGGTTTTCACCTTGCGCCTGCGGTGAATTTGGCAGTGCGCTGCCAGGCGACTCCATCAGGTTGAAATAGTTATTTCCTGAACTACGCCACAAACAGACTTTCACTCAACCTCATACCCATGAAAACGACTACGACTTTTTACCTGAGCGCCCTGCTGGTTCTGCTGCTGAGCCTGTCGGCAAGGGCGCAGTTTCCGACTTCGCCGAGCACGCCGCTGACGGTGTGCTTCGCCCCCGGCGACCAGCGGTACGTGCAGGGCTTCGCCGACGGGGCAGGCGGCTCCTATGCCATATGGGCCGACAAGCGCGGCGGCAGCCAGAGCGGCCCCGGCACGGCGCTTTACATGCAGCACTTGGACGCGGCCGGCACCCCGCAGCTGCCCATCAACGGCCTGCGCCTGTTCCAGACCCGCGGGCGCGAAATTTTCGGGGTGCGGGCCATTGCCTGGCAGAGCGGGATGCTGGTGGCCTGGGTGCAGGGCGGCTTCGGTATTGGCGGCGACAGCGTGCGCTGCCAGTACTACGACGCGGCCGGCGCGCCGCAGTGGGCCCAGCCGGCCCTCGTGGCCCGGCGCGACAACTCGGCCTTCATCACCTTTGTCTCCGAAGGCAGTCTGAACATCATTCCCACCAGCACGGGTGCCGTCATCACGAGCGGTGCGGATGGCTCGGGCCCCACGCGCTTGTCCTTCAACGAGGTGAGCCCGACGGGCGCCGTGCGCTGGGCCCTCAACTCGAATCAGTTCAGCGCGACCTCGCCCAACGGCAGACCGCTGTCCAACCACCGTGTGCTCAGCGACGGGGCCAACGGCTTTTACGTGGTTGCGTACGGCTCGGGCACCACCGGCATTCAGGTGCAGCGCTTCCAGGGCAACAGCCCGGCGTGGAGCACCACCACGCTGCTGTCGGCCGACGGGCCGCTGGGCCAGGGCACCGGCGACGTGCAGGCCGCGGCGGACCCGGCCGGCAACCTCTACGTGGCCTGGGCCTCGTTTGGCGGCGACCCGCTGGTGGCGAAGATATTGCCCAGCGGCGCGCTGGGCTGGGCCAGCCCCGGCTACGTGAGCCTGTGCACCTTCGCCTCGGGCCAGACCAACGCGCACGCCATCTGGCACGACAACGCCCTGTGGATGGCCTGGGAAGACAATCGGCTGGGGACGAACATCTACAACTGCTACGCCCAGAAAATAGACGCGGCCGGCACCCTGGCCTGGAACCCCGCGGGCGTGCCCCTCTATGACCAGCCGGCCTCGCCCTTGCGCCCCCGGCTGGTGCCGTCCGACAACGGCTCGGTGATGGCCTTCTACCGCACCAACACCGATTTCCGGGCCCAGAAGCTGCTGCCGACGGGCGGCGTCGCATTCGCCGTGAACGGCGTGACGCTGAGCACGGAGGCCAACAACCAGCCTGGATCTCTGGATGCCACGTCTACGAACCTGGACCATGTGCCCGTGAGCCAGCCCAACGGCTCGGTGCAGGTGCACTGGTCAACGGGCTCGGTCAGCCGGGACATCCTTGCCGCGCGGGTGCAGTCCTCCGGCTCGCTACTGGGTACCACCGAGCGGGCGGCCGCCGCGCTGGGCTTTGGGGTGTACCCAAACCCCGCCGCCGGGGAACTGCGCCTGCGCTACCCCAGCTCCGGCCCCGTGCCGGCCGGGCTGCGCCTCTACGATGCCCAGGGCCGGCTGGTGCGCGCTTTCGCTTCGCCGAAAAGCCCGACGGGCACGCTGTCGCTGCGCGGCCTGGCGGCTGGACTTTACGTGCTGCGAGCCGAGGTGGCGGCCCAGCCGGTGAGCTGCCGGGTGGTGGTGGCCGTGGAGTAGGCGCGGGCGCAGACCAGGCTTTATAACACGTATTTCTCTCTTTTCATGAAAATCAAGTTCTTCTGGCGAATAGCGCCGCTGTCACTGCTGGGGCTGGGTGGACTGGTCCGGCCGGCGCTGGCCCAATCGGTGGGCATCGGCACGGCCACACCCGCCGCCTCGGCCGCGCTCGACATCCGCGCCACGGACAAGGGCCTGCTCGTGCCACGCCTCACGGCCGCCCAGCGCGGGGCCATCGTCGGCCCGCCCCAGGGGCTGATGGTGTATCAGACCGACGGCACGGCCAGCGGCGGGCCGCAAACCGGCTTCTGGTACTTCGGTGGCAGCCCCGCCGCCTGGGTGTTTCTCAACCCGGCCGGCGGCGCGGCCGACAACCTGGGCAACCACACCGCCACCCAGGCCCTGAACCTGCAAGCCAACGCCCTCACCGGCACCGGGGCCAGCATCGGCACCGTGGGGGTGGGCGTGCGCGCCGACGGCGGCCTGAACCTGGCCCAGAACGGGGTGGGCAACAACCTGCTCATCGGCTACCAGGCCGGGCAAAGCCTGACCCCTGGCTTGTCCAGAGGCATCCACAACCACTTCACTGGCTACCAGAGCGGCATTAGCAACACCACGGGCCGCGACAACTTGTTCGTGGGCTTTCAAACCGGCTACGACAACACGACGGGTAGCTTCAACCAGTTCAGCGGCAACGGGAGCGGCTCCTACAACACGACGGGCAGCTACAACCAGTTCAATGGCCTTGGAAGCGGCTACAACAACCGAACGGGTGCCAACAACCAGTTCAGCGGCTACCTGAGCGGCTACAACAACTTAACGGGCTTCAACAACCTCTTCGACGGCTACAACAGCGGCTACAACAACACAGCCGGCAACAACAACGTGTTCAGCGGCTACCAGAGCGGCTACGCGAACACGACGGGCAGCAACAACCACTTCGACGGCTACCAGAGCGGCTTTAACAACCAAAGCATCAGCGGCAACCATTTCAGCGGCTACCAGAGCGGCTTTTCCAACACCACCGGCAACCGCAACCATTATGAAGGCTACCAGAGCGGCTACGCCAACGTTGGCGGGGTGCGCAACACCTGCGTGGGGTACACCAGCGGCAGAAACTTCGCCGCGGCCGCCGACAACACGCTTCTCGGCTACAACGCCGGCAACGGGGTCAGCCAAGGCAGCGGCATTACGGCCGTAGGCTCGGGCAGCGGCCCGGCCGCTCCCAATCTGACGAATATCGTGACCCTGGGCTACGCCTCCCTGACCGCCGTCAACAACTCCGTCCGGCTAGGCAACGCGGCTACCCAGTTCCTGTTCTGCACGGCCCCGCTCACGGTCAGCTCCGACGCGCGCTTCAAGTACGACGTGCGGGCCAACGTGCCGGGCCTGGCCTTCATCACCCGCCTGCGCCCCGTTACCTACCGCTTCGACGACGCCCGCCTCAGCGCGCTCGAGCGCACCGGCACCCTGCCGGCCCGCAGCGCGCCCGCCCCGGCGGCCCGCGTGCAAACCGGCTTTCTGGCCCAGGAGGTGGAGCAGGCCGCCCGCGCCGTGGGCTACGACTTCGACGGGCTGCACCGCCCGGTCACCGCCCGCGACCACTACAGCCTGGGCTACGCCCAGTTCGTGGTGCCGCTGGTGCGGGCCGTGCAGGAGCAGCAGGCTCAGATTGAAGCCCTCCAAGCCCAGAATGCCGCGCTGCTGCGCCGGATGCAGGCCCTGGAAGGCCGCGGCCTGCAGGTCAGCCGCTAGCCTGGGCCCCGCGCGTTCTTCCGCGCCGGTCCGTCGGCGCGAGTTCGGGGCCGCGGCCCGCCCCGGCGCCGGGCGACAGCTTTTTCTGCACACTTTTCCGCGTACCGCTCGAACTCATAGGTTAGAATAAGCAGTTGCCGGCCTTGCTCCAGGTGCAGCCACATTTCGGGCTGATGATGCTCTGCAACCCCCAGGAGACGGAGAAAATTACTGGTGGCGTAGCCCTACGACACCTTCTACACTGTAGAAGGTGTCGTAGGGCACCTCATTGATAAGGGAGCGGCCGAGCGTGTCATGGCCGATTCGCATCTCATCGAGGCAGGACAGCGAGGTGCTGCGCCAGTACCAGTTCCCATCAAAGCGCCCCTCTACGTACTTGGTCGCCAATGGCGCGTTGTAGATGGCATTCGGTGCAGTAGCCGATGGCGGGCTACAGCCCGCGCCAGCCGATAACGATAGTGGCCCTAAGATGGTGAGTAGGTGAGTAAGTGAGTAAGGGCTTATTGTCTCCGTATAGCAGCTTCCGGAAGCAATGCTTTTGTAAAGCCCCTGGCGCCGGCCGGTGCTTCGGGAAAGCAGTTTTTTACCGCTCCGGTCCCGGCCAGAATGCCCGAAAACGCCGTTCCGAGCCTTCCGGGATAGGGCGGAGGGCCGGGAACGACAAGTTTACTGGTTCGGGCGAAGACCGGTGCGGTGAAAAATCGATTTCCAGGTCCTCCGGTCGAGGGCGGAGCCTTCCCAAATTGATTTCTCACGGCTCCGGCCGCGGCCGGGCTTGAAAAAATTCAATTTCTAACCCGTATCGGCTACGCGTTGTCGGCGGTGCGGGCCTTGGACAATCCTCCTCTGGCGGCAGTCTTAGCGCCCCTGGCGGCAGTCTTGAGCCGACGCAGTCGACGAAGACTGCCCAGCCACGCAGCCCAGCAAGTCTTCAGACTTGCGAAGCCCACCAAACAAAGCCGCACTATTCCCCTGTACAAACCTTCCAACCCGCGAAACCTCGTGAACAAAGCGCGGTGCTACCGTTGGTCTTAGCAGGTTCCGTTTTCAGATGGATAGGACAAACCAGTAGATCCGCATAGGTCAGTTTCGCAAGTCTGAAGACTTGCCCGGCTGCGTGGCTGGCAGTCTTCGTCGACTGCGTCGGCTCAAGACTGCCGCCAGCTATCTACAGCCTCCCCGCGCCTGCCGTACCTTTGCCGGCACCATGCTCGACTTCATCGACCTTTCTAGCCTCACCCGCGGCACGGTGCTATGTACTCCCGCCGGCCCCGCGCCCGTTCAGTCGTTGCTGCTCGATAGCCGCCGCGTGGGGCCGGTGGCGGGCAGCGTATTTTTTGCGTTGCGCGGGCCGCAGCACAACGGGCACCGCTACCTGCCCGAGCTGTACCAGCAAGGCGTGCGGCTATTTGTGGTGGATAGGGAGGCGGAAATTCCGGGCGGGGCGCTGGCTTATCCAGCGGCGGGCATTCTGTTGGTAGAAGATACACTAACCGCGCTCCAGGCTGTGGCCGCCGCGCACCGCCGCCGCTTCCGCCTGCCCGTGCTCGGCATCACGGGGTCCAATGGCAAAACCATCGTAAAGGAGTGGCTAGCACAGCTGCTGGCTCCCGATGAGCTGATCTGCAAAAGCCCGCGCTCCTACAACTCGCAAGTGGGCGTGCCTCTGAGCGTGTGGGAGCTGAACGACACGCACACGCTCGGCATCTTCGAGGCCGGCATTTCCGAGCGGGGCGAAATGGCCCGATTGGCCCGCGTAATCCAACCCACGCTGGGCATATTCACCAACCTCGGCACCGCCCACGATGCCGGCTTCACCGACCATCTGGAGAAAGTAGCGGAGAAGATGCAGCTGTTCCATGACGTAGATACGCTCTTCTACTGCCAGGACCACGAACTGATTCACGCCGCCGCCCAGCGCCACCTGCCCGAGCACAAACGCTTCACCTGGAGCCGCCGCGCCCTGGCCGCCGCCAACCTGACCATGCGCGTGCAGCGCGCGGCCGACGACCACGCGGTGGTACAGGCATCCTTCACGCATCAATCGAAGCCGCACGTCTACACCTTCACGCTGCCTTTTGCCGATGAGCCTTCCATCGAAAATGCCTTGCATTGCCTCGCCGTGCTGCTGTGGCGGCTAACGCCCAACGACGAAATCCAGCGCCGCCTCACCCGGCTCCAGCCCGTGGCCATGCGTCTGGAAATGAAGCAGGCCCTCAACGACTGCTACATCCTCGACGACACCTACAACAACGACCTCGCCGGCCTGGCGCTGGCCCTGAACGCGCTGGCCCAGCAGCCCCGCCGGAGCAGCCGCACCCTGGTCCTGAGCGACGTGCTCGAATCCGGCCTGCCCGCCCCCGAGCTGTACGCCCGCGTCGCCATCCTGCTCACCACCCACGGTGTGGAAAGGCTCATTGGCATCGGCCCGGAAATCACCAGGCGCCAGCGGGCTTTTGAGGCGGTGAAGGCTGTTTTTTATGACAGTACGGAAGACTTTCTGCAACACTTTCAACCCGATGAGTACCGGCACGAAACCATCCTCGTGAAAGGTGCCCGCCGCTTTAGCTTCGAGCGAATCGTGGCCGTGTTCCAGCAGAAAATCCACGGCACGGTGCTGGAAGTAAACCTCGACGCGCTAGCCCACAACCTCAATTTCTACCGCCGCCGTCTGCAACCCGGCACTCGCCTCATGGTGATGGTGAAGGCGTTTGCCTACGGCAGCGGCTCCTTCGAAGTGGCCAACCTGCTCCAGTTCCACCGCGCCGACTACCTCGCCGTGGCCTACACAGACGAAGGCGTGGATTTGCGCCGACACGGCATCAGCCTGCCCGTAATGGTGATGAATCCCTCGCCTGATGCCTTCCAAAAGCTGCGTCAGTATCACCTAGAACCCGAAATCTACTCCTTCGAGCGGCTGCACGACTACCTGCGCGCCGCCCAGGAGCAACCACTGCCCGCTATTCATCTCAAACTCGATACCGGCATGCACCGCCTCGGCTTCGCCGAAACCGACCTGCCGGAACTCACCCGCCTACTTCGCGAAAACGCCGCTCACCTGCGCGTTGCCAGCGCCCTCACCCACTTAGCCGGCGCCGACGAAGACCAGCACGACGACTTCTCGCGCCGCCAGCTGGCCGCCTTCCAACGCATGACGCCCGCCTTGGAGGCAGCCCTCGGCTATCCCATCCTCAGGCACGCCCTCAATTCAGCCGGCATTCTTCGCTTCCCCGAAGCTCACTTCGACATGGTGCGGCTCGGAATAGGCCTTTACGGCGTGGAAGCCACCACCCGCGAGCAAGATGCATTGCAGCCCGTCAGCACGCTACGCACCACCATCTCGCAGGTGAAAACGCTGCCGCCCGGCGAAACCGTCGGCTACGGCCGCCGCGGCCAACCCACCGATTTCGAGCGGCGCATCGCCACCCTCGCCATCGGCTACGCAGATGGCTATGACCGGCGCTTCGGCAACGCCACTGGCGAAGTAGTAATTCGGGGCCAGCGCGCGCCCATCATCGGCAGCGTGTGCATGGACATGTGCATGGTCGATGTCACGCGCATTGAGGGCACCCAGGCCGGCGACACCGCCGAAATCTTCGGGCCTCACCTGCCCCTCCCGGAACTTGCCGCCCGTATCGGCACCATCCCATACGAGCTGCTCACGAATGTGAGTGAGCGAGTGAAGCGGGTGTTTGTGGCGGAGTAGACGATTATATTTTATGGTATTCTAACTATGTAGGGTTTGTTGTTCTCAGAAAAAATGAGCTCAGCAAACTCAAGTGCAGTATTAATTAACAAAAACGTATACACGAAATTTAAAAAAATCATATAAAATGATATACTTGCCATCGACAAACCTAAATCATTCATCAAAAATCAACTGTAATCACATGAAAAAATATTACTTAGTAAGTAGTAGCGCTTGGTCCCTACTAATGATTCTTTTGTTGCTGCCATTTGCTGGTCATGCCGACTTTGTTCCAATTCCCGGACATGTATACAAGATTCTTGGTTGTGCTGGGTCTGACCCAAACATACTTAATCAAAGCAACCCGAATTCACCTTGCCCAATTAGGGATCAGCAAGCATTAGAAGTAGGAGGAGGCAACCGATATCAACCTGGCCATTACGTTAACAAGTGGGACTATTGGGGTGGAGCTCATCAACAGTGGATGTTCCGAGCAGTTCCTGAGGCGGGAGGCACAGTAATCTCATATGAAATAATCAATAGGAATAGTGGGCAAATACTAGAAGTTCCTGACCTTCGAAGTAATTATTTCGGAAGAGAAGACGAGCGAAGCCTAGTGAGTCAAAATTTCCGTCAGCAAAGCGGAAACTCACTTCCTGACCCCGTTCAGTTGTGGGAGTTACGCCAAGTAAGCAAC
Organism: Hymenobacter sp. M1-2; assembly: GCF_057808495.1. Lineage (NCBI taxonomy): Bacteria > Pseudomonadati > Bacteroidota > Cytophagia > Cytophagales > Hymenobacteraceae > Hymenobacter > Hymenobacter sp. M1-2. Next base: position 52,041 of record NZ_JBTYZO010000014.1, read on the forward strand.
TCCGGCACAGTTCAAATAGCCTTGCGTGCTAATGGATATCGACTTGGTTTTTCACCTACGGGTACAGACAAAGCTTGCGTGTCTAAAAATCAATCATTATGGCGGAACTGGAATATCATTGATGTAAGCGCAAATCCAAGTGCCAACACAGACTTGGGCGTGTACAGTATTATCAATGCAAATAGCCTCATGGCATTATCAGCTAATGGCGACGATAATCGGGTTACTCAATCGACCGATCGGGGATTGGCAGGGCAACAATGGACATTTTCAAACGTTAATTTCGATGGTTACATTGATCCTTACAGCTTCTACATTACTAATCGTAACACTCAACAAGTCCTCGAAATTGGTGGCAATGGCGATTTAACGGAAGCTGGGCGCCACGCCAATCTGTGGAACAATGCAAATGATGTCTGGGGTGCTCGGCATCAACAATGGTCTTTCCATGATACAGGTACTAATAACTACTTAACTCTGGAACAGATCAAGGATGGCCGCAACTTCAAAATCAAAAACACATATAGTGACAAGGTACTAGAGATTGGTGGTGGGAACCCCAATTATTATCGGGAGGGTCAACCAGCCAATCAATGGTACAACTTTGGCAGTTATAACCAGATGTGGTTTGTAAGGTACGTGGGCGCTAATCGGGGAGTAGCTTTGAGTACAACTTCAACTCATCCACTTGAAAAAGCTTTAAGACTATATCCGAACCCAGCAAAAACCACAGTGACTTTGTCTTTGCCTGAATCTTTGAAGCTCACACGGGCACAGGTTGCTGATATACACGGTACTGTTCTAAGGTCTGCTCGCTATCTTGGTAACGGCCAGCTGGACGTTGCCAACTTAGCTTCAGGTATCTACATAGTCACCGCTTCCGACGGTAAGCGGGAGTATCGCCAAAAATTTGTCAAAGAGTAATGTTGTAGTCATCAACAAAAATCATTGGGTTTGTCAAGCATAATGAAAAGAGGCCAAGCGTTCAAGCTTGGCCTCTTTTCATTATGCTATAGTAATTTTACTAAGGAACAACTTTGATATCCCCGCGTAATTCTCCTTTAGGAAAATCTAAACTATGCAAGTTCGCATACATCCCACCATTGAGCATCTTCTCCGCATCACTCCGTGACAAGGTTATTCGCGCCTTTATAGGGGAGGTTGCATATTGTGGAAAAGCTATTGCTACGATGTCAGTTGTTCCTGGTCTACCATAGTGGAAGTGACCATTACTAGGCGTTAGGCCTCGGAAAACAATCGTGTATTCCAACTCCTGGGTTTCAGTATTATATGTACCCTCGAATTCACCTGAGGCCATGGTTGTAACCGCCGGAACCTGCTGGGCACCTGTCATAGCAGCGCCAAGCTTCACAATGGGGTTGGCAGGTGTAGGCGGGATCTCTTTGTCGTCGTCCTTGCAAGCGGTAGCAAGCAAAGTGCAGGCAAACAGTAAAAGCGTGTAAAGTTTTTTCTGGATCATACAATTGAAGGTGAGAAGAAGGTGTGGCAATCTGAGGCGAACGAAAAGGCGGAGATTTTAAAAGAGTCTTAAGTTGAGAGGAGTTGGGAAGAAGCTGTACAGTGGAGAAAAAGGAAACTTGAAAAAATGACATGGTGTAAATATAGTAAGCTATTCACTGTATTCGATAAATATAGTTTGTTGAATATCAGCTTTTTGTTGAGCTTAAGGTGGCTGATTTCAAATTTTATGATGAATTGATGCAATAACAAAGTCATTGATTAACACGCAACTGTGTTTATTTTTTTGAGATTAATGGAAATAATATAAGTATGCCGAAGCTTTATACTTTTTTTGTGAGGATTCTTAACAAAGCTGAACAGTAATATGACAATAAATTGTACCCGCTTTTGGCTGTGTTTTTTCGGCCTGTTCACCTTCCTTGCCCACAGCTCTGTAGCCCAAACTGCCTCAATCACTGGTAGTGTTGTATCGGATAAGGATGAAACGCTCATCGGGGCAGTGGTAACGGCAGTGCATTTGCCCACCGGTATTCGGCGTACGGCTACTACTGGCGCTACAGGCACCTTCACCATCCCTGATATGCTGCATGGTGGACCCTACACGCTCCAGGTTACGCAGATCAGCTACCGTCCGCAGCTACTGACTAACATCTTCCTGGTGCCGGAAAAAACGGTGGATTTCAATTTCCAACTCGTAACCGAAGCTGTAGCTGTAGGTACTCGCCGTGTCGACCGCACGGCTCTAGAGTCCGTAGCGCCCATTGATGTAGTGGACATGCGTGAGTTGGTTCTAACCGCCCCGCAAACCGACGTAACGCAGCTTCTGACCTACGTGGTGCCGGCTTTCAATTCTACCCGCCAAACCTCTGCCGGCGGCTCCGACCACATTGATCCATCGTCGTTGCGTGGCCTAGGTACCGACCAAATGTTGGTGCTCGTGAATGGCAAGCGACGCCACACAACGGCGCTTATTAATCTGCTTGGCAACCGGGGTGTGGGCAACGTGGGTTATGATCTGAACACTTTGCCTAGCAATGGCATCGACCGGGTGGAAGTTCTGCGCGATGGGGCTGCTGCCCAATATGGCTCCGACGCTATTGCTGGCGTAATCAACATCAATCTGAAGTCCGATAGCAAAGGCGGCAACGCGTTAGTAAGCAGCGGTGTTCACACCGAGGGGGACGGGCTCAGTACACTAATATCGCTAAATAAAGGCTTGCGATTAGGCAAAAAAGGTTTTCTCAATCTCACCGGCGACGTAGACCATCGCGGCTCCACTACCCGCGGCTACTCCCGCGACGTAGCCTCTAGACCAGTATTTTCCTTTAATCCTCGGCAGGAGGACTCACTTTTAGCGGCTAGGGGTAAAACGTATGCTGACTACGAGCAGCAGAACGGTAATGCCCAGATTCGTAACGTGCGAGGCCTGTTCAACGCCAGTGTGTTAGCGTCCGAGAAAGTTCGGTTCTATTCGTTTGGTGGCTACAACTTTCGGCGCGGTAAAGCAGTAGCCCCGTGGGTACTGCCCGTTTCCGATACTGCAGCCATCCGGGCATCCGTTTTCCCTTTGGGCTTCCAACCCAACATCAATACCCGCATCCACGACGCCTCTGCGGCCCTTGGCGTAGCACTCGGCTTGGGTCGCTGGAGCCTCGATGTTAGCCACGTGGTAGGCTACAACCAAATGCGCTACGATTTAAACAACACGCTGAACTTTTCCAAAGGTGAAAATTCACCCACGGAGTTTGAGGCCGGCGGCTATCAGTTTCGGCAAAACGTAAGCAACGCTACCTTCAACCGCCTGTTCTCGAACGTATTGGCCGGAACCAACGTAGCATTTGGCGCCGAGTACCGTACCGAGCGCTACGAAATCGTCGCCGGCAGTAATTTGTCTTCTGGTTTGTTTGACGAGGGCATCACCAACAAAATCGGTTCCCAAGGATTTGTAGGATTTGGTGAAAGGTCAGTGGAAGAGTCGTTAGGCACCCGCAATAACGTAGGCGGGTTTCTCGACGTGGAAGTTGACGTTACCAAGAAATGGACCGTAAACACGGCGCTTCGCTTCGAAAACTACAGCGACTTTGGTTCCGCCTTTATCTATAAGGTAGCATCGCGCCTGCAACTGCTGAAGCCGCTGGCCGTGCGCGCCGCATACAACACCGGTTTCCGCGCGCCATCGCTACAACAGGAGTTCTACAGCCAATTCACGTCGCTGCCTACTCCTGAAGGTGTATTTGTATCGGGTCTCTTCAATAATTCTTCCCTGTTCGCGAAAGCGGCAGGCATCCCTCAGCTAAAAGAAGAAAACTCGCGTAACATCAGTGCGGGCCTGGTCCTGACGCCAAGCCCGGCTTTCAATGTAGCCGTGGATGCCTACCAAATAGATATTGACGACCGGATTGTGCTATCTGGTACGTTTAGAGCGGGGAGCAACCAGCCATTTGATGATGTTTTTATTGAGAGACTGATAGACCAGGCCCAGTTCTTCACCAATGCTGTTGATACGCGCACGCGGGGCTTAGACGTAGTGGCTAATTTTCGAAAAGGAGTCGGTCGGGGTACCCTCTCGCTGAGTGCTGCTGCCAACTTCAACCGTACCACCATCCGAAATATTCAGGTACCTGATCTGTTTAGACAGCTCGCAACTGATAGAACACCACAACCCGAAAACGCGCTCAACTTAAGTACCAGCTACGTAGATCAGCGCCAGCTTTCGCTGCTGCAAACTGGCAATCCGCGCAGTAAGGCATTTTTTACGGCGGGTTACGAACTAGGTAAAATAGGTCTGTTGCTACGTGGTACTTATTTCGGCGAGGTGTCTTACTTCGACAACAACTCCGAGGGCAACGATTTCGGTAGTTACTTTCTGCAGTACGACCCCCGCTTCGTTACCGATGTGGTGCTAACCTACCGGCCCATCAAGGCGCTGTCTTTCACAGCTGGGGCACAAAACCTGTTTGATGTATATCCGAATACCAAACTAGAAGCGGCTCGCAATGGCCGCCCGCCGGGCGAAGGTCGTTTTGCCAGTGTCGAGGCTTTTGAGGCGTATTACCAGGCCCGTTTTAATCGGCCTTCGAATTTGCCCGAAAACCGCGACATCTTCCCGTATGATCCGGTGCAAATGGGTTTCAACGGTCGATTTGTTTATCTGAAAGCAGCTTACAACATAGGCTTATAAGTCTTCTTCAAACAGCGCCCTTTTCCACTCCGGAAAAGGGCGCTGTGCGTATATAGTAGCTGCATCTTTGGCTTAGAAGCTCTTTTTTTGCAATGCTGGCACCAGATGTTCCTATATTGCGGAGAAGCGACCGGTCTATGCTGGTTGCTTTTTCTCTACTTGACATGAAAAAAACTCTTTGCGCGTTTTTGCTTCGCCGTTGGCTGCTCATATTGTTGCTTTGCGTGGTTGGGCCAGTAGCTATGGCTAGGCCGGCTCTTGACGGACTGTGGAAAGGCCCGTTAAAGATGCCCGGTGGCGAGCTGGAGGTGATTTTTCGCCTCGTCAGCCTCACCGACGGTTCCTATTTTGCCACCCTCGACGTGCCCCTGCAAAAGGTAAGCCGCATGTCGGTGCGGGTGGATGTGCGCGGCGATACAGTAATATTCGCCGCGGAAGAAGCGGGCAGCCGCTTCATTGGGCGGCTAGCTCCCGATGGCAAGCAGGTGCAGGGAACCTGGCAACAGCCCGGCTACCAAGCTCCCCTGACGCTTTCTTTCAGCCCGGCTCCCATCAATACTGCTCCTAAGGCCCGCCTCACCCCACCTTATCGGGAAGAAGAAGTAACCTACACCAACGTGACGGTAAATGTGCGCCTCGGCGGCATGCTCACGGTTCCTGCCGGCCCGGGCCCATTCCCGGCAGTGGTGCTGATGTCGGATGCTGGACCGCACGACCGAGACGCTACCGTTGGCGACTATCATCTGCTCGGTTCGTTGGCCGACTATCTTACGCGTCGCGGTATTGTTGTGCTTCGCTTCGATGACCGTGGTACTGGTAGCTCCACCGGCGACTTGGCGTTGACCACGACCGCCGAATTGGTGAGCGATGTGCAGGCCGGACTAAACTTCTTGCGTACTCGCCCCGAAGTGAATCTGGCTCAGATTGGGGTGATAGGGCACGGGGAAGGCGGAAACGTAGCGTTGCTCTCTGCCACGCAGCCTCTGCCGCCTGCCTTCGTGATAGGATTGGCTGCGTATGGTGTGCCCGGCAGTGCGCTAGCGGTGCAGCAGCAACAAGCTCTGCTTCGCTCGCTGGGTACGGAAGAAGCTCAGGTAGAAGCTGCCGCTAAGCGTCAGCAGGCAATGCTCGAAATCATCCGCCAAACTCCCGATGAGTTGCAAGCGCGTGCTATCGTGGCCAATATGTTGCGCCAAAACAATACCGCTATCGACGAAGCCGCGGCCCAGGCAAGTGCCGTTGAGTTGACCTCTTTCCGGTACCGCTATTTTCTAAATTTTAATCCGTTGGAACATCTAGCGGAGGTGAAGTGTCCAGTGCTGCTCCTGAACGGCAGTGCCGATCTTTACGTAGGAGCTGAAGCTAATCTTACGCCGCTGTTCAAAGCTTTGCGAGCCAATAAAAATAGCGACGTGACCAAGAAGCCCCTGCCAGGCGTTAATCACCTCTTCCAACCCGATCCGGCTGAATGGCCTATCGTTAATGGGCAACCAAAGGAGGTTTTTTCTCCCCTCGCTCAGGAAACGATTCGCGAATGGATTGTCGAACACACCGCTGGCAAGGCTACCAAGACTGCCAAAACTGGTAAGTAAGATTTCTGCTTTCCCTATTTACACTCCTCCCAACCAACTCCCTCCCTTATGAAAAAGCACCTGCTTTCTGCTCTGGCAGCCACGGCGCTCCTAGCTTCGGCTTGTGGCGACCTGAAAAAACCTGAAGAAAAAGACCAACTCCAGGAAGCCAACGCCGACACGGCTGTAGTAGCCCGCGACGGTGCTACCGTAGCCGATGCGGCTTCTGGTGCTGCCAATGCTGCCGACGCCGCCTGGGACATGACCAAAGCTAAACTGGCTGATGTGGCCTACGAAGAAATCGACCTGCCCGAAATTTCAGTGCGCAGCGACGATAAATTCAGCGTTTATGGTTTGGAAGAAACGGTACTCTTTGATACCGATAAAGCCGAAATTAAACCTAGTGCTACCCGTGCGCTGTCAGAAATTGCGGCTTCTATTGGTCGTCGTCATGGTAAAAGCCAAGTGCGCGTAATGGGCTTCGCTGATTCTCGGGGCGACAAAAATTACAACCGCGAGTTAAGCGCGAAGCGGGCAGATGCCGTGAAGAAATGGCTGGCCCAGAACGGCGGCATGGGCGATGCCCGAGTTAGCATAGAGCCCATGGGCGAAACTGCTCCCGTCGCCTCCAATGCCACTGCTGAAGGCCGCCAGCAAAACCGCCGCGTAGAAATTGCCGTGATCAACTAGGATCACGGATTAGCGCGGATTTTAGCGGATTTCACGGATTTTGTAGCTGGCCCAGACATCACCTAATCTGGCTTGGTCCGACAAACTAAAAGAGCTTGCCATTTGGCAAGCTCTTTTAGTTTGTGATCGTCTACAAAATCCGTGGAATCCGTTAAAATCCGCGTGAATCTGTGATCAGTCTTTGATCATGTCTACTTCGGCCTTGATCATGGCGTTGTAGCGCTGGCCGTTGCTGGAGAGCGTGAGCAGGCTCCATCCTTTACCCATGGTGTAGCTCCAGGTGCGGCTTTCCTTGAACTCGAAAGTAGGGCGCATGATTTGGCCATAGGGCGTGTAGGTGTCCATGAAGTTGGTGGTGTAAAACTTGTCACCGCTCACAATCCATTCCATTGCTACGAAGAACCCTTCTTTTGGTGCTTCAATATTATAAGAGGTCAAATCGACCGTATACCAGGCCCCGCCTTTCGGAGCCGATACTACTACGTTTTCAGTGAGCAGGTCAGTATTAGGCGAGTTGTAGTTGCCGTCGGCTTTGTAAATACGGACCCGGAATGGCTCCCGTGGGAAACCGTTTTCGCCGATGTAAAATGATACCGAACGCACGTTGCCGAGCGTTTTGTTTTTGTCGTTCTTCACGAAGAAGGCGTACTGACTGCCCGGCATACCTTGGATCATGCCCTCGCCCGGAGTGCTGGACTTTGAGCCCAGCGATAAGTCTTTGACTTTACCGCCTTTCACGGTTACGTTGCCCAGCTCAATTACTCGCTTAGGTACCTCGATAATCATATCGGTTTGGGAGACGCCGCGCTTGACGAGTACCGCTACGCGCTTGAAGCCGAGGGCCAGCACAATAAGCGAGTCTTGCGCGTTCTTCTCAGGAGTGGCTATTTGAAAGAAGCCATACTCGTTGGTAAGAGCGCCAGTGGATTCCTCCCGCAAGCTAATAGAGGCGAAGGGAATTGGCTCCTTGGTTTTCTGGTCTACTATGCGGCCAGACAGGCGGTTCTCCTGAGCCATGCCTAGGGCTGGGAACAACAGTAGAAGAGCAAAAAGGGAGAGTAAGCGTTGGAACATAGGTAGGCAGACTAGTTTTTGTATCCCAAAATTAAAATGATAATAGCAATTCACGTCATGCATCCTTTAAATATTTATAAAGATGCAATTGCGCGTCGAAATAGTTATAAGCTTAGCAATAAAGACATTCTATGCTAGTAGGTGGCATAAGTTGAAATTGGCCGAAACCTAAATGGGTAGTACCTTTGTTTAAAGCAAGTCTAAATAACCAAGTCTATGCCCGCTTCTTCTGTAACCGCTTCCTCTGCCACTGCTCCGCGCCAAAGGAGCGTGAAAGACCTGCGGCTAGGGGAGAGCGGTACTATCTGCTGCTTGCAGGACCCCGAGATGGCGTTAAAGCTGTTGGAAATGGGTTGTATACCTGGTACACAGGTGCGACTGAATAGCCGAGCTCCTTTAGGATGTCCTATCACGTTGGTGGTGGGCGATACGGCTGACTACACGTTGTCGCTGCGGGTGAGTGAGGCGGCTACCATATTGCTGAAGGAATAATTACGCATGAGTAGCGCCGGAATTCGTACCATCCCGACTGGGAGGGCTGCTTCGGCGGCCGCGCTGGAAGCGGCTACCATTGGAATGCCGGTCCAGAAGACTCTGACGCGCATTGCGCTCATCGGCAATCCGAATTCTGGTAAGACGTCCCTGTTCAACCAGCTGACCGGGCTGAATCAGAAGGTTGGTAATTTTCCGGGCGTAACCGTGGACCGCAAAACGGGAGTGAGCCAGCTTACCCCGCAGCACCGCGCCGAAATCATCGACTTGCCCGGTACCTACTCGCTCTACCCCAAGAGCCTCGATGAGAAGGTTATCACAGATTTGCTCTACGATAAAGGCTCGAACCAGTACCCCGACTTCGTGGTGGTAACGGCCGATGCGAGCAACTTGCGGCGCAACCTGCTGCTGTTTACGCAGCTCGCCGACCTGGGCCTGCCCGCTGTACTAGCCCTGAACATGATGGACGTGGCCGAGCAACACGGCGTCAGTATTGACTTAGCTGCGCTGCAAGAGGAGTTGGGCGTGCCCATCATCCCGATGAATGCCCGCAAGGGCATTGGGGTAGCGGCGCTTAAAATTGTAATGGCGCAACAGTTGGATGCGCCGGCGGTATCGTTTTACGAGCCAGAAGCCGAGTTGCTGCCCATGATTCGGCAGATCCGCTACTACTTCAACCTGCACAACGATTACCTAGCGCTGCATTACGCGCACCAGTTCCGCCACATCAGCTTCCTGACGCCCGATGATAAGGCGTACATCGCCGAACTGGTGGCGCAGTATGGCTTCGAGCCTACGGCTCGGCAGGCGCAGGAAACCATCAACCGCTACAACCGCATCAATGAGCTACTGCTGAACACCGTTTCAGTAACACGGACGGAGCGGGCCGAACCTTATAGCAACCGCATCGACCGAGTGCTGACGCACCGGGTGTGGGGCTATCTGATTTTTCTGGCGGTGCTATTTCTGTTGTTTCAAGCCGTTTTTGCCTGGGCCAGCTACCCCATGGAGCTGATTGACGAGGGCGTGGCGTGGATCAACGGCCTCATCCAAACCAACTTCCACGGTCCGCTTATAAACTTGCTCACGGAAGGCGTACTAGCCGGGCTCGGCGGTGTCCTGATCTTCATTCCGCAGATTGCCCTGCTATTTGCCTTCATTGCCGTGCTGGAGGAAACAGGCTATATGGCGCGCGTCACGTTCATGATGGACCGAATCATGCGCAAGTTTGGGCTGAACGGTAAGAGCGTGGTGCCACTGATTTCGGGTATGGCTTGCGCCGTGCCAGCCATCATGAGCGCGCGCACCATCGAAAACCGCAAAGACCGACTCATCACCATTTTCGTGACGCCGCTGATGAGCTGCTCGGCTCGAATTCCGGTGTACACGGTGCTTATTGGCTTGGTAGTGCCCGACCAGCCGGTGCTGGGCATTTTCAACCTGCGCGGGGTGGCGCTGATGGGGCTGTATCTGTTGGGCTTCGTATCGGCAGTGGGTTCAGCGTGGGTGATGAAACGGCTGATGCGCACGACAGAGCGGAGCTACTTCATCATGGAGTTTCCGGTGTACCGTTGGCCGCGCTGGAAAAACGTGGGCCTCACCATCTTGGAGAAGGTTAAGGCGTTTGTGTTCCAGGCGGGCAAGGTCATCGTGGCTATTTCGGTGATCTTGTGGGTGCTGGCTTCCTACGGGCCCGCCGATGCCCTGGAACAAGCCGAAAGCCGGGCGCGTGCTACAGCCTTAGCCCGCGGCCTGACTCCTGCCGAAACCGAGAGCCGCGTTGCTTCCGAAAAACTAGAAAACTCCTATGCCGGCCACTTCGGCCACCTGATTGAACCCGCCATCCGGCCGCTAGGCTTCGATTGGAAAATTGGGATTTCACTCCTCACTTCCTTTGCGGCGCGGGAAGTGTTTGTGGGCACCATGAGCACCATTTACAGCGTGGGCCAGGACGCCAACGAACTAACGGTGCAACAGAAATTGGCCGCGGAAAAAGACCTGAATGGCCAGCCGTTTTTCACGCCTGCCCGATCGGCTTCGTTGCTGGTGTTCTACGTGTTTGCCATGCAGTGCATGAGCACCCTAGCTACCACTTACCGCGAAACCAAAGGTTGGATGTGGCCCCTGTTGCAGCTTTTCTACATGACGGGCCTGGCCTATCTGTCTTCCCTGCTGATCTACCAAGTGCTATAGGGGCATCGTAGCGCGGCTACTCTCCAATCAAGAAGACGGCGGGCTGTTTGTGGATGTCGGGGAGGCCGGTTTTTTTCCAGCCGGCTATGGTGTTGGTGCGCACGTATTCGTTGGGCGCCGTAAGGTTAGCGGCGATGCACAGGCGGGTGCTTCCCGTGAGCTGACCAAGCAAATCTTCCAGCAACTGCATGTTGCGATAGGGCGTTTCGATAAATAACTGGGTTTGATGCTGCGCCAAGGCCAGCCGCTCCAACTGCTTAATGGCCGCTGCCCGTCGGGCTCTTTCAATGGGCAGATACCCGTGAAAAGTGAAGCTTTGTCCGTTCATGCCCGATGCCATAAGAGCCAGCAGTAAGCTGCTCGGCCCAACCAGGGCTACCACTCGAATACCTAGCTGGTGCGCCGCCCGGGCCAATTCCGCACCGGGGTCGGCAATGCCGGGGCAACCGGCTTCCGAAATTACGCCGGCGTCCTGGCCGGCCAAGACCGGCTGCAACGCCGCCTGAATTTGAGCGGGGGTGCTGTCTTTGTCGATGACGCTGATTCGCAGCTCTTCAATCACGTGCTGCGGGGCTACGCTCTTGATGAAGCGGCGGGCAGTGCGGGCATTTTCCACCAGAAAGTACGACAGCGCCGCCACCTGCGTCGGCACTTGCGCTGGGAGTACCTGCCCAGCCGTATCATCGGCCAGAATGGTGGGGATGAGGTAGAGGACGCCAGGTTTCACGCGAAAACGAAAAGGCAGAAATGGAAAAAAGGGCAGCTAATTGCCCGTGCTCAGCTCTTGACGAAGGCTTCTACCAACCTAAATACCTCATCCGGCGCTTCGGCGTGCAGCCAGTGGCCAGCATCAACAATAGTTTCGACCTGCGAGTTAGGAAACAGCGCCGGAATACCGTAGAGTTTGTCTTCGGTGCTTACATAATCGGACTTACCGCCCCGGATGAATAGCGCCGGTTTCAGGAACGGTTGCGGGGCCGTGATTTCAGCCCCGATGGCCGCCATGTGCTCGGTGAGGGCCGCTAGGTTTTGCCGCCACGCAAACGAGTTGTCTTCGGTGCGGTAAAGATTTTTGAGCAAAAACTGGCGCACGGTGGGCTGGGGGATGTGCTGGGCCAAGGCGTCATCGGCTTGCTGGCGGGTTTCCAAACCTGCCAGATTCACCGCGTTGAGGCCCTCGATGATGTTGTCTTGATGCGCCATGTCGGAGAGGCGCGGGGCAATGTCGAGCACTATGAGGCGGGCCAGCCGGTCGGGGTGGTCGAGGGCGAAGCGCATGGCTACTTTGCCACCCATGCTGTGGCCCAGTAGCGTGGTTTCGGGGCCTAGTCGCAGGCTGTCGAACAGCTCCAGCAGGTCTTGGCTCATGAGCTCGTAGCTGTGCTCGGGCGTGTGGAACGAACGGCCGTGGTTGCGCAGGTCTACGCTGACCACGCGGTGGCTGGCTTCGACCCAGCGGCGGGCCAGCGTTTGCCAGTTATCGAGAGTGCCGAAAAGTCCGTGCAGAATGACCAGGGGTTGGCCTTGGCCTTGTTCGCGGTGGTTGAGTAGCATAGCAAAGGCGGAAAGAGCGAGCAAAGGTCGGTAGTCGGCGCCACATGCGCGCGGGCTCAGGCGGCTGGCAGGGCCGGCAGACGAACCTGCACGGTAGTACCCTGGCCAGGGGCACTTTTGAGGGTGAGCGTGCCGTGTAGCCGCTCCGTAAATGCCCGGCAGAGTGGCAGCCCGAGCCCCGTGCCAGAACGAGCGTTGAGGTTGGCCGGAGTAGCGGGCCGGGCCGGATTGTCGAGTAGCAACGCGTCGACCTGGTCGGCGGCCATGCCTCGGCCTGAGTCCGCGACGGTGAGACACACGCTGCTACCGTCGGGCGTAGAATAGGCATCGAGATGAATTTGCCCGCCAGTAGGCGTGAACTTAAAAGCATTGCCCACCAAATTGCGCAGAATGGTACGCGTCATGTTACGGTCGGCCCAGACGTGTAGCTGCGACAGGCGCGGCGCCGTGAGTTGGACTTGCTTGGCTTGCGCGGTGGTGCGGTAGAGCTCCTCAATTTCAGCAAACAGCTCACTAACAGATAGCGGCTCCGGCTGGCTTACCAGCTCCCCGGTCTGGCTCACGGCCCAGTTCAGGAGGTTATCGAGCAAGTTGTTGAGGCTTTGGGCCGATTGGCGCACCAAGGCCGGAAGGCGACGCAAGCCTTCTTCGTCGCCTTGCCGCAAATGAGACTCAATCAATTCCGTCACGCCGACAAATGAAGTGACCGGGCCGCGCAAATCGTGCGCGACAATGGCGTACAGTCGGTCTTTGGAAGCGGCCAGTTCGCGCAGTTCTCTGGTGGCTTGCTGGAGGGCTGCGTTGTTGGCAGTAAGGGCTACGCGGCTGCGTCTCAGTTGCCCATACAGTAGGCCCATGCCCCCGAGTCCGAGCACCAACACGCCCACAATCACCCAAAGCTTTTGGTTGCGAAGCTGTTGCAACTCGCCTCGTTGGGTGAGCAGCCGAATCTGGCTTTCTTTTTCCTGCGTCTCGTACCGGGTTTGCAGCGCCGCAATAGTTTGCAAGCGTGAACGGCTGTTTAAAGAGTCGTTCAGGTTGCGAAACCGCGTAAGCCAGCCAAAAGCTTCTTGGTAGTTCTGACGGTCGACGTTGATTTCGGAGAGGATGCTGTAGGCATCCAGCACCCGCTCTTTATAGTCGATCTGGCGGGAGAGGAGCAGGGCGCGCTGCGTAAGGGTTTCCGCCTCGTCCAGATCTTCCTTCACCAGCAGCACCACGGCTAGCAGTTCCAAGTGACCCACTTCGTAGCGGTACTTGTGCAGAGGCTCGACCAGCGTGATAGCCCGACGGAGCATTCCTTCGGCCAGATCCAACTGTTCTTGCTGATAGTAAATCAACCCTAGATTGGCGAGATACAACGATTCGCCGGCCTTATCGTGGGCAGCGCGGGCTAACTGCAAGGCCCGGCGGGTGTAAAATAGTGCCAGAGAATACTTGTGTAGATAGGAATACAGGTTGCCCAGATTACCGAACAGCATAGCCTGAGTCCGCACTCGAACATCTTTGGCGAATGCCAGCTCTAAAGCACGTTGGTAATTTCGAAGGGCGTTTACGGTGTCGTTGCGCTCGTGGTGCACGCCTCCAATTCCAGTGTAGGCACGCACGATGCCATCGGTGTTGTGCAGCCGCTGGGCCAGGCGCAGAGCCTTTTGTTGCAGCCGTAGAGCATGCGCGCCATCAGATAGGTTGGCGTAGCAGCTACTCAGGCTCAGCAGGCTGCGTAGTTGGCCTGGCTGGTCGTGCAAGGTAGCAGCCAGACTCACGGCTAGCTCACCGTAGCGTAGCGCCTGGCTTGGATCGCTGTCGTGGAGCTCGTAGCAAAGTTCAGCCAGCAAGCGTACTCGGCTCGAATCGGACGGCTGGACGGCTAGCCGGCGTAACAACGCGGGCACGTTGTCGTCGGTGAGCGGAGCAGTGGCTCGCGCAAGCCCCGGCGAGTAAACGCAACACAGCAAAAAGCCATAAAACAACAGTCGCTGTATCACGATGCAATACAAAATACTACCAGACAAATATATCCTTTGCGCAACGGTAATCAGCGCAACGCGGTATATTCTGGACAATAATTACGGCTGTACTTAGCTAAATAAAAATATTTTAGGGGAGGATGCAGCGTGGGAAGCCTCTGTATGTCCCGTTTTGAAATTTAAGGATAGCAAAGAGGTCAAGTTCGGATTATGCAAAACCAACGTTGATGCGTGTGCAGGTTAGCATGCCGTAGAAATTCGGCCACTGGTCTGAGCTTAAGCAGCAACGATGTGAGCGTAAGTACCTGTCCATTCAGCAAGTGCAACTGCAAATATTCGTAGTCGCTCCAGAACAAACGGCGTGAGGTGCAGCGCACATACTCAACCCGCGCCAAATCAGAGCGGCCAAACGGAATCTGCTGGCCGTTTTCATAGACTTCCAACACATTTTGCTTGGGCTCGAAGACCACCGTTGTGGCCTGGTTTCTCACATAGTAATGTAGATGGAGCAGCAGCGCCGGCGCCGCGAAGCCCAGCACCACCGCTGAAAACGCCAGGAGCAGCACCAATTCGTAGCCCGACAGCGCGCCCGCAAACAGGAAGGAAGCCAGAAAGGGCAGTCCAACGCTTAGGCAGAGTAGGGGCCAGAACAGCAACGCCATCTGCCGCTGAAATGAGATTCGGAAGCTGCGGCGCTTACCGCCGAACAAGGCCGTAAGCACCCGCAGCCCCACAATCAATATCATAACTGCGGCCCCAAACTCCAACAGAGGCCGTAGCAGCGAAAGAGTTTTCACGGGTTAGCGCACCAGAATCCAGGGCTCCTCGGCCCGGTGTTCGCGCAGTACGCCAAACAGCTCCAACACTAAGCCATGCTGCGCGAAAACAGCCTGCACGGCGGCTCGGTCAGCTGGCTCCACGCACACCAGCAGGCCGCCGGAAGTTTGAGGGTCGCAGAGCCAGGCCCGCTGCTCGTCCGTGATAGGGCCAATCTTATGACCGTAGGAATCCCAGTTGCGCACTGTACCACCCGGAATAGATTTCTGAGCGTAATACTCCGCGGCTTCCGCAATCAGGGGCACTTTGCTGAACTCGATTTCGGCCGTTAGTCCGCTGCCTTCGCACACTTCGGAGAGGTGACCCAGCAGGCCGAAGCCGGTTACGTCGGTCATGGCGCGCACCGCCGCGAGCTTGCCCAAATCTTCCCCGATCTTGTTGAGGCGCATCATTTGTTGGGGCGCTAATTGCTCGTGCTCCGGCCGTAGAATACCGCGCTTCTGGGCCGTCGTCAGCATCCCGACGCCGAGCGGTTTGGTTAGGTACAGTTCGCAGCCGGCGGTGGCCGTGTCGTTTTGCTTGAGGTGCTCGATGTGGAGCAGGCCCGTGACGGCCAGCCCGAAAATCGGCTCCGGCGAGTCGATGCTGTGGCCGCCGGCTAGCGGAATGCCCGCCTCGGCGCAAATGCTGCGGCTGCCTTCAATGACGCGGCGTGCTACTTCGGGTGCCAGCTTATCGATGGGCCAGCCCAGCACGGCAATGGCCATCACTGGTCGGCCACCCATGGCGTACACGTCGCTGATGGCGTTGGCCGAGGCAATACGGCCGAAATCATAAGCGTCATCGACGATGGGCATAAAAAAGTCGGTGGTGCTGATGAGGGCCTGGCCGCCGCCAATATCGTACACTGCCGCGTCGTCGCGGGAGGAATTGCCGACCAGCAGCTTGTCATTATGGGGCTGTGGAATGCTGGTGTGCAGAATCTGGTCGAGCACCTTGGGCGCGATTTTGCAGCCGCAACCCGCGCCGTGGCTGTATTGCGTGAGGCGAATTTGGTCGGTGTTGGCTTCGGCTTCAGTAAACATCAGAGGAAAAACGAAAAACGACGAGGAAATAAGGCGGCTACAAACTCCATTCGGCCCGCTGCAACACCACTCGGTACCCATCGGGGTCTTCGAAAGTAAGGCCTAGCTGGTCCCAATACGGGTTGTAGGAAGGTACCGGCGCAAAGCCAGCCGCCGCCATGCGTTGCACCGCCGCCTGCCACTCGTCTGGTAAGGGTAAGTAGAACACGAGCAGGTGGTCGGCGGTTGGCGCCCGTCCCACCAAGTGCCCCGGCTGATGCGTGAATTCAAAGTGATACGGCGCCTGTGGATGGCCTAGCATCACACCATCAAAACCGTTGTGCGCCGTAAAAGAAGTTAATTCCAGCAACTCCAGGCCGTCGCGGTAGAAACGGAGCAGCGCCGGTAGCTGGTCGGTCGGGCGGGCAACGCGCAGTTTAGGCACCATGAGGAGAGGTATTGGAAGAGCAAGCGGACCCTCCTTATCGATATACTCCAAAGGTATAATTCGTTGGGTAGAAGGTCTAGAGTTTTTATGCCAGGCCTTCTACCTGCATTACCTAGTCGGTGGAGTGAGTAACTAACACGTAGTTTAGGCACCATGAGAGGAGGCATCCGAAGCAGAGGAGAGAGGCGACTGCACCTGCCGTGCCGCCCGCAACACCAAGTCCGCGTTTACGGCCGCGTCGCAGGTGTCGGAAGTCACCCGGACAATGGCGCGGTTGCCGAGGCTGTGGGCGTAGGTTTTGTCGTAGTAGTCGAGTACAAGGCTCACCATTTTTTCCATGTCATCCTCCGCAATAGCCGCCAAAGCGTCTTTGGTAACCAGGCCGCCCAGCCGCTTACGAATGCGCAGAATGGCCATAGCCAAAGCACCGGCATCCTGGCTGCCGTACTCGCCGGCCAGCTTGCGCACTCGCGCCGGTCGTGGAATATCGAGCAGCAGTAGCGGCGCGGTACGCATTTGCGCAAACAGCGGCGGTGGTACGTGCACACTACCAATGGTGCGGCTTTCGTCCTCTATCCAGGTCGACGTCTCAGGCGGAATAGCCGCCAGTTGCCAGGCCAGCTCGTTTTCGAACTGCTCCTGCGTCGGCTGCGCGGGCAAGCCAATATTGCCGAAGGCTGAGCCTTTATGATTAGCAAGCCCTTCCAAATCTAGCACGGCCTGCTGGCGGTGTTCCAATTGGTGCAGCACGTCGGTTTTGCCCGAGCCCGTGAGGCCCCCGAGCACCACCAAAGCGCGGGGCCGGGCAAACTCCGCCAAGGCGAAATGCCGATAGTCTTTGTAGCCTTTATTCAGCAGATGTACTTGAAAGCCTGCCAGCTCTAGCAGCCACTGCACGGCGCCGCTCCGCATGCCGCCGCGCCAGCAGTGCAGGCGCACCGCTTTGCCTGGGGCCATCTTGTGCGCTTTTTGCACGAGCTGGCTCATCTTCGGCCCAAAAAAATCGAGCCCCAGCAGTACGGCTTTATCTTGGCTGATTTGCTTGTAGGTAGTGCCGATGCGGGCCCGCTCCTCGTCCGAAAACAGTGGGAAACTCACTGCCCCCGGAATGTGTCCTTGCGCGTATTCCGCAGGAGCTCGCACGTCCAAGATAGGAGCGCTTGGCGGGCCCTGCAGGAAATCAGAGAGAGGAAGACGGGGCATGAAGTTGATAAAGAAGGCGGCAGGAATGGAAAATTAGTTTGTCGTCTTAAGCGGAGTCAAGAGCCCTCAGGCAGCAGTGTAAGTCTTTACAACGTTGCCCGCGCCCGAAAGATGAGGCTCTTCGTAAGCGCGGGATGACAGACCTAATTCCTCGTTCTTATATTATTACGCCAGTTGCCGCCGGTAAAGCTGAATCGTGTTTTCGAGCCCCAAATACAGTGCATCACAAATCAGCGCGTGCCCAATACTGACTTCAGCCAGACCCGGTAAGTTGTGCTTGAGGTAAGCTAAGTTGTCGAGGTCCAAGTCGTGGCCGGCATTAAGGCCGAGCCCCAGCTGCTGGGCTAGCTCGGCGGCGGCGCGGTAAGGTGCTAGCGCAGCTTCGGCGTTTTCGTGGTATTGGCGAGCGTAGTCTTCGGTGTAGAGCTCTATCCGGTCGGTGCCGGTGGCTACGGCGGCTTTCACCATGTCGAGGCTAGGATCGAGGAAGATGCTCACGCGGCAGCCCAGCGACTTCAGCTCCTGCACCACCCCGATCAGGAAGATCTGGTGCCGCACCGTATCCCAACCCGCGTTGGAAGTGACGGCGTCGGGGGCGTCGGGTACCAGCGTTACTTGCGTGGGCCGCACTTCGCGCACCAGGTTCAGGAAGTCGGGGGTGGGGTTGCCTTCTACATTCAGCTCGGTCGTCACCACGCTTTTCAGGTCGCGCACGTCCTGGTAGCGAATATGGCGCTCATCGGGCCGCGGGTGCACCGTGATGCCCTGCGCGCCAAACCGCTCACAGTCGCGGGCCGTTTGCAACAAGTCGGGACGGTTGTGGCCGCGGGCATTCCGCAGGGTGGCTATTTTATTTATGTTTACGCTAAGCTTGGTCATTTTCGGGGTGGTAATGGCTGCGTGAGCTGGCAAGGCTCAAAGATACATCCCAAACCACGTACCCTATTTTCGGTTGCCGCCATGCTGCCTACGTCTGAATTTGGCTTTGCCCTGTACGGCTGTTGAGCAGATTGCTGCTACGTCTGCCGTCAACTTATGGCTTAAAAGGCCTAATCTTGCACTTCATTTCCCCCTACCTATGGCTCTAAAAGAAACCATCGACGCCGATATCAAGAAGGCCATGCTGGCCAAAGACAAAGTGCGTCTTACTACCCTGCGCAGCATTAAGTCGCAGATTTTGCTGGCCGAAACTGCCGAGGGCCAACACGGCGCGGCCCTCACACCCGAAGCCGAAATCAAGCTGCTGACCAAGCAAGCCAAACAGCGCCGCGAAGCCGCTGAAACCTACCAGAAGCAGTTCCGCTCCGACCTCGAAGAAGTGGAGCTGAGCGAGTTGGCCATTATTGAAGAGTATCTGCCCAAGCAGCTCTCCGAAGCCGATCTGGTGGAACGTATCGTCGACATCATCCAGCGCGTCGGCGCTACCGGCCCCTCCGACCTAGGTAAAGTAATGGGCGTAGCCGCCCGCGAGCTCTCTGGCCAAGCCGACGGCCGCGCCATCTCGCAAGTCGTCAGCAACCTGCTGAACAACACGAATGTGTGATTGATGGGCTGATTTCTTGATGTGCTGATGTGCTGCTTGTTGTTCCCCGTCAGCGGCCGAAGCCTGAGCTTCGACCATGCAGACACCAGCAGCGCCTCGCTATCACCAGTCGATTTGTGAAGTAGTTCTTCACTCTCAGACTGCCGAGCCACTCACCAATAGCGCATCAAAGAATCAGCACATTAGCACATCAAAAAATCAGCACATCAAGAAATGTCCGCTTTCGATATTCTGCTGCTTATTCCACTAGGGATCGGGGCCGTAAAGGGCTTCCGGCGGGGACTGGTGCTGGAGGTTGCCTCCTTGCTGGCATTTGTGCTAGGAGCTATTGGCGGGCTGGTGCTGCTCAATGATGCTATTCCGTTGGTACGGCACTATGTGGGCGAGGCGTTCGGTCTGCTGCCGTTCGTGTCGTTTCTGCTGGTGTTCGTGGCCATTGTATGGGGCGTGCATCTGCTAGGTGGCTTCATCAAAACCGCTGTACATCTCACCCCGCTCGGCGTCCTCGACAATCTGGGTGGTGGTTTGGCCGGCGTACTGAAGTGGGTGCTGGGGCTGAGTTTGCTACTGCACGGAATAGGGATGGCCGGTATAAAGCTGATATCCCCCACTCTCGTCGCCGATTCACAGGTGTTGCCCCTCGTAAACCAGGCCACGCCGGTAGCGCTGGAAATTGTTGGCTTCGTGATGCCCTTCACGAGCACCTTGCTGGATAAGCTACGGGAGGTATTCTGAGGCGGTGAATGATTACTCGGTTGATTTGTTAAACGGTTGCTTGGGCTAATGCTCATGAACAGACAACCCGCTAATCATTGACAATGCAGCTTCTGAAACCCATTCGTCTGCTGCTGCTCGACAATTTCGATTCTTTCACCTACAACTTGCTCGACTATTTCCGCCAGCTGGGCTGCGAGGTGGAAGTGGTGCGCAACGATGTGCCAGCAGCAGAGTTGGAGAAGCGGCCGTTTGATGCGTTGGTGTTGTCGCCGGGGCCCGGTACCCCGAGTGCGGCGGGCAATATGATGCAGATAGTAGCGGCTTGGCACCAGCGCGTACCGATGCTAGGCGTGTGCTTGGGCCATCAGGCGTTAGGTGAGTTTTTTGGCGCCACTTTGGCGCGAGCTGCCCGGCCGATGCACGGGAAAGTAACCGAGCTGACCGTAGCTACTCCCGATCTGCTGTTCCAAGACCTGCCGGCTCAACTGCCCGTCACGCGCTATCACTCGCTGATAGTGAAAGACCTACCTCCCACGCTTCGGGCCCTGGCCCACACCGCCGACACTGACCGGGAAATCATGGCGTTGCGCCATACTACTCTACCGCTTTATGGCGTTCAGTTTCACCCCGAGGCACTGCTCACCACGCATGGGCTGGCCATGCTGCGCAATTGGGTTCGGTATTGTATCATTGTAGAAGACGGCCGCCCGGTTACCACCCTTGCGGCTCCGTCCTGAGCCGATGGAATTGCAGATCAAAGAACACAATGAATTTCGGTACGTGGATGAAGGCGCTGGCCCAGTGCTGCTGCTGCTGCATGGCCTGTTTGGCGCCCTGAGCAACTGGCAAGATGTAGTGGCCGAGTTCAGCTCCTCACACCGCGTCATCATCCCCCTGCTGCCTATCTACGACATGCCGCTCACGCAAGCTGGCGTGCCGGGCCTGGTAAAATACGTCGAGAGCTTCGTGGAAGCCATTGCGCTGCACGAGCCTAGCACCGTACTAGGCAATTCTCTGGGCGGACACGTAGGATTAGAATTCACTTTGCGCAACTCCAACCGCGTGGCTCGGCTGGTACTAACGGGCAGCAGCGGCTTGTTCGAGGATAGCATGGGTGGCTCCTTCCCCAAGCGCGGCAACTACGCCTACGTGCAGGAACGCGTGGCCTACACCTTCTACGATCCGGCCGTAGCTACGCAGGAGTTGGTGGATGAGGTGTTCAGCATCACCAATTCCAATGCAAAATGTTTGCGCATTATTAGCATTGCGCGCTCGGCCCAACGCCATAATCTCGGGAAGGAGCTCAGCAAGATTAAGGTGCCTACGATGCTGGTTTGGGGATTGAATGACACGATTACGCCGCCCGTAGTAGCGCACGAGTTCAATCGTCTTATTCGCAACTCAGAGCTGCGCTTTCTCGACCATTGCGGCCACGCGCCCATGATGGAGCGTCCCCAGGAGTTCAACGCTTTGCTTCAGCAGTTTCTGGTGCGCACCGAAACCGCCCAGCTGGCGTAAAACATTCTACTGCCGGAGTATAGGCTAAGCCTGACGGTTGTGGCCCGATGGTTGCTCGAAACCTTTTTACGCTAAATCTGCTTTCTACACGCCAACTTTGCCCGCTTTTCGTATCTTCTCAGCCCGCGTAGCCTAGCACGTGCTAGTGGCGGGCAATTGTTGCCGCTCTCCATTCATTACCTCCACCGATGCATTCGATGATTGCCGAAGACTTGCTCAACCAGATGATTCCGCCCCTGAAGGTGTCGGATACCGTTGGGAAAGCGGCCAAATGGCTGGAGGAATTCCACGTTGGTCAGCTCCCCGTACTCGACGACCGTCTTTATCGGGGCTTAGTCACGGAATCTGACTTGCTGGATTTCGAGCAAACCCAAGATGATGGCAAGCTCCTGTCTGGCTTGGCGCTCGGCTTCGCCGATGTACACGTGCAGCACGACCAGCATTTTTACCGCATCATGGAAGTAGCCATTCAGAATAAAGTACAGCTCGTGCCCGTACTCAACGACGAGCGGGAATACATGGGCGTCGTGACGGTGAGCGATACGCTAGCCGCTTTTGGCCAACCGCCAATTGCCGCCGGCCAAGGTGCCGTGCTGGTGCTGTCGATGGAGGAACGCGACTACTCGTTGTCCACCATCAGCCGCTACGTAGAGGAAAACAACGCTAAAATTCTGAGCGCCCACGTAGCGCAAGACGAGCATGATCCTTATCGTATTCGGCTCACCATCAAAGTGAATACCCCGAGCCTGACCAGAATAGTTGCTACGCTAGAGCGTTTTGGTTACGCCATCACAGCCCAATTTAGCGGCGTTAGTGAGTTGGGCGAAGACGAGCAGGAGCGTTACGACGCATTGCTGAAATACCTGAGCCTGTAAGCCACGCCAGAGTGGGCAATAGGCTCTTGCTTCTGCTGGTTTCAGTGATGCTCCTGGTGGCTTTTTCCTGCCCATTCAAAAGTTTGGCAGCTAGCTCTAGTGCATGGAGCGCCGCTTCACCGGTCACCCCCCCAGATTCCCTCCGGCGCTCCACCGTCGATAGTTTGCTCCTGGCTCAGTGTCCCGACTACCCAGTGGTCCGCATCGCCACCATCCTGTTTGCTGGCAACGAAAAAACCAAGGAGCGAGTGCTGCGTGCGGAGTTAGATCTCCGCGAAGGCGACACTTTGAATACTGCTGTCCTAAGCAAGCGCCTCGAAAGCAACCGTCGGCGCTTGTTCAATTTGCAGCTGTTCCATCAAGTGCTGGTGCAAGCCTTCTGCCGCAATGGCAGCTTAACCGTGCTTTTTAGCTTGCAGGAACGCTGGTACACCTTCCCCGTGCCCATCTTCTCGCTGGCCGAACGCAATTTCCGAGCCTGGGCCGACCGGCCCGACCGGTGGCGACGTGTGGATTACGGTCTGCATCTCGTCCGAAAAAATTTCCGGGGTCGAAACGAAGAGCTAGCCGGCAACTTGCAGCTAGGCTTCAATCGGAAGTACGAGCTGTTCTATGAAGCTCCTGGCTATGGGCCTCGCCGCCGGATAGGGGTGGGGGCGGGCGTTTCCTACTACCGCGCCCGTGCTCTCGACTATGCTACGGCAGAAGATCGTTTGGTTACGTTTCGCCCCATAAGCGGCTCTCCTATTAAGCGGCAATACGTCACAGTTGGCTTGCGCTGGCGTCGTACGGTGCAGCAGCTTGCCGCATTGGATGTAAGTCTGCACCAGGAGCAGATTTCGGATTCCGTCAACCTTCTTAATCCCGATTATTATTTGGGCCGTACCCAGCGGCAGTACATCGATATAGGTTTGTCAGCAGTACTCAACCGGCGTAACACGTTTGCCTATCCACTCACGGGGCGCTATGCGCAAGTCAGCGTAGTGCATCGACGGTTTTTCACGCCAGGTGCGCCGCCGCAGCTATTATTGCGCAGTCGTTACGCGCAGTATCTGGCCTTGGGTGGACCTTTCTATTATAGCGGTGCCGGGCAAGCCCAACTGCGCTTCAGCCACCGGCTAAGCTACGCCGACAATCGGGCTTTAGGGTATGAGGCACTCGTGCGCGGATATGATCCTTATGTTATCGATGGCCGTCATTATGCACTTACCAAACAGGGAGTAAGCTACCGGTTGTTCGATGCCGGACGCATCAAAGTGCGCAGACTCGCCGATCCTAAAATCAATAGCGTCCCATTAGTACTCTATTTAAATACCTTTGCCGATGCCGGCTACGTAAGTGCGTCCTCCGCTAGTCCCAACAATCGGTTGCCGGGCCAGTTGCTAGCTTCTGCTGGTGTTGGCCTGCACCTCGTAACCTATTACGACCGAGTGTTCACGCTGGAGTATAGCCGGACGTTGCGGGGAACGGGAGGCTTTTTCTTCCGCTCCGAATTTCCTATCTGATTTCACTGTCCGTTACGCGCGGAGTAAGATTCACTCATGAAAGTTGCCATTTTCGGGAAGCCTTTCGAAGATGAAAGCCTGCCATTCGTGCAAGGCCTACTCGACGACCTGAGCGGTCGGCAGACCGAAATCATGATTGTCGAGCAGTTTCACGCTCACTTGAGCCAGCGACTGCGGCTGCCCGAAGGCGTTCAAAGCTTCCGTCGTGGCGATTCTCTGCGCGGTGTGCAGTTCGTCCTCAGCATCGGCGGCGACGGCACTTTGCTCGATACAGTTACCTACGTCGGCAGTCTCCAACTGCCCATTCTCGGCATTCACACGGGCCGCCTTGGTTTCCTGGCCACCATTACCCCAGATCAAATAAGCCACGCGATGGATGCTCTTTTCAAAGGGCATTTTGTAATTGAGGAGCGCAGCCTCATCCGTGTCGACACGGACCCGGAAGTATTTGATGGCATCAATTTCGGGCTGAATGAATTTAGTATTCTGAAGCGCGATACATCGTCTATGATTGTTGTGCACACCTATATTGATGGTGAATACCTTAACTCCTATTGGGCAGATGGTCTGATAGTAGCCACCCCAACTGGGTCCACGGGGTATTCTTTGAGCTGTGGCGGGCCAGTAATGCTGCCCCAGACAAACAATTTTATTATCGCTCCCGTATGTCCGCACAACCTCAACGTACGTCCCTTAATTGTGTCGGACCGTAGTGTAATTTCCTTCGAGATAGAAGGCCGGAGCAATCAGTTCCTTCTTTCCCTCGATTCACGCTCAGTGCCGGTAGATGCGGGAATTCAAATTGCAGTTCGCCGAGAAAACTTCACTGTTCGCCTGGTCAAACTCAACCATGTTAACTTCCTCAGTACCTTGCGCAGTAAACTAAACTGGGGTCTGGACCGACGTAATTCGGCCGGAATCCCGGTGTAGCAGATATTCTTTTTCTGCTATTTGTTTTTTAAGTTCCCCACATCTTCTACTTTTGTCGCTAACTGCGACTTGTGTTCTTGCCAGTTTCACTCTCTCATCACCCCCTTTGATATTTCTAACCCTTGCTCCATATGAAGCAGATCTTCACTTACACTCTGGCGCTGGTACTGGCCCTGTCGCTAGTGGCCGCAGACGCTAGCGCGCAGCAGTTCAGCAAGCGAAAGCAGTACAATTCGGTTGGTGTGACCCTCACAGCCATGAACTACTTCGGCGACATCACTCCTAAGCCTAGCATTCCCAGCTTGCGCTTTGGTGCTACCCGTTGGAATTTTGGTGCTACCTTCACCCACCGTTTCACTCCGCGTATTTCAGCCCGCGCGGGCCTCACTTATGGCCAAATCACAGGTGATGACGCTAAGGCTGCTGATGAGAACGATTCAGAAGGTAAGTATCGCTTCAATCGCAATATGAACTTCCGCAATAATTTGGCAGAACTATCGCTGGTAGGTATTTTTGATCTAATTCCAAACCGGAATACATACATTAAGCGTCCTGACCTTGTACCTTATTTGCTGGCTGGAGTTGCTGGTTATGTAGGTAATCCGAAAGGGAAGTATACAGATGGCAATTTTGTAGAATTGCAGCCGTTAAAGACGGAGGGAGTAGCCTACAATCGTGGGGGTATAGCCATACCGTTTGGCGCAGGTGCTCGTTACAAGATCAACAAAAGCTTTGATATAGGCTTTGAGATAATTTTCCGGAAGACATTTAGCGACTACCTCGACGATGTAAGTACAGTTTATGTTGATCGATCTCAACTAAGTCCAGGTGCTGGACAATATTTTGGTGGTGGTAATGTTCTTAGTACAGCGGGCGAGTTCACTAATTTCAACGGAGTTGGTATTCAGCGCGGTGAAGACAGCGAAGACGACTGGTATGTAACTGCCGGTTTCACTGTAAACTACATCCTCGCTCCTAAAGTTAAGAGCCCCAAATTCCGCTAGTCAGTTCATACTGACTGGTATCATCTACAGTCAGTCTAATGACCCGAGCGAATCTCTTCAAAGCACTCCTTGTCTGCTCTGTGCAGGCGGGGAGTGTTTTTTTTGCCCAATCAGCGGCCGCCCAGTACACCAGCGAAATAGGAATAGGCCTAGGTGGGCTTTCCTATAAAGGCGAGCTTTCGCCTGGCTACCAATTCAAAAACAACCGACCAGCTCTAACTGCATTCTATCGGAAGGACATTTCCGCGCCTATCACGCTGCGTGGAGCCTTTACTGCTGGGCTGCTGCGGGCTGATGACGGTAACGTGAAAGACTCGGATGGCAGAACTCCACCGCTACAAGCTTTTCGCCAAGCCAATATGAAGGGCAGTTTGTATGAGGCTTCGGCAGTGTTGGAGTATAATTTCTTCGACTACCACTACCGTAAGGCTAAGGTGCACTTTACTCCTTACCTATTTGTGGGCCTGGCGGGGTTTTTTGCTAATACTACGACCGAGACAAACAACTCCGCACTACCATCGCTCAACCAGAAGGGCAGCATGATAGGCCTGGCCATACCAGCAGGGATAGGCTTCAAGTACGCCGTTTCCAGTCGCTGGAACCTGGGGCTAGAGATTGGAGCCCGGAAAGTTTTTAGCGACCAGCTAGATCATATAGACGGTAAAAATAAGGGACAGAATGATTTAGTTGGCAATCCCAACGATCAGGACTGGTACTTCTATAATGGCTTGAGCATCTCTTATACTTTCTACAAAATCAACTGCCCACCGCAGTATAAAGACAATCCGAAGCTATTGCGCTAGAAGCGCTTGCAAAGGGAGCGAATGCAACCATTTGCGTAACTTGCAGCCTCTTTACGCAAAAAGTCCTAATGACCTTCCGGTCCGAAATAGACCCGCAGAATATCCCTGCTCACGTTGCCGTCATCATGGACGGCAACGGGCGCTGGGCCAAGCAGAAGGGTGGCCTCCGCATCTTCGGGCATCAGAGTGCCATTACAGCCGTGCGCGATACGGTGGAAGCCGCTGCCGAAATGGGAGTACGTTACCTGACGCTGTACGCTTTTTCCACCGAAAACTGGTCGAGGCCAGCGCACGAGGTAATGGCCTTGATGCAGCTATTGGTCCACACTATTCGGCAGGAAACACCTACGCTACTCAAGAACAGCATCCGGTTGCAAGCTATTGGCCAAACCGATAGTCTGCCAGCTTCTTGTCAACGGGAACTTGCTGAAGCCATAGAGCTAACGAAAGCAGGAACCCGCATGACGCTGGTACTGGCTTTAAGCTACAGTGGCCGTTGGGACCTAACGCAGGCCGCCCGGCGCTTGGCTGCCGATGTAGCAGCAGGCCACTTACGAGCCGAAGATGTGCAGGAAAACACTATCACCGGGTATCTGGCAACTGCTGGCATTCCTGACCCGGAGTTGCTGATCCGTACGAGTGGCGAACAGCGCATTAGTAACTTTTTGCTTTGGCAAATGGCTTATACAGAGTTGTACATCACAGATCTGCTGTGGCCAGATTTTCGACGTGCTCATTTTGAAGAAGCCGTTCGGGCATATCAGCGTCGGGAACGGCGCTTTGGGAAGACGAGTGAGCAGATAACCGTTTCGTAAGGGTCCGACACAGAATGAATTTCTCTTTGCATACAGTGGGCCGAGTGGCGGCCGTAGTACTTACACTTGGCCTTGGGCTCCCAGAGGCTGGCGTAGCGCAGAATGCGCCAGCGGCAGCAGGGGAGGAACCTAAGCGCTACGAGCTAGGGGGCATCACGATTAGTGGAGCTCGTTATCTTGATTCCAATACACTTATTGGCCTAACCGGCCTTCGCATCGGCGACCCTATCTCGGTGCCCGGTGAGGAAATAGGAAAGGCAATCCGCAAGCTCTGGGATCAGGGCATTTTGGGCGATGTGAGCGTATCTATTACGCGCACGGATGGCAATCGTATTTTCTTAGATTTCAACTTGAAGGAACGTCCCCGGCTGTCGAAGTTCGAGTTTTCGGGCATCAGCAAAAGCCAGGGAGAAGACCTGACCAAGAAAATCAAGCTGATTCGGGGCAAGGTGGTGACGGATGCCTTGCTAAGCAACACGCGTACGCAGGTACGCAAGTTCTACACCAACAAAGGCTTCCTCGATGCTAAGGTGAACATCACCCAAGTACCGGACTCGAGCCTGTCGAATAGCGTGGTGCTGAAGATCAACGTCGAGAAAGGCGGCAAGATTAAAGTTCGCGACATTGCTTTCGAAGGCAATGAGGCCTTTAAAGACAGCAAGCTGAAGGGTAAGCTCAAGAAGACGAAAGAGAAGAAGTTTCCAAAGCTTCTAAACTCGGGCAAGTTTCAGCGCACCGAATTTGAGGAGGATAAGAAGAAGCTAATCGAGTTCTACAACGGCCAGGGATACCGTGACGCCGTTATCGTGTCAGATACCCTGGTGCGCACCGGCGATGCGCTAGCTTTGCGTATTCGGCTGGATGAAGGACCGAAGTACTATTTCCGCAACATCACCTGGGCAGGCAACTACCTCTACGACGACAAGACCCTCGCATCGGTTCTAGGTATCAAGGAAGGCAGCGTGTACAGCAAAGAAACGCTGGACAAACGCCTGAATTACAACCCCACAGGGCAGGATATCACTTCGCTCTACATGAACGATGGTTACCTGTTCTTCTCTATCGATCCGGTAGAAACCAAAGTGGAAGGCGACTCAATTGACATTGAGATGCGCATTACGGAGGGCGTGCAGGCGCGAATCAAGGAGATAAACATTGCTGGTAACACCAAGACCTCAGACCACGTACTGCGTCGCGAACTGCGCACTCTACCCGGCGACAAGTTCAACCGCGAATTGCTGATTCGCTCCCAGCGCGAAATAGCAACCTTGGGGTACTTCGACCCGGAAAAGGTAGGCATCAATCCCGTTCCTAACGCAGCTGACGGCACTGTGGATATCAACTACACAGTAGTTGAGAAACCATCCGACCAGATTACCCTGTCGGGTGGCTGGGGTGGTTACGCGGGCTTTATTGGGACGGTAGGCTTGGTGTTTAACAATTTCTCGTTGCGCAAAGCCGGCGACTTCCGCAACTGGACGCCCGTGCCAGCTGGCGATGGTCAGCGCTTGTCGCTTAATGTACAAGCCAACGGAACTCAGTATCAGGCGTACTCCATCTCCTTTACTGAGCCCTGGTTGGGTGGCCGCAAGCCTAACTCTTTCTCTTTCAGCCTGAACAAGAGCATCCAGCGCGTAGGCACCAGCTTCGACGCGAATTCTGAGCAATCAATTAAGGTGAACAGCGCGGCTATAAGCTTAGGCCGCCGCCTGCGCTGGCCTGATGACTATTTCACGCTTAGCAACTCGCTGTCCGTAAGCCAGTACAAGCTGAAAAACTATCCTTACTTCCAGAATTTCAGCAACGGCAACGCCAACAACATCACGTTCAATACGACGTTGTCGCGCAACAGCATCGACAACCCAACTTACACGCGGCGGGGCTCTTCGCTGGCGTTGAGTGTGAACCTGACTCCGCCGTATTCCGCTTTTGCAGGGGCGCATCCTAACGTAAATGAGTGGGTGGAATTTCACAAGTGGATGTTCGACGCATCGTGGTTTACACCCATTGTGGGCAAGCTGGTGCTGAACACCCGGGCTCACTTTGGCTACATCGGCACCTATAATAACTCCCGCGATATCGGCCCATTTGAGCGATTTAAGCTCGGTGGTTCGGGTCTGGCCGCTGGTGGTGGTGGCAACTTCCTAGTGGGCACCGAATACATTGGCCTCCGTGGCTATGCCGACCCGAACGACCCGAATGCGCTGCCAACGGCCCAATCGGGACAGAGTGGTGGGGTGGCCTACAATAAATTTGTGATGGAAATGCGCTATCCGGTGTCGCTGAACCCAGCCGCTACGGTTTATGTTCTAAGCTTCGCCGAGGCTGGTAATGCATTCAATACCTACACGGAATACAACCCCTATAAATTGTATCGTTCTGCTGGTTTCGGGGCCCGAATTTTCATGTCGGCATTTGGTTTGTTAGGGTTTGATTATGGTCGGGCATTCGACACCGTTCCGCGTAACGGATCCAACGCGACGAGTGCCCAGGACCGCAATCAGTTTCACTTTATCATCGGCCAGCAGATACGCTAACCACGGCGGCGGGCCAGCTTCACCTTTTTGCACCCTATGAAAAAACTGCTCTCCGCACTGGCTACGGCGCTGGTGCTCCTACTAGCCACGGGTTCCACAGCCTCCGCCCAAAAGTTTGGCTACGTGGATTCCGAGTTTATCATGAGCAAAATGCCCGCCTACGCTCAGGCCCAGACAGAATTGAACACGTTGTCGCAGAACTGGCAGAAAGATATCGAGAGCCAGAAGAAAGACCTCGACAAGTTGTATCGTACTTACCAGGCCGAGGAAGTGCTGCTGACGGAGCCGATGAAGAAAAAGCGTCAGGACGAAATCCTGAAGAAAGAGCAAGACATCAAAACCTATCAAAACAAGATTTTCGGCTACGAAGGCCAACTATTCAAAAAACGGCAGGAGCTAACCAAGCCAGTGCAGGACCAAGTGTTCGAAGCCGTTGAGAAAGTGGCCAAGAAAAAGCAGTTGGCTATCATGTTCGATAAGTCTGGTGACTTGACCATGCTCTACACCAACCCGGTGCACGACTACACCGAGTTCGTAATGGAAGAGCTAGGTCTTGCCTCGGCAGAGCGCAACCAGCCCGGCCAGAAAGGTGCCGTTAAAACCGTAACGACGCCCAAAACGCCGGCTGGCGACGAAGCCGAGGTAGATAACGAGAAGAGTGCCAACAAGGCGGCTCCTCGTACCGCACGCCCAGCCGGGCGAAAAAACTAACTTTGTAACTCAAACCATCTCAGACGTTTCCTTTTGATGACCACCATGAACATGTTCCGCGTTGCGTTGGCTGCGGCCGCCCTCACTTTCACTTCGGCGACGGTTGCGTTGGCGCAGGCTCCCACGACAGCCACGGCGGCGCCGACTACTAGCAATAGTGGCCCGTTGAAAATCGGCTATACCAGCGTGGAATACGTGCTGAGCCAGATGCCCGAAAGCAAGCAGATTGAATCGGACCTGAAAGCATTCAGCACCCAGCTGGAAAACCAGCTGAAAAGCAAATACCAGGAGTATCAAACCAAAGCCGAAGCCTATCAAAAAGGGTCTTCGACGATGACGGATGTAGTGCGCGCCGACAAGGAGAAGGAGCTGACCAACATGCAGCAGTCCATCCAGGAATTTCAGCGTAGCGCCGACCAGAGCCTCCAGCAGAAGCAGCAAACCCTGCTGAAGCCGGCCCTGGACAAGCTGCAAAAGACGATTGACCAGGTAGCCAACGAAAATGGCTACACCTATGTGCTAAACTCGGATGGCGCTAGCCCCGTGCTCCTACACGGCCCGAAGGATGGCGACATTTCAGACCTGGTGTTGAAGAAGATGGGCGTAACTCCTGGCGCGGCCAATGCCGCCCCAAAAGCTACCACCCCAGCCACAACACCGGCACCCGCTGCTACAACGGCTGGCAAGACGAAGACGAAAACGAAAAAATAAGCCTTTGTGGCTTCATTTATCGGCTAGTGAAGCCGGAGCTTAGTGCTCCGGCTTCCTTGTTTATAAGCAGGCCCTTCGTGGCCACAGGACTCTCTACTGCATGGCCTTCCCTGACCCACACGACGAAAAACCACCTTTCCCCAATAATCTGCCCCAACGTGAGGAAGGCGATGTAGAGGAAGGTGACGAGTTGTATGAGCACCACCGTATTCGGGCCGACCGGGGCCAGGAACTGCTGCGCCTCGACAAGTTCCTGCTGAACCGGCTGCCCAACGCCTCACGCACTAAAATCCAGAACGCCATAAAGGCGGAAGCTGTGCAGGTAAATGAACGGGCCGCCAAGTCGAACTACCGCGTGAAGCCCGGCGACGTTATCACTATTACGCTGCCGGAGCCGCCTCGGGAGTTTAAAGTGGTACCGGAGCCTATGGACCTCGATATTCGCTACGAGGACGAAGCGCTGCTGCTCGTGAACAAGCCGGCTGGTATGGTGGTGCATCCGGCTTTCGGAAACTGGCAAGGCACCTTAGTCAATGGCTTAGCTTACCATCTTAATAACTTGCCTACCGGACGCAATGGTGAAATTCGCCCGGGCCTTGTGCATCGCATCGACAAAGACACGTCGGGGCTGCTGGTGATTGGCAAGACGGAATGGGCAATGACGCATCTGTCGCAGCAATTTTTTCATCATACCATCGAGCGTACTTACCTGGCGCTAGTGTGGGGTATACCAAAAGAGCCGCAAGGCACTATTCGCAGCAACATAGGCCGCAGCCTGAAAGACCGGAAAGTGCAGGCCGTATATCCCGAGGGTGACCAAGGCAAACATGCCGTAACGCACTATAAGGTATTGCGCACTTTTGGCTATGTGGCGTTACTCCAGTGCAACCTCGAAACCGGCCGCACGCACCAAATTCGGGTGCACATGAAGCACATCGGTCATCCTTTGTTTTCCGATGCTACGTATGGCGGCGACAAAGTGCTGTATGGCCAGCGTACCGGAACCTACAAGGCTTTCGTGGAAAAGGCTTTTGAGCTGATTCCTCGGCAGGCACTACACGCCAAATCATTAGGGTTTGTGCATCCAAACACCGGGGAGCATTTGCACTTCGAAGCTGAATTACCGCCCGACTTTACTGCCGTGCTAGCTCATTGGGAGCAGTACGCAGCTTAAGAACGAGGCTATCAATAAAAATGCCCACTGCTACAGCAGTGGGCATTTTTATTGATGAGCAATCCAAATTATTTCTTCTTTGGGGCAGCCTTAGGCGCCGCTTTAGAAGGAGCTTTCATCGAATTGAGCACCGAATTGGCGCTTTCGTTATTCGGGTCGAGGGCCAGCACTTCCTTGTAGTAAGGAGCTGCTGTAGCTTTTTCGCCCTTCTGGTAGTAGTAAAAACCCAGGTAGCTGTTCGCTTCTACTAAACCTTCCTTGTACTTCGCCGGATCAGCTTTGGCCAACTCAATGTACTTCTCGTAATACGGCTTGGCCAAACCTTGCTTGGAGTCTGGGTCCATGTAATAGTTGGCTTTGGCACGCATCAGATAGCCGGGTACGTAGGTAGGACGAGCTACCAGTACCGCGTTGTACAGGCTATCGGCTTTGTCATACTGCTTGTTGCCGCCGTACGCCACTGCCAAACGAATCTGGTCCGTCAGTTCGGGCGTGCCATCAGCCTTCATCTTAGCTTGGTAGGCTTTGATAGCAGCCGGATAGTTTTTAGCGAGCATATAGCTCTGCGCTAGCTCATTTTGCAGCTCGCCCGCTTTCTTGGGGTCAGCGGCAATGGCTTTTTGAATAGCTGCTGTGCCTTCGTCGCCGCGGCCGGCTTTGGCTAGCATCTTGCCGTAGTACACGTAGTCTTCGGTAATGAGCTTGTCGGCGGGCACCAGCTTCATGTAAGTCTCCATGGTAGTCAGCGCCTCCGCATTCTTGCCGGTTTCGAACAAGGAATAAGCCTTCAGGCGGTTCATCGTAACGTTCTTCGGGTCACGAGCCAACACCTTTTCCACTTCTGCCAGAGCCTCCGGGTACTTCTTAGTCAGGAACAGGAAGGAAGCATATTTAGCATCGGTTCCGGGCGATTTTTCGGCTACGCTCAGGTATTTCTGGAACGTTGCTAAGGCCTCGTCGTACTTGCCGGCGTAGAAATACGTTTCCGCCAGAGCGTTATAGGCA
Source organism: Hymenobacter sp. M1-2 (assembly GCF_057808495.1). Taxonomy (NCBI): domain Bacteria; kingdom Pseudomonadati; phylum Bacteroidota; class Cytophagia; order Cytophagales; family Hymenobacteraceae; genus Hymenobacter; species Hymenobacter sp. M1-2. Next base: position 85,588 of record NZ_JBTYZO010000014.1, read on the forward strand.
GGAGCGTAGTTTGCGTCGAGGCTGATGGCCTTCTCGAAAGAAGTCCGGGCATCGTTGTAGTTGCGCGAACGAACGTTCAGTTCGCCTTTGCGGAAATTAGCTAGGGCGCTGTTCGGATCAGCCAGAGCTGCACGCTCGTAGCTGTTCATCGCCTCGCCACCGCCGCTTTCGGCTTTAGCATAAATGTCGCCACGAGCAACCATCAAGGCAGCGTCGTCCTTGTTCTTGTTCAGTTTGTGCGCGGCATCTACGTACGTGAGGCCTTTCGAAGCGTCCTTCAAATCCGACTCGCCATACGCCTGAGCAATCATCGTGTACACCTTCGGGTCTTTGCTCTTGCTGGCTTTTACGGCGTTATCGAACTGCACCTGCGCCTCGGTGGCTTTGCCCTGTGCCAAAGCAGCACGGCCAGCCGCCACCATCGTCATCGGGTTCTTCGGATCGAGGCTGATACGGTTGAAATAATAAGCCGCCGAATCGGGCATATCGCGCATCTGGTACAGACGGCCTAATTCAAACGAAGCTTCTGGCGATTGGCCTTGGCGGAGCAGCGCCGCGCGAGCTTCGCTGTAGCGCTCTAGTTCAATAGATTTCTGAGGTGTCTGCTGGGCAAAAGCGGCAGAGCCGGAAACTGACAAGGCAACGAGGAACGAAATATTCCAGGGCTTGAAGTTCATGAGCATTGGGTTGGTGAAAAATGGTGTGTTTGTGGAAAGGAATAGGCCTACTGCTTCGTGGTGGTCACGATGCGCGTTTGCCCGGTGGCCGGCATTAGTCCTGATTTCAAGACGATAAGCTGGCCTTTGGTACCGGCTACGAAGGAGGCAAAACCGGTGCCAAGACCGGCCCGCCCTTCGCGGCTGATGATGTAGACGTCGCGGCGCAGCGGATAAGTTTTCAGCGCCAGGTACGCCTGGTAGGGTTGGAGGTACTCGTCGGCCGAAGCCGGATTGTCGGACTTGCTAATGCCAGCCACGCGCACGCGCTTTAGAAAACGCAGTACGGCGCTATCGTCCCGGTCGCTGATCCAGTTAGCGCCTACAATTCCGATGGCGTTCGGATGAGTTGCAACGTAATCCAGTAGTGCCGGGTTCGATTTGGCGGCAAATACCCTCTTCGTGAGGGCCGTACCGCGTGCAATAGAGTCTTGCACGTAGCGCGTAGTGCTGGAGCGGTTGGCATCAAATACCACATTAATCTGACCCAGCGAGTTCTTCGCATTTACCTGTTTCCAGTCTTGGCTCTGCCCCGTAAAAATGGCTTTAAGTTGCGCCATCGTTAGCAGAGAGTCAGGGTTGGAAGGGTGCACCACAATGGCCAGCCCGTCGGTGGCAATTTTGGTGGTTCGCGGAATGAGCTTCTGGCTTTCCAGCTTGGCCCGCTCCTCCTCATTCAACTGCCGAGCCAGCACAATAGCCCGCACCTTGCCATTTAGCAGATCCTGCGCTACATAGTCCTCCGCTTTATAAGCAGCATCTATGTGGGCGTAGGTGTACAACTTCTGAAAGGTGTCTACCTGGGATTTCAGAATGGGGGCAAAGGTTTCATCAACACTGATCTGGATGCGGCCACTGGTAGCCGTATCGTCGTCGGGGCCAGTGTTGGTACCGGGATTCTGATTACAACCAACCAGAAACAGGCCAATCATCAAAGAGCAGCCCAACTGACGCAGCTTAACGAATGGTACGGTCATGATCGGAGGGGGTGAACTGGAAATGTTGCCGATAGATACGGACAAATCTAATGATTCCGTAAAACACGAATACTCCGGCCAAAATACGGCGGGTAATAGTAGGCAGGTTCAGCATCTGCGGGGGCAGCAGCCACAGCGCTATTCCCATCCCGATGTAGACGAGCGTCATGAACACAAGAAAGTAGCGCAGGAGCCTATTGGAGCTAGTCTGGCCCAATCGTTCTTCCGTAGTAGGGCGGTTAATCATAGAGGGTGTGTCAGCGAAAAAGCGTGTCAAATCTATAACACGATTTTTTTTGCAGCTAGTTCGCCTAAACGTAGAAAGCACTATGTTATTGCCACCAAAAAAGTCAAAAGCCAGTTGGTTTAACGAAAACCAACTGGCTTTTGACTTCCTAAAAACCAATTCAGGCTTTTATCTACTTGTACTCAAACGTAATTGGTATGGTGTAGCGAACCGCAACAGTGCGCTTGTTTTGCTGGCCCGGTATCCAGGAAGGCATGTTTTTCACCACTTTGGCAGCCTCCTCATCGGTGCCATAGCCTAATCCTTTCAACACCTGCACATCTGCAATAGAACCGTCAGCTTGCACGGTGAATGACACAAAGACGCGGCCTTCAACGCCGTTGCGCAAAGCCTGCGGCGGGTAACGCAGGTTCTTCTGCATGTAGCGCATTAGAGCTTCGTTGCCACCTACGAATTGCGGCATTATTTCGGCTGCCAAGACAGGGGCTGGTGGAGCCGGGGTCTCAATTGCACCTCCAGTGTCGTCAGTACCTGGACCGTTACCGGGTCCATTGCCAGTTGGGCTCGTGTAAGGTCCTGTCGTCTCAGGCTGGTCATCAATTGGACCTACAGCGGGCGCAGTAGGTTGTTCTACTACCGGATCAACTGTTGTAGGGTTGGGTACTACTGTCGGTATTATTTTTTCTGGTGGAAGAGCTACAGTTCGCTTTGGAGCAGCGGCACCAGTACTTGACTTTGGTTGCTTGATGTCAAGGATGGCAGGATCAATAAGCACTACCTCCTCTTTGGGTAAATTTACTAGTGCAGCAGCCTCTGTTATTGTTGGGGACAGCCATTCTTTCACCAACGGGGCACTCACTAGCAGCAAGCTCAACGACACCGCAATGGCTAGGGCGCGAGCAAGATGTTGGTGGTAAAGCTGGCGCAGGATAAAGGCTCCGTAAGCCTTGTTGCGCCCCTCAAAGACTATGTCGTTGAGGCTGGCGGTACGCAGATCGAGGGTGCTCATAGGTATGTGGGCTAAAGGTGAAATGAATGCACGCTACGTATTACCCAAGCCCGGCTATATCTACACCACTTAGAAGACGCTCAGCGCCTGGCTTTCAATCAATAAACGGAAGCACATTTCTATATAGTATGCAAGACGTGTATTTATTTTTTACAAAAAAATCCCGCATCTGGTCTAAGCCAAATGCGGGATTTTGAGAGGATGAGACGGATGTCAGATCCGGGAGAACTTATTTGATAGCGAAGGTTACCGGTACGGTGTAGGATACGCTAACGGCCCGGCCGTTCTGCTTACCTGGTGCAAACTTCGGCAGGTTCTTGATTACGCGAGAAGCTTCTTCGTCGCAACCAGCTCCAATGCCTTTCTGCACTTTTACGTCCGTTACTTGTCCTTCTGGACCTACTACGAAGGCGATGAACACCTTACCCTCTACCTGGTTGCGCAAGGCAAGAGCGGGGTATTTGATGTTTTTGGCAATGTATTGCAGCAGGGCTTCTTGGCCACCAGGGAATACGGGCATTTGCTCCACGTACTGGTATACCTTCTGCTCTACCACTTCTTCTACCACCTTGTTGCCCTCACCTTCCAAGCCGTTCAAATCGAGCGGATTGTCGGTGTTGCCTTTCACGGTGACAGTTGACACTACCTTGTCTTCCAGTTCCTTCTGATCCGGAATCTCCTCCACTTTCCGTACTTCCTCATCTTTCTTCACGACCGGAGGCGTGAATTTGATGGTGGAAAGCTTCGGTGGCGGTGGTGGTGGCGCCTCGGGTGGCGGCGGGGGTGGTGGCGGCTTGGTTTGGTCCAGTGGAGGCGCATCCATCAGGACGTTTTCCTTCAGCATCTTGTCCTCTTCTATCACCTCGTTGTTGCTGAAGATCCGCGCGATGAGCGGAAAGCTTACGAGGAGGGAGAAGACAGCAACGGCGATGAGAAGGGCGCGCGTGACGTGCTTGTTGTACAAGCGCCGCAACACATACGCTCCGTAGGCCTTGTTCCGGCCTTCGAATACGATGTCGTTGAGGCTCGCGTGCGCGATTTGAGCGTTATCCATCATAGACCAGAAGATGTAATAAGTTCCTTGTCTGCCTTCGAGATGTCTACCAACGCATATTTCTTCTGGTCGGTTATATTCATCTCATCCAAAATATCCACCATGTTCTGGTAGTTAGACTTATCGTCGGGCTTGATCAGAATAACCGTTTTCGGGTTCTGACGCTGCCGGGCCAATAAGACTTTGCGGATCCCATCTGCCGAGTAATTGGAAAGTTTCAGCTCCGGCTTCACATCATTAGCCAAAAGACCTTCATAATAGTAAAGCTTGTCAGCTTCACCCATGATGATCGTGAAAGCATCAGAAGCCTTGATCTGCGACTGTTCCTCGGGGTTCTTTTCCTTTACAGGCATCGTCAGCTGCATTACGTTCGGCTTGTTGAACGTCGTTGTCAGCATAAAGAAGGTGAGGAGCAGGAAGGCCAAGTCCACCATCGGGGTCATGTCGATTTTGGTCGACATTTTCTTGGCCCGCTTCTTCCCACCTTTCCCGGAGTCGGCCTGTTGTTGTATTTCTGCCATGACGCTACGGGTTTAACGACTCACTACTGGCTTGTTCTCCAGGTCAGTGATGAGGTTGAAACGGTTGATGTTTTTGTTCTGCATCAGCTGAATGACACGCTTCACCGTGGCTACATCCGCATCGTTATCGCCTTTGATAGCAATGAATGTGGGTTTGCCGATTGCTTCTTGGTTGGCTTTGCGGGCTTCCGTAATCCAGTCCATCAGCTGCACCGTATCGGTGGCCGATAGCAGACCGGGCTGCTTTACTTCCTTGCGTTGCTCAGTGGACAAGTTCAGCAAAGAGCCGAGCTGCTGCACGGGCACTCCAAAGCTGTTGAGACCGTTAAAGGCGTTCTTCTGCTTCTGCGTGAATGTGACGCCGTATTTGGCAGCCATCTTATCGAGCAGCAGCGGCTTGGCCTTTTCACTTTCCAAGCCAAAGAATACGCGCTTGTCTTTGTCGATCAGCAGACGGATGATGTTGCTTTCCGGTAGCTTAATCTCCGACGTAGAGGAAGGTGTGTCAACCACCACCACTTCCTCGGGCGAGAACTTGGTGGTAAGCATGAAGAAGGTCACCAGCAGGAATGCCAGGTCCACCATCGGGGTCATATCCAGCGAGGGGCCAGTTCTATGGGGCTTTACTTTAGGCATTTCGAGCGTGGTTAATGAATATTCAGAAAAACGAAACTAGTGCGTCCTTATTGCGTGAACCGCAACTTAGGCCGTGTAAGTTTCCGTTTCGCCGTGCTGAGCGGCAAAAGTCTGAATGATGCTGAAGCCAGCTTCGTCGATGCTGTAGGTCAGCTCGTCAATCTTGCTGGTGAAGTAGTTGTAGGCCACGATGGCGATAGCCGAGCCCGCGATACCAATAGCCGTGTTGATAAGGGCTTCCGAAATACCTTCAGCCAGAGCTACGGCGTCAGGGTTACCAGCTTGGGCCAGTGCCGAGAAGGCCTTGATCATGCCGAACACCGTACCTAGCAGACCTACCAGCGTCGATACCGAAGCAATGGTGGAGAGGATAACGAGGTTCTTTTCCAGCATGGGCAACTCCAGGGTAGTCGATTCCTCGATTTCCTTCTGGATGGCCAAGATCTTCTGGTCTTTGTCGAGGCCACGCTCGCGAGCCATCTCCTGGTACTTCAGCAGGCCTGACTTCACTACGGCGGCTACCGAGCCCTTCTGCTGGTCGCAGGCGGCAATAGCACCGGTGATGTCGTTCACGTTCAGCTTCTGACGCACAGTGCGTACGAAGCTTTCGATGCCCTTGGTGCCTTTGGCTTTGCTAATGGTCAGGAAGCGCTCAATCGAGAACGTCAGTACCATCAGAAACAACGACATCAGGATGGGTACGATTACGCCCCCTTTGTACACGGTACCAAGGTAATTACCTGGCAGTGCCGCGTTGGCATTGTTGCCACCTACAAAGTTGCTGCCGTTACCTAGCACGAAAATGAAGATGATAATGCTAACAACGAATGCTAGCGGAATCACGATAGCGGCAAACGCGGATCCGCCTTTCGCCTCACCCTGGGGCGCGGCAGGAGCGGCAGGCCGCACGTTCTTGTTCATGGCATTCTTTTGTTCCATTGTTCCGGAGAATTAGGGGGTTGGTGTTGAAAGGTAAACTGGTGGTAAAAGGGTAAAAGAACGGCGAACAGGCGTAAAGACAACGGTGCCCCGCTCACCCGCACGCCTTGCTAAGGCAAAAATCGTGGGTCTGCTCGTGTGCGGGGCTCGTCTGAATCTTTAGACTATCCTTGGCAAACCTAATTAAAAAATTGGAGTGTCGCCAAATGAAATCGGGGTTTAAACGCTTTAGGACAAGAAGAGACTCGAAAAAAGGCTATTTCTCACTTTGAGTCTGGTCAGAAGCAGGCAGTTGTTTTTTGGCTTGTTCCCAGTATACATCCATTTGAGCTAATGTTAGGTCGCGTAGCTGGTAACCATCACGTGTAGCTTCGGTTTCAAGATACTGGAAACGATGAATGAATTTACGGTTGGTGCGTTCGAGAGCTTCTTCGGGGTTGATACCAGCGTGACGAGCGAAGTTGATGAGCGAAAAAAGCAGGTCTCCAAATTCGGCCGCGGCCCGTTCGGCGTTGATGGCGGCCGGGTCGGCGTGCGCGAACTCAGCGCCAAACTCGCCGAGTTCTTCCTGCACTTTCTCCCACACCTGCTCTGGCCGTTCCCAGTCGAAGCCCGCACCGCGCGCTTTCTCCTGAATACGCATCGCCTTCACAAGGGCAGGCAGCGAACTAGGTACGCCGCCGAGCACCGACGTGTTGCCTTTCTCTTTGAGTTTAAGCTGCTCCCAATTCCTTTTGACGTCTTCCTCACTCTCTGCCTGCACATCGCCGTAGATGTGCGGGTGGCGGAAAATAAGCTTCTCACACTGCGCGTTCAGCACATCAGCCACATCGAAATGACCCGTTTCGGAAGCTATTTTGGCGTAGAAAATCAAATGCAAAAACACATCACCAAGTTCCTTCTTTAGATCCGGCAGATCGTGGCGAATGATGGCGTCGCTGAGTTCGTAGGTTTCTTCTATGGTTAGGTGACGCAAACTTTCCAGGGTTTGTTTACGGTCCCAGGGGCATTCGGCGCGCAGGCGGTCCAGCACGTCGAGCAGACGGCTAAAGGCGGCTAATTGCGCGGGGCGACGGTCGGGCGTGTTGTATTCCATTGTTTCAAATATAGTACGGCCTTCCACACTCTAAGTATAGAACAGCAGCCTATTAAGAAGATACAAGGCATTGTAAGCACGACAGTAAAGGGTGGTAAAATTCTTTCCATAGCGAAAGCAGGGGCGTTTCTCTACTTTTGCCAATTCAAAAAAACAGACTTGCTTGTGGCACTGATTAAATCCATTTCGGGCATTCGAGGTACCATTGGCGGCGCGGCCGGCGAAGGACTGACGCCCATCGACATAGTAAAGTACGCCGCGGCTTTTGGTACCTGGGTGTTGCATACCACGCAGAACAACACTATCGTCATTGGGCGCGATGCGCGCATCTCGGGCGAGATGGTGAGCAAACTGGTGGCGGCCACGCTGCAAGGGCTCGGCATCGATGTGGTAGATCTGGGTCTGAGCACCACGCCAACCGTGGAAATGGCCGTGCCCGCCAAAAAAGCCGGCGGCGGTATTATTCTGACTGCCTCGCACAATCCCAAGCAGTGGAACGCGCTGAAGCTGCTCAACAACAAAGGCGAGTTTATTTCCGACGAAGAGGGCAAGCAGGTGCTGACCCTCGGGGATTCGGAGTCGTTCAACTTCGCGCCGGTAACGAAGCTGGGCCAGTACAGCACCGACAACACCTTCCTGAAAAAGCATATCAAGGCTATCCTGGCGCTGCCGTTGGTAGATGCCGAAGCTATTCGGGCCAAAAATTTCCGGGTGGTAGTGGATGCCGTGAACAGCTCGGGCGGTTTTGCCGTGCCGATGCTGCTGGAGGCGCTTGGCGTGGAGAAGATCGAAAAGCTGTTCTGCGAGCCGACCGGCGACTTCGCCCACAACCCCGAGCCGCTGCCTGAGAACCTGCGCGACATTGCGCGGGTGATGGAAAAAGGCTCCTTCGACGTGGGCATTGTGGTGGACCCCGACGTGGACCGGCTGGCGCTAGTGAACGAGGACGGCACCATGTTTGGCGAAGAATACACGCTGGTAGCCGTGGCCGATTATGTGCTTCAGCGCAACGGCGGGGGCAATACCGTAAGCAACCTCAGCAGCACCCGCGCCCTGCGCGACGTGACCGAGAAGCAGGGCGGTACCTATGCTGCTGCCGCGGTGGGCGAGGTGAACGTGGTGACTAAGATGAAGGAAACCAACGCCGTGATTGGGGGTGAAGGCAATGGCGGCATCATTTACCCCGAACTGCACTACGGCCGCGACTCCCTCGTGGGCATCGCGCTATTCCTGAGCCACCTGGCCAAAACGGGCCTTACCATGACGCGCCTGCGGGCTTCGTACCCGAACTACTATATCTCAAAAAACAAGATCGAGCTGACGCCGGAAATCAACACCGACAAGGTGCTGGAGCAGATGGAGAAGCGCTACGCCAAGCAGCCCGTGAACACCATTGATGGCGTGAAAATAGAGTTTGACAAGGAGTGGGTGCACCTGCGCAAGTCGAACACGGAGCCCATTATCCGCATCTATGCCGAGTCGGACTCCAACGCCACGGCCGACCACCTGGCTAATAAAATCATTGCCGACATCAAGGAAATCATTTCGGTGAAAGCCTAGAGGGAGAAGTGAGACTGTGAGAGGCGAGAGGTAAGAATATGTGCCGCCTTTCTTATCACCAACTCTCGGTCTCACTTCTCATGTCTCACAGTCTTACTTCTCACAAATGACTATTTACTTCGATAACGCCGCTACTACGCCCCTGGATTCTGAAGTGCTGGATGCCATGCTGCCGTTTATGCGGGACCATTTCGGCAACCCCAGCAGCATTCATGGCCACGGCCGGCAGGTGCGGGCGGCCATCGAAAACGCGCGCAAAACCATTGCGCACCTCATTCATGCGGCGCCGGCGGAAATTGTGTTTACCTCATGCGGCACCGAAGCCGACAATTACGCCGCTTTCGGGAGCGTGCGGACGTTGGGGTTGAAGCACGCCATTACGTCGCCGCTGGAGCACCATGCGGTGCTGCATACGATGCAGGCCCTGGAAAAGAGCGGCGACATCAAGCTGAGCTACGTGCGCCACGATGCGCAGGGCCGCTTCGATCTGGCGCATCTGGACGAGTTGCTGGCCACGCACCCCCGCACGTTCGTGAGTCTGATGCAGGCCAACAACGAAATCGGCAACCTGAACGATATTGAGGCCATCGGCGACATCTGTGCCCGCCACAATGCCGTGTTTCACACCGACACGGTGCAGACGATGGGACACTACAAGCACGATGTGCAGCAGCTGAAAGCACACTTTTTGGTGGGCTCGGCGCACAAGTTTCACGGCCCGAAAGGCATTGGCTTCCTGTACCGCCGCTCGGGGCTGCTCGTGGATGCCCTGATTCACGGGGGCTCGCAGGAGCGCAACCAGCGCGCCGGCACCGAGAACGTGTACGGCATCGTGGGTTTGGCCAAGGCGTTGGAAATCTCCTACCGCGACATGGCCGACCACCAGCGCCACATTCAGGGCCTGAAAGACCGATTCATTGAAAAGCTGCGGGCCGAAATCGACGACGTGCAGTTCAACGGCACCTCGGCTGAGGCCGACCAGAGCCTGTACACGGTGCTCAGCGTAAGCTTGCCGCCTTCGTCCATTAACGAAATGCTGCTCTTCAACCTCGACATCAACCGTATCTCGGTATCTGGGGGCTCGGCGTGTACCAGCGGGGCGCAGGCCGGCTCGCACGTGCTGCAAGCCCTCGGCTGCGACCCTGACCGGGGTACTATCCGCTTCTCAATGAGCAAGTACAACACCGCCGATGAGGTGGACTACGCGGTAGAGCAGCTGGCCAAAATGTACCGCAAAGAGCCACTGAAAGTCTGAAGCTCGTCTTCGAGTTTCGAATGATGAAGACAGGATTTGAAACCTTGAAGCCGGGTGAGTTCCACGTGTGGGTGACCTACTTGGCGGTGAACGACTGCAATTACTACGGAGCGGTGCTAGCGGGCCACCAATGCTCATTCTGGGATGTACCGGGCATCTCCACATCTATCATGTTTGTCGGCATTCCAGGCGAAGTTCTTTTACCGGGCCAAACAAAGAAAGTACGGGCTTATGTGATTGATGCGGAGTATATAAAGAGAAAATTAGAGGCTGAAACTGTTTATTGGGGCCAGATCAGATGCCCTTTAGGAACCTTACATCTGTAAGATTCGCGTTTTGAGCGCGGCGGTAAGACGAGCCTGCTAATATGAGCCATCGGCACCGCCGCCGCCCGAGTGGCCGCCCCCGAACTCGAAGCCCGGAGTGGGAGCCTGGGGCGCCACGGCGGTTTCGGCTACCACCAAGGATTCCAGGTTGAAGGGCGGCGACTGTTCATCGTCGGGGAGGGAGGTGAGGCCGTGGCGGGCGGGGCGGAGGTAGCGCGTGGCCCAGATGGCCAGGGCCAGCAGTACGGTGCCGGCCAGCACGGCCGCAATTTCTGGGGGCATTAGGGCGCGGTAGTAGCGAAGCGTGGCCAGCGAAAGGGCCGCCGCTACCAGTCCCGTTAGGAGCCATATTCGGTCGGGGCGGCGCAGGGCGTGGGCTAAGTATCCTAGCGGAATGAGTGCCGTGAACACGTAAAAAAGCGGAGCAAAGGCAATTTGCGTCGATATGTATTCGCCACTGAGGGCCGCGTTTCCTTCCCGCACCACGTAGTAGTTGCCGCCCAGGTAGAAAGTGGCCAGGGTTAGAGCTTTGAGGAGCATGAGACAAGGCTTGTAGTACAGATAATCTGGGCGGCGGGTGAGGTGCCGCACCAGGCGGTAGACTCCGACTGAAACTAGCATTAGCACGAAAGGCAGCAGCAACCGGCCGTAGGAAACCTGCAACAGCAGATTGGTGATGAGCAGCAACGCCGTGAGGTAAGCGGCAGCGGCCACGAGCCGGTCGGCGTAGCGGATGGCGGCCCCTATGAACAGCACTAAAACCGGGGCTAGTACTAGGGGCGCATAAGGATTTGCCAGCGAGTCATTGTAGCGGAGAGACAGCGGAATAACGTCTTGGACGATATCGGCGATTAGCACTGAGGCCCAGCCCAGCGAGATATACAGCAGCGCATTATCAACGCCGGCGTGGTAGAGGCGCGAGTTGCGAATGAGTACCTCCAGCACTAGTAGACTACCGAGGGCGCACAAAAACGCGGGCACTCTGAAATAATGAAAGTCGGTTATCAGGAAGAGCAGACCCGCGGCTCCAAAGGCGCTTATGCAGGCAAAAAGGAATAGGCCCAAGCGTGAGAATAAGCCGGGTCGATAAAAATCGAGCGGGTAAGCCGCCTCTATGGTCTGCCGTTGCGCGGCCGAGAGCAGGCCACGCCGGTGCCAGCGTTTGGCGGCGGCCCGCATAGCTTCCTGCTGGCCCCAGGTGGAATTGTAGGCTTTCAAGTTCATGACAGACGCAGGATTTTCTTGCTGTTGAGAAAGAGCATCACCACTCCCACCGCCGAGGTCATGAAGTAGAGCATGACAACCATAACTTCCGCTATGTCATAGCTGTGGTCGATCAGGTTGAGAAATAAGTAAGTCACGGCGAAATAGGCGTACAAGGAGCCCATCAACAGAAATAAGTAGGACTGCCGATGCCGGGCATACCACACCAGTACCGCGCTCAGCGCCAGAATAAGTAATACCACCAGCCAATTAGGAAGTAAGTGCCTGGAAGCCGCGAACAGCGAGTTGCTATCGAACAACATGGTAGCCGCAGCTACCAGGGCGAGATTGGCTCCCAACGAAACGTATGTGAAGGCAAAGTGCCGTTTCAAGTGCTTGAAGTCGGAAAACAACCCCACGCCTGCCAACAGCAGCCCCAGGCCCACCCCAACGCTGCTGAAGCTGGCTTGATGGAAACTGTTGTCGGAGTAGGTAGCCAGCGGCGCGATGCTCACGCCCACCCACGAAGCCAGCGCCGTAATGGCCATGGCCAGCACGCCCCGGTGGTCGAAACGGTAAGCCAGCCCGAAGAACAGCACGGCGGGCAGCAGCGTGGCCAGCCCGGTGCGGCCCTCGGCGAAGAAAGTATCGAGGCCCAGAAACAGCAGGCAGCCGAGCAGCAGCACGTAGTCGGGCACGAAGCTGATGGGCGTGGTCTGCCCCCACGTGAAGGGCTGCCGACGGTATATCACATAGCCGAAGCTGGCCAGCATGAGCACGAACATGCCGGAGATGATTACCTCAAATCCGATATCATCGACGTGCTGGTAGAGCAGCACGCCGAGCCCACTCGTGAGCAGCAGAATGCCCAGATACAGCGCGGCCCGCAGTTCTTGGTGCAAGGAAAAAGGACGGGTTTGTTCGTCTTGCCGGATGGCATCGGCTTGCTCAGCCGGGAGCAGGCCCTGGGCCTGTAGTTCTTCTGCTAGTTGGGTGGGCGACATAGAAAACGAGGAATAATACCTGCGGCAGCTGAACAGAACTGTTGGGAGCCAGCTAACCGCCGTTAAACATAGCATTTTGCTAAGCGCAAACTAAACAATAGCGAAAGTAGCTACTCCTCGCACGGCGGTTTGTGGTAATAGAGCGGTTGTATTGGCTGGCGTCGGCAGTAGGGCAGTAGCGCCATAGCGCGAAGCTCCGGCTTCGCGTATCGTTGCTGATGTGTCAACGATTGTCGTTCAACGATGCGCGAAGCCGGAGCTTCGCGCTACGGCCCGTGCAGCAACCTCAAACTCGCTCTGAATTGTAAGGCCCTAACATTGAGTGATAGAAGCTGAATTGCAAAGATGTGCTGGGGTGCGCACGGTCTCATTACGCGGTACTCATGTCTCATTACTAAGATGGCGGGCGTATCGTATTTTGCCGGCCTTCGTATGGATTGCCCGAACCTTGCTTGCTACACTATGGCCGACATCAATATTCAACGCAAAAAATCTTCGCCGAGCCCCTGGCTGCTGGTGCTGCTGCTGTTGGCGGTGGCCGCCGCCGTAGCGTGGTATCTGCTGAGCCGCCCGCAAGAGCCCCAGGCCACTCAGGAGGCAGTCAGCACCACCGAAACGCCCCGCCCGCTGCCCGACAGCACCACCGGCGCCGAAACCGGCCCGCGCCCCACCGGCAACGAAGCCGTAGCCAACATGGCTTCCGAAGCCGCCCCCGTGACGCCGGAAGTACTGGCCGCTTTTGCGCAGGGTGACGCCACCCAGCCCACGTACGGCAGGGAAGGCTTGCGAATGCTGACTTCCGCCCTCGTGGACCTGGCCGACCGGGACGACCTGCGCGACACGGCCGTGGGAGAAAAGCGCGACGGCCTAACCAGCGCCACTTCCCGCCTCGACGAGCCCAACACCAGCCTGCGCCCCGGCTTGGTAGCCGCCGCTGGCTTGATGCAGGCCATGCAGCAGAAAGCCTATCCCAAACTCGAACCCGCCGTGGCGGAACTGGTCGGCCGCGCCACACAGCTCTCCGGCCGCAACGAAACTCCCACCGACCACCAGCAATTGCAGGATTTTTTCAGCCGGGCCGCCGAAATTGTGCGTACCCTCAGTGAGCCCGCCGCGTAAAGCCGGCACCTATATTCAGCAGCCTACTAGCCCAACCAAGCCGTGGAACCAACCTATATTCCCTCCGCCCAAGGCATGCACCTGCGCCGCCTGCGCGACCTGACCGAGTACGAAGTAGCCGACGGCAACCCCGACGTGCGCGGCTGGACGGTACGCGGCGGCGACGGAAAGAAATTCGGCGAAGTAACCGAGCTGATAGTGGAAGAAGACAGCCTCAAAGTGCGCTACCTCGATGTGGAGCTGGATGCTTCCTTGCACATTAATGAGCGGGATAGGCACATCCTGGTTCCCATCGGCGTAGCGGCCCTGGACGAAGACGCGGACAACGTTTTCGTGCCCTCACTCACGTTCGATTCGGTGCTGGACTACCCGCCGTACCAGGAATTTCAAATCACCCGCGAATACGAAGAAGCTATGTTGCGGGCTCTGAAGCTGCAACTACCCGCTAGCACTGCCAGCACGGTAGAAAGCAAAGGCACTTTCTACGAGCAGCCTTCTTTCAGCGAGCAGCAGTTCTATGGTAACCGCCGCCCCGCGAGTCTGCCCAGCAGCTTCCGCCGCCGCGAAGGGTAGGTGATAAGTATTGAGTAGTTGGTATTAAGTAGTGAGATGGATTGTCAAATTGATTGAGCAACATCTCACTACTCAATACCAACTACTCAATACTTATTGCAGTCGGCTAGTTCCGGTGAATCATATCCACCACGGCCTGCACCCACTGCGGGTTTGAGTTGAGCGAAGGCACTAGTTGCCAGTGCTGGCCGCCGGCTTCCTCAAACATCTCCTTGAATTCTTCGCCCACTTCAATGGTGGTTTCGAGGCAGTCGGCCACGAAAGCGGGGGAGAAGGCCAGCACGCTCTTGATGCCTTTGGCCGGGAATTCCTTGATAACCTCGTCGGTATAAGGTTGCAGCCACGGGTCGCGCAGGCGGCTTTGCAGGCGGCTCTGGAACGTAACAGTGTACTGCTCGGGACTCAAATCCATAGCTTTAGCCAGCTGCCGCGACGTTTCAAAGCACTGGGCCCGGTAGCAGTAGCGGTTGTTTTTGTTGTAGCTGTTGCAGCAGTTGCCCAGCTTGCAGTAGCCTTTCTGGCTGCCCTTCAGCACGTGCCGCTCCGGGATGCCGTGGTAACTGAACACCACGTGGTCGTAGTCGTGCTTGGCCATTTCGGCCTTGCCCAGCGCCGCGAAGGTGCCAATAAAGCCAGGGTCATTGGCGAAGGTGCTGATAAACGAAATGCTTGGCACCACCCACCACTGGCTCACCAACTCCATCACCTTCTCCTGCACCGAACCCGTGCTAGCCGAGGCGTACTGCGGAAACAGCGGCAGCACGATAATACGCTCCACCGCCGCGTCGCGCAGCTCCTGTAAGGCACTCTCGATACTCGGCTTCTGGTAGCGCATCCCAAAAGCCACTAGGTAATCGGGCCCCAGCTGCTCCTGCACTAGCTTTTGTAAGTCCAAGCCGTGGTAAAGCAGAGGTGAGCCGCGCTCCGTCCAGAGCTGCTGGTATATCTTGGCTGACTTAGGCGCGCGCAACGGCACCACAAGGCCCTGAAACAGCGGATAGCGCACGGCCGCCGGCATATCAATCACGCGGCCATCGGTCAGGAATTCGTTGAGGTAGCGGCGCACGTCGCTGGTCTGCGGCGAATCGGGAGTGCCCAGGTTAACAAGCAGCACGCCAATTCGGCCGCGAGTTGAGGTGGGCGCAGAAGTGGTGGTAGGAGCGGGAGCGGATGAATTCATGTCAGATAGACGCGTTTGAATGCCATACAAAGGTACGGCCCCCAAAGTTTGCGCTAGGGCTTATTACGGTTAGTAGCAGCAGTATACATGGGTAGCAGCAGAGTCTATTCCCTCTCAGCCAAAACCGTGGTAATTAATGCTGCGTCCTTGAAAGTAGGTTGCAACTCAAGCCCTTCAGGTTCTGCGCAACAAACAGCCGTAATTGAACACCACTTCACAACGCTGGATGTCGTAAGCGCCTATTATTCAGCTCATGCTGCTGGGCCAGGCATAAAGGCGTACCTTTGTGCCCCTTAAACTGACTACCTCCCGTGAATACTGACCCAAAACCACACCGTGCTGGCTTCGTGAGCATCATCGGCAAGCCCAATGTGGGTAAGTCTACGCTCATGAACGCGCTAATGGGCGAACGGCTCAGCATCGTCACGAGCAAAGCCCAAACCACGCGCCACCGTATTCTGGGTATTCTCAATGGCGACGATTTTCAACTGGTCTATTCGGATACGCCGGGCATCATCCAGCCTAAATATGAGCTGCATAACGCCATGATGTCGTTTGTGTACTCTTCTTTGGAAGATGCGGATGTCATCCTGTTCGTGACGGACATCTACGAGAAGCACGACGAAGAGCCAGTGGTAGAGCGTCTGCGCAAAATGCAGGACACGCCCATTTTCCTGCTCGTCAACAAAATCGACCAAGCCGACCAGGCCGAAGTGGAAGCCAAAGTGGAATACTGGCAGCAGCACTTGCCCAATGCCACTCGCGTGCTGCCCATTTCAGCGCTGGAAAAGTTTGGTACCGGCGAACTGCTCGATCTGGTGCTGGAGAAGCTGCCTATTCACCCCGCGTACTATCCGAAAGATGAGCTGACGGACAAGCCGGAGCGGTTTTTTGCTGCCGAGATGATTCGGGAAAAAATTTTCAAGCTCTATAAGAAGGAGGTGCCCTACAGCTGCGAGGTGGCCATCGACGAGTTCAAGGAAGACGACGATATCATCCGGATGCGCTCCACTATTTACGTGGAGCGTGCCAGCCAAAAAGGCATCATCATCGGCCAACAAGGTTCAGCCTTGAAAAAAGTAGGCACCTGGGCCCGCGAGGAAATGGAGAAGTTTTTCCAGAAAAAAGTGTTCCTCGAAATACACGTCAAAGTCAACGAAAACTGGCGCACCGACCCTAAGGCGCTAAGCCGGTTCGGCTACCAGTAACTTCTAGCGCTAAGAGGTGAGAATCGAGAGCTTAGACTCGTTCTGACGGAAACAATATCAGAGTCTAGGCTCTCAGTTCTAAGGTCTCAGCTCTAAAAAACTCCGACCATCCTTCACATAACTACTCCGGGCACTGCCGAAACTGGTCGGGCCGGCGGCTGGAGTCAGACAACATGAAAAATACGATTGCCATTGTGGGCCGCCCCAATGTGGGCAAGTCCACGCTATTCAACCGCCTTGTCGGACAGCGCAAGGCTATTATGGACAACGAGTCGGGCGTGACGCGCGACCGACACTACGGCTACGGCGACTGGACCGGCAAGTACTTCACCGTCATCGACACGGGCGGCTACGTCCACAACTCCGACGATATTTTCGAAGGCGAAATCAACAAGCAAGTGAAACTGGCTATTGATGAGGCCGATGTGGTGTTGTTCATGGTGGATGTCGATGCCGGCCTGCATTCCTTGGATGAGGAATTTGCCAGCGTACTGCGCCGCTACCAGGGCAAAAAGCCCATCTACATTGTCGCTAACAAAGCCGACACCAACGCCCGGGCCCACGCGGCGGGCGAGTTCTACGCCCTCGGCGTAGGTGATGGCGAAATCTACCCCATCAGCTCCCAAAGCGGCTCCGGCACCGGCGACTTGCTCGATGCCGTGGTTAGCCATTTCGAGGAAGAGGGCATTGAAGAGCCAGACCTTGGCATTCCTAAAATTGCCGTAGTGGGCCGCCCCAACGTGGGCAAGTCGTCGTTCGTGAACCTGTTGCTGGGCACCGAGCGCAGCATCGTAACGGACATTGCCGGTACCACCCGCGATGCCATCCAGGCCCGCTACAATGCCTTCGGCAAGGAGTTCATCCTAGTCGATACCGCTGGCCTGCGCCGCAAAACCAAGGTGCACGAAGACGTGGAGTTCTACTCCGTGCTCCGCTCCATCCGCGCCTTGGAAGAGTCCGATGTTTGCATCGTAATGCTCGACGCCACCCGTGGCATCGAAGCCCAGGACCTGAACATCATCGGGCTGGCCGATAAAAACCGCAAGGGCATTATAATTTTGGTCAATAAGTGGGACCTCATCGAAGACAAGCAAACCAACACGGCCAAGGAGTTCGAGGACAAAATCCGGGAGAAGATTGCGCCCATCAGTTATCCGCCCATCATCTTCGTGTCGGTGCTCAACAAGCAGCGCGTGCACAAGGCCATCGAAACGGCTGTGGACGTGTACGAAAACAAGCGCCGTAAAATCCCGACTTCAGAGCTGAACGAGGTGATGCTGAAGGAAATTGAGAAGTACCCACCGCCCATTCAGAAAGGCAAGCTGGTGCGCATCAAGTACGTTACGCAGCTGCCCACGCACAACCCCGTGTTTGCTTTCTTCTGCAACCTGCCGCAGTATGTGAAGGAAAGCTACACCCGCTACCTGGAAAACCGGTTGCGAGAGCATTTCAACTTCACGGGCGTACCGATTGGTATTGTGTTCCGGAAAAAGTAACCAGTGCTGAATAACTGTAAAAGCCCGCCGCGCTCATATGCGCGGCGGGCTTTTTGGTAACTACTAAGCAGAAGAAAAATATTTTCAATGGCTCAGGTTACCTTCTTATGCTTCAGGTATAAAGCCCCAAACCTAGTAGCTGATCTATAATGAAAAGCAGCTGAGGTTTACTGAATAAGAATCTTTCACACCCTCTCAACAACCCTCATCATGAAAAAAGTACTGTTCCTCGCCCTGGCTGCCGCTTCGTTCACGTTCGCTTCTTGCGACAGTAAGAAAGAAAACGCTCAAGAAGGTGCTGCTGACGCTATGGAAGCTACCGGCGAAGCCAAAGCTGACGCTATGGAAGAATCTGCTGATTCGACCCGCGACGCTGCTGATGCCAAAGCTGACGCTATGGAAAACACCGCCGACAAAATGGACGCTCCTGCCGAAGGTGCTACCGCTCCTGCTGACGGCAAAATGGCTGAAGAGAAGAAGTAGTATTTTTGCTTCTCTGCCTAAAAAAGGGCTTCTCCATCAAGGAGAAGCCCTTTTTATGTACTGCCTCAGTTCGAAATCACTAGCCTAAACGTCGCTGGAGTAGCCCGTCTACTACCTCAAATAGCTTGCGCGGCGGATACGTGCGCCACGGCATCTCATCAAGCTGTCCGCCGAAATTGACGTAAGAGTCAATATTATACTGACGCATTTCGCGGATGACGTGGTCCTGGAAATTAAGGGCGGCAATCCAGCCGTCTTCCACATCCTCAAACCACTCCTCGTAGTAACAGTCATCCGAGCCGTGAAAGTTGAACACGTTCTCCCCGATGAGGATAAACTTGCGGACTCCCTCGTGCGTCATCGAATCGACGATGTTGCGCTTGAGGTTCATCACGTCGTTTTCAATGGCGTCGTTCCACTCCCCGATAAACTCGATAATACCGATACCTAGCTCATAATCCACGAACAGGATTTTCAGGAACAGCGTATCCGACTCCAGACTATCCCACTGCGGATGAATGTAGTAGCCATAGATGGTATTGACGTAGCTGTCGAGGCTATTTTCGGCTTCATAAAGTGGAGAGCGAGGGTCCTCGGAAGCAGAGTACTGTTCCTGCCAGGCGTAGTGCGGCTCGATGGTGTGCATGATGGAGGAGAGATTATGGCACGCGCGTTCGTGGTGCCAAACCAGAGCCGCCCAACCAAGAGCGGCCCTTGCCTCCTTAACTATGCCTCCGACGAACGGGTTTCCCCTGACGCAGCCAAATTAGCTAGGCCACTCTACCACAGAGAAAAAAGGTGTGCTTATTGGTTGGCTGCCAGGGCCGCGCGTACTGAACCATGCCGGTGCAATAGCTCCGCTGCCTGCTCCTGCGGTATGCCTAGCTCGTCCATCAGCATTCGTTCGCCGCGGTCTACTAGCTTGGCATTGGAGAGCTGCATGTCCACCATCTTGTTGCCTTTCACCCGGCCTAGTCGAACGAACGTGGCCGTAGTAAGCATATTGAGCACTAGCTTTTGGGCGGTACCGGCCTTCATGCGGGTGCTGCCCGTCACAAACTCTGGACCTGTTACCACTTCCACCGGAAATTCCGCCGCTGCTGCCACCGCCGAGCCAGCGTTGCATACGATGCAGCCCGTAGCGAGACCGTGCCGGCGGGCTTGTTCCAAGCCTCCTATCACGTAAGGAGTGCGGCCAGAAGCGGCAATGCCCACCACAATGTCTTTGTCGTTGATGTCATAAGCCTGCAAATCCAGCCAGGCCTGCGCCGCATCATCCTCCGCGTTTTCCACCGCCTTGCGAATCGCGGTATCGCCGCCGGCAATGATGCCAACTACTACGCCATGCGGCACGCCAAATGTGGGCGGGCATTCGGAAGCGTCAAGAATGCCGAGTCGCCCACTCGTACCCGCCCCAATATAGAACAACCGCCCACCCGCGCCCACCCGCGCTACGGTAGCCTCCACCAGCGCCTCAATCTGCGGCAGCGCCTTGGCTACGGCTTGTGGCACGGTTTGGTCCAAGCTGTTGATGCCCATCAGCAACTCGTGGGTGGAAAGAGTTTCGAGATGGTCGAAGTGGGAGGGAGTTTCGGTGGTCATAAGGGTCGGAGGCTGCGTACAGGCGCGTCGCAGGCGCTATTGAGTGAGTTAAAGTACAGCTGCCCAAACGGCACCTGCCCAGCGGAAGGTTACAATGCGCCCTTACACCAGGCGGCCGATAACAGAAAAATTGTCGAAGACATTGGGGGTGTGCGGCGCGTCCTTGTCCAATTCTCTAGTGAGGTCCTGGCCAGCCCAATGCTCGTAATGATTGCCACGGCGCCACAGGCGGGAGCGGGTCACGTCGTAAATCAGCCCTTGGTAAGCTACCCAGATTTCGTCCCGGTCCTGCCCGTTGCGCAACGCCAGCTGAGCCCTGGTGTAAGTTGGGAGGTCGTTGTTCGTTGTTGGTTTCTCGTTGTTCGTTTCTGGCAAAGAGGACAAATCAGACATAAGAGCCAAAAACGAGAAACCAAAAACGAAAAGCCAACAACTACCCCAAAAGGGCTTGAGTCAATATCCAACGGTTGGGCAAATCACCTTGCGCGGCGCGGAAGTAGTCTTCGTAACTGCACGGCACAATGCGTTTTATATCGCTGTTGGCCAAGCTTTCCACCTCCAGCCACCACTTCTCCGTGCGCTTCGATTTATAGAACACCAACTTAGCGGGCGTACCGGGCAGGCCCACGGCGTAGCGCAAAAAACGCCGGCTCTGAAAGTCCGTTTCGCGCCGACGATGGTAATAGCCTTCCACAAAGTACCACAGCATGGTGGCCAGCGTGGCCGCCGCTAAGCCGTGCGTATCGTAGTCGGGCCGGTAGCCATACAAGCCAAAGGAGCTGAGCTGGTCGTTGTGCCCAGCATACCAGGCCAGCTTCGCGGCTTCTTCGTTGGTGAGGCCGAACGGATTAGCCGGATAATAGCCCGGTGCATCGTTCCAGCGGAGCGCCGTTACATCGAAGCTCACAAAATCGGCCTGGCGGAGTAGCGGCTCAGCCTGCCGAATATCGTCCCGGATCTGCCCCACCCGGAGCGTTTCGAAATGCAGTTTTTCCAGCGCCGCCAGCACATCTGGTGCCACCAAATACTGCTGGTGCGCCAGTTGAGCAAAGTTGAACAGAAAAGAAGGTTCATGCAGCAGCATCCGCCGCAGGTGACTTTCCTCGGGTACTACCGAATCCTGCTCCGCCATATCGACCCGCGCATCCACGGTGGCGAAGCTCACGGGGCGGTCCAGCGTTTCATAGGCGAGAAACTGCCCGTAGTCCAGATCATGCGAGCCGCCGAGCAGCAGTGGCACGGTGCCATGTTCGAGCAGCGCCGCTATAATCTCGCGTAGCCGTTGGTAGGTATCTTCCAGCGTAAGGCCCGGCCGTAGATTTCCTAGGTCCACCAACCGCACAGGGCCCGTCCCTTTTTGTAACTGGTAGAAGCGCCGCCGCACCTCGTCGGCGCCGTGGGTGGCGGGCGTACCAGCGGCGCTACCACGCCATTCGTCCAGGCCAATCAGGGCCAAATCCGCCGCACGCCAGTCTGGAAAAGCGTCCAGGAAGGGAGTAGCGTAGGCTGCCAGGGCAGTAGCGCTAGTAGCGGACGACAACAGTTCTTCGCGGAGCGGATCAAAAAAGATGGCCAGATTCATCGGGCGCAGACGGTGCAGACTCCCGCAAAGCTACAGAAAACGAAGGCAAGCGCCTGTGCTATTTGGCACTCTATAAGCTGCTAACTAGGCAATGAAGGGAAAAAAGTGCTTATTTAACCTGCGTTTTTCCTCCGGCCTTCTATATAGTGCCCTTGTAGAAACGCCAACACCCTCTCTTTTGCCAACCCCACCTAGTGCCCTCTTCTCACATGGATATTCGCCGCACGTTTGAGATTCTGCCGCATCTTCAGCAGAAGTACAACAAACCAGACTGCTTCGCCGCCAAAATAAATGGCCAATACACGCCCATCAGCACCGATACAGTAGTTGAGCAAGCCAACCAAGTGAGCTTGGGCCTGCGCAGCCTCGGCATCGGCCGCGGCGACAAAGTGGCTATCATCTCCATGAACCGCCCGGAGTGGATGTTCGCCGACTTCGGTATTTCGCAGCTTGGCGCCACCAGCGTGCCCATGTACCCCAGCATCACCGTTGAGGACTACCGATACATCTTCACAGATGCCGGGGTGAAAGCCATTTTCGTGTCCGACCAGAAGCTGCTCGACAAAGTGCTGGAAGCTACGCAAGGACTGCCAATTCCGCCGCAAAATGTTTTCACGTTTGATAAGCTGCCTGGTGCCCGCCACTTCAACGAGCTGCTGGAGTTAGGCAAGCAAGGCAATCCGGCCGACCTAGAGCCACTGAAAGCCGCCGTGCAGCCCGACGACCTGCTCACGTTGATTTACACCTCGGGTACCACCGGCCAGCCCAAAGGCGTCATGCTGACGCACAACAACATCCTCAGCAATTGCCGCAACTCCCAACGCTTCGTGCCCGTCACGAAAAACGACAAGGCCCTGAGCTTTCTGCCGCTCTGCCACATCTTCGAGCGGATGGTAACCTACCTCTATCTCATCAATGGCGTGAGCATCTACTACGCCGAGAGCATGGAAACCATTGCCGACAACCTGCGCGAGGTGAAACCGCAAATCTTTACCACGGTGCCGCGCTTGCTGGAGAAAGTGTATGATAAAATCGTGGCGAAAGGCCACGAACTGACTGGCGTAAAAAAGAACCTGTTCTTCTGGGCTCTGGACCTAGGCCTGAAATACGACAACCAAAAAAGCAACGGTTTCTTCTACAACACCCAGCTCAGCCTAGCTAACAAGCTCATCTTTAATAAATGGCGGGAGGCGCTTGGTGATAATCTGCGCTGCATCGTATCGGGCGGTGGGGCCTTGCAGCCGCGTTTGGCGCGGGTGTTCTGGGCTGCGGGCATTCGGGTGATGGAAGGCTACGGCCTCACCGAAACCTCGCCCGTTATTGCCGTTGGCGGTTTTGAGCCAGAAAACAACATGATTGGCACCGTCGGCCCCATCATCGACAACACGGAAGTGAAAATTGCCCCTGACGGCGAGATTCTCACTAAGTCGGAGTCGGTGATGAAAGGCTACTACAACAAGCCCGACCTGACGGCCAAGGAATTTGACGAGGAAGGCTGGTTCCACACCGGCGACATTGGCGAGCTCGTGGATGGACGCTTCCTCAAAATCACGGACCGTAAAAAGGAGATGTTCAAAACCTCGGGTGGCAAGTACATTGCGCCCCAGGTGATTGAAGGCAAGCTTAAAGAGTCGCCGCTAGTGGAGCAGTGCATGGTAGTTGGCGACGGCCAGAAATTCCCCTCGGCTCTGGTTATTCCTTCTTTCGACGACCTGAAAGCTTGGTGCAAGCGCAACGAAGTGAACTGCGATTGTTCCAACGAGGAATTGGTGAAGAACGAGAAGGTGGTGAAGATGTACGAAGACCTCGTGCACAAGTACAACAACGGCTTCGCGCAGTGGGAGCAAGTCAAGAAGATAGTCTTGCTGCCCAAGCTCTGGACAGTGGAAACGGGTGAGATGACTCCCACCATGAAGGTTAAGCGGAAGGTTATAGTATCTAACAACCAAGATACTATCGAGAGCCTGTATCATCAGGAGGCTTACCGGTAAGTAAAAAACAGCCCCGCTACTGAAATAGCGGGGCTGTTTTTTTAGGAACAAGAGCACTGCTAGCCAGTATGTTTACTATATTTACGAGAAACTAGATATCTATAACCGTACCGAAGCCCTTAACAAGATTTTTGGCAAACATCCAGGATAACGGCTTATTCATTTCCCACTAAATCAAACTTCAATTCTATTAATTAGCGCTTACTGAGTACCTGGTTTTTTGGTGTTAAACAACTCTAAAACTCAGTCCATGAAACATTATCTTTCACTTCTTTTTTTGTTGTTTATTCCTGCATTAACCTTTGCACAGAATGAACGGAAAGGTGTTTATGGAAACCTGGGCGTAGGATACGGCACCTACTCTTTGGATTTGTATGATTATGCACGGGGCAGAAACTTTTATAATGATCAAACGTTTTCCGGAACGCTCCTGTCACTGGGCCTTGAAAAGAAATCCGCTTGGCAAAAAAATAAACTGGTTTTTGACGTAGGCGGCGAGTTTACGGGAGGCTTTGGCATTAGGTCTGATTCGAGGTCCAGCGGCAATATAGTGCGCGAAAGTAAGGGTGGATACGCGTTGGGGGTGAAAGGATTGTTTAAAATGGGATACTTATTTCGGGAGAATGAAGGCACTGTAGTACCGTTAATTGGTGTAGGCCCATATTTCAACTATATCAGCACCGGAGAAGATGAGGCCGTAGGTAATTATATCTATGGCATCCAGGCATCACTAGGTGTGGATTTCAGGTTGAAGTGGGCTGTGTTGACCCCGGAAGTTCATTTCGGCCTTGCTAGCTGGGGCGCTTCTGATGAAATGGAACAAAACGGACAACCCGGAATGCTTGAGATAAAGTTAAAAATAGCCAAACAGTTCAGATAATACTTATCATTTATGCAGTATGCTGCATTGTTCCTACTGGTATTGTTGCTTCCCCTGGATCTACACAATTGCCTCGCTAGTGGGAAGTAGTGGGGCAGTTGCATCAGATTGAGTCAACTTCAAAGGTGGAAATTGCGATAAGAAGCCTGAACTTTTTACGCTACTTAGTATGCAAGCATAACATATTTACGTATGTTTACCGGACTTCCCTCTTACTCATGACACCCGAAGAAACCGTCGATTATAACATCAAAGTAGCTTGGCACGCCATTTCGCGCATGTACAATACGCAGGCCGCCAAGCACGACATTACCACGAGCATCGGTTTCGTGCTGTTGAATATCGACCAGGAAAATGGTACGCCAGCCACTAAGATTGCGCCCCTGCTCGGGCTTGAAACCCGCTCTTTGACCCGCATTCTACGCTCGATGGAAGAGCGAGGCTTGATCTATAAGCAAGCCGATACGCAGGACAAGCGCTCCGTGCGCATCTTTCTGACGGAAGAAGGCCTCAAGAAAAAAGAAATTTCGCGGCAGACGGTGCGCCACTTCAACCATAAGGTGCGCGAGAAGATACCACAAAGCCAACTCGACGTATTCTTCAAAGTCGTAAGCCAGATCACCGGCATGATTGAAGGCAAAACCCTCTTCGACGATTTCAAGCTCAAACCCCTGCGCTCCAACTCGCCAGCCTAGATAGGCATCGAGCTGGGGCGCTTTGCTTTCTGATTTTCAAACATACAGAGACAAATGTGTTTCTGTAAACTCGGCATGACGAGTAGTTTGATTGATGGTTTTCTCTTCTGATTCCTTTCATTTCTCACCCACTCATTCCCTCCCGAATGAACCGTACCATCAAAAAAGTAGCCGTCCTGGGCTCCGGTGTGATGGGCTCGCGCATTGCGTGCCACTTCGCCAACATCGGGGTGCAAGTGCTGCTGCTTGACATTGCTCCCAAAGAGCTGCTGCCCGCTGAGGAAGCCAAAGGGTTACAACTCGACAACCCAACAGTGAAAAACCGCATCGTCAACAGCTCGTTGCAAGCGGCCATCACCAGCAATCCTTCGCCCCTTTACCGCAAGGCTGATGCTTCCCGCATCAAGACCGGCAACTTCGACGACAACCTCAAGGACATTGCCGGCTGCGACTGGACGATTGAGGTGGTAGTAGAGCGCCTCGACATCAAGAAGAGCTTGTTTGAGCGCGTAGAGCAGTATCGCAAACCCGGCACGCTCATCACCTCGAACACCAGCGGCATCCCGATTCACATGATGACGGAAGGCCGCTCCGACGACTTCAAGAAATACTTCTGCGGCACCCACTTCTTCAACCCGCCGCGCTACCTCAAGCTGCTCGAAATCATTCCGACCCCGGACACGGACCAAGCGGTAGTTGATTTTCTGATGCACTACGGCGACTTGTACCTGGGCAAAACCACGGTACTCGCCAAAGACACGCCCGCCTTCATTGCCAACCGCGTGGGCGTTTTCGCCATCATGGACGTGGTACAAGTGATGAGCCAGCTCGGCCTCACGGTGGAAGAAGTTGACAAGCTTACCGGTCCGGTTATCGGCCACGCCAAGTCGGCCACGTTCCGCACCTCCGACGTGGTGGGACTGGATACGATGATCAACGTAGCCAACGGCTTGGCCCAGAACCTGCCCAACGACGAATCCAAGGACGTGTTCCAATTGCCAGACTTCATGAAGAAGATGGCCGAAAGCAAGTGGCTAGGCGACAAAACCGGCCAGGGCTTCTACAAGAAAGTACGCGGCGAAGGTGGCAAGTCTGAAATCCAAGCTCTTGACCTGACCACGCTGGAATACAAGCCTAGCGCCAAGGTGAAGTTTGCAACGCTCGAAACAACCAAGCCGATTGAAAAGCTGGCTGACCGTTTCAAGGTGCTGGTCGCCGGCAAAGACAAAGCCGCCGACTTCTACCGCAAAACCTTCGCCGGCCTGTTTGCCTATGTGAGCAACCGGATTCCCGAAATCACCGATTCGCTCTTCAAGATTGACGATGCGCTACGGGCTGGCTTCGGCTGGGAGCTAGGGCCATTCGAAACCTGGGACGCGCTAGGCGCCCAGCAAGGTCTGGAACTAGGTAAAGCTGAAGGCAAGAGTGTAGCGCCGTGGGTGGAGGAAATGCTGGCCGCCGGCCACACCACCTTCTATAAGGTGAGCGAGCAAGGCGTGAAGCAGTTCTACGACATCGAGTCGAAGTCTTACAAAGCCATTCCCGGTGTTGAGAACTTCATCATCCTTGAAAACCTGCGCGCCACAGGCAAAGTGCTCTGGAAAAATGCTGGTGCTTCCGTGCTCGACCTTGGCGACGGTATCCTGAACGTTGAGTTCCACAGCAAGATGAATGCGCTGGGCTCCGATGTAATTCAGGGCCTGATGAAAGGGGTAGAACTAGCCGAAAAGGACTTCCGCGGCCTCGTAGTGGGCAACGACGGTCCGAACTTCTCGGCCGGCGCCAACCTAGGCCTCGTGTACATGTTCGCGCTGGATCAGGAGTTCGACGAGTTGAACCTGATGATAGCGCAGTTCCAGCAGGCCATGATGCGCATGCGTTACAGCAGCATTCCGGTGGTGGGCGCCCCGCACGGCATGGCTCTAGGTGGCGGCTGCGAACTGAACCTGCACTGCGACCGGGTAGTGGCAGCCGCCGAGACATACATGGGCCTCGTGGAATTTGGCGTAGGCCTGATTCCGGGTGGTGGTGGCACCAAGGAAATGACCTTACGCACCGCCGCGAAGTACGAGGAGGGTGAGCCGGAATTCAACCTGCTCCGCAACGCCTTCGTGACGGTGAGTACAGCCAAAGTATCGACTTCCGCGCACGAAGCTTTCGACCTGGGCTTCCTGCGCCGTGGCGACGAAGTAGTGGTGAGCAGCAACCGCGTACTGGCGCAAGCTAAAGCCGCCGCCATTGAGTTAGCTGAGGATGGCTACACCCAGCCGACGCAGAAAACCAACATCAAGGTGCACGGCAAAGGCGCGCTAGCCATGTTCATGACCGGCGTACACGCCATGAAGGAAGGCCGATACATCTCCGACCACGACGTGAAAATCGCCAACAAGCTGGCCTACATCATGTGCGGCGGCGACTTAAGCAGCCCCACTGAAGTATCGGAGCAGTACCTGCTGGACCTGGAGCGCGAAGCCTTCCTCAGTCTCTGCGGCGAGCGGAAAACCCTGGAGCGTATTCAAAGCATTCTGACCACTGGCAAGCCGCTGCGAAATTAGATCTGAGAATTGAGAGCTTAGAGCTCAGAAAATTGTTCTACAGTGGTAAGTCGGCATCGATTTCGGGACTTGAAAATCTGGCAAAAGGCAATGCTGCTTACTAAGCTGACTTATCAGTGTTGCGCTGCTTTTCCAGCGGATGAGCGGTATGGCCTGACATCTCAAATGCGCCGAGCCGCTGTTTCTATTCCTTCTAATATCGCAGAGGGAGCCGGACGCGGTTCAGCCAAGGATTTCAGTCAATTCCTTTCGATTGCCACGGGCTCTGCCTATGAATTGGAAACGCAGTTTCTCTTAGCCGCTGAGTTTGGCTACCTCGATGAAGCATGTCTGCAAACAGTGACGGCTGAATTAGCAGAACTGCAAAAGATGCTCTACGGCTTTCAAAGAAGTCTTCACCCCGAGAACTAGTTGCACGAGTCTAAGCTCTAAGTTCTCACCTCTAACATCTAATCAAAATGAACGCATATATCGTAGCTGGTTACCGTACGGCCGTGGGCAAAGCCACCCGGGGCGGTTTCCGCTTCACCCGCCCCGATGACCTCGCCGCCGACGTCATTAAGCACCTAGTAGCTTCCGTTCCTGCTCTCGACCCCTCCCGCATCGACGATGTGATGGTGGGCAACGCGGTACCAGAAGCCGAGCAAGGCCTGCAAATGGGCCGCCTGATTTCGTTGCTGGCTCTGCCTATGAACGTGTCGGGCCTCATCGTGAACCGCTATTGCGGTTCCGGCGTGGAAACCATTGCCATGGCCGCCAGCAAAATCACGGCCGGTATGGCCGACTGTATTGTGGCGGGGGGCACCGAAAGCATGAGCATGGTGCCCACCGTGGGATGGAAAACGGTGCCCAACTACAAGCTGGCCCAGCAGCACCCCGACTACTACCTCGGCATGGGCCTGACGGCCGAAGCCGTAGCGCAGGACTATAAAATCTCGCGCGAAGACCAGGACCAGTTTGCTTACAACTCGCACCAAAAGGCCATCAAAGCCATTCAGGAAGGCAAGTTCAAGCAGCAGATCGTACCCGTCACGGTAGAAGAAACCTACCTCGACCAAGCTACAGGCAAGAAAAAAAGCCGCTCTTACGTAGTGGATACCGACGAAGGCCCGCGTGCCGATACGTCGATAGAAGCTTTGGCGAAGCTGAAGCCAGTATTTGCCGCCAACGGTTCGGTAACGGCCGGCAATTCCTCGCAGACTTCTGATGGCGCCGCCTTTGTGCTTGTTATGTCGGAGCGGATGGTGAAGGAATTGAACCTGGAACCCATTGCGCGCATGATCACCTACGCCACCGAAGGCGTGGATCCGCGCATCATGGGCATGGGACCCATCAAAGCCATTCCGAAAGCACTAAAGCAAGCTGGCATGAAGCTCGACGACATCGACCTGATTGAGTTGAACGAAGCCTTTGCTTCGCAGTCCATTGCTGTAGTGCGCGAGCTAGGCATCGATGAAAACAAACTGAATGTGAACGGTGGCGCTATTGCGTTGGGCCATCCGCTCGGTTGCTCCGGCGCTAAACTTAGCATTCAGCTTTTCCACGAACTGCGCGAGCGAGGCCAGAAGTACGGCATGGTAACCGCTTGCGTCGGTGGTGGCCAAGGCGTAGCTGGCATCTACGAGCTGCTGAAGTAACTATTCTTGAGCACAGTGTATATGCTCAAGAATGCTCATACTTTATTCGCTTTATGAAGGTCAAAGAGCTGAAGGCGATAATCGAAGCTGATGGCTGGATATTGGTTCGCCAATCGGGCAGCCACCAACAGTACAAGCATCCCCATAAAGTGGGGCTTGTAACGATTTCTGGTCACAAACCTTCAGACGACGTACCAGTTGGTACCTTGAACAGCGTACTAAAGCAAGCCGGCTTGAAATAATATGAAAAAGTACCTTGTCATCATTGAAAAAACCGGCTCAGGTTTTTCTGCTTACGTTCCTGACTTGCCAGGTTGCGTAGCTTTTGGGGATACTAGATCGGAAACGGAACAGCAGATTCGCGAAGGCATTGCCTTTCATGTGCAAGGTATGCAACTGGAAGGCTTGCCAATTCCAGACCCGACAACAGAAGCCTTGACTCTTTCCGTAGCTGCGTAGCAGTTAAAGACTTCCGAAAAGAAAGCCCCGAACCAAACGGGGTTTTCTTTTCGTTAAGTAGTCGGCAAGCATAACATATTTTCGTATATTTCGCTACGCTGAACACCAGCGTATTTTTTCCTCAAAGTACTCGGCAAGCCGAACATCTTGCCGCTTCTTTCGACTTCACCACTAACCTCCCACATCAACATCTCACCCCGGTCATGGAAGTAACCAACAAGCTTGTTAAAGGCGGCGAGTTCATCATCAAGGAAACCGACGCCCAGGACGTATTCACGCCCGCCGATTTTTCGGAGGAGCAGAACATGATGCACCAGACGGCGCTGGACTTCGTGGAAAAAGAAGTACACCCACTGCTGGAGCGCCTCGACAACCACGAGGAAGGCCTTATGCGCGGCTTGATGGAGAAAGCCGGCCAACTGGGCCTGTTTGGTGTAAGCATTCCGGAGCAATATGGTGGGTTGGACATGGACTTCCCCACGTCTTTGCGCGTGACGGAAGGTGTGGGCGGCGGCCACTCGTTCCCGGTAGCCTTTGCGGCGCACACCGGCATTGCCATGCTCCCCATCCTGTACTTCGGCAACGAAGAGCAAAAGAATAAATACCTGCCCGGTCTCACCAACGGGGACCTGATGGGCGCCTACTGCCTCACCGAGCCCGGCTCCGGTTCCGACGCGCTAGGTGCCAAAACCAAAGCCATTCCTACCGAGGATGGCGAGCATTATGTGCTCAACGGCCAGAAAATGTGGATTACCAACGGCGGCTTTGCCGATGTGTTCATCGTGTTCGCGCAAGTTGATGGCGACAAGTTCACCGGCTTCATTGTAGAGAAAGGCACGCCCGGCCTGAGCCTCGGCAACGAGGAGCACAAAATGGGCATCAAAGGCTCCTCGACCCGTCAGGTATTCCTCTCCGACGTGAAAGTGCCGAAGTCGGCTGTTCTGGGCGAGATTGGCAAAGGTCACCTGATTGCCTTCAACATCCTCAACATTGGCCGTATCAAGCTGGCCGCTGCCTGCCTGGGGGCGTCTAAAATGGCTTCTACGCTGAGCGTGAAGTATGCCAACGAGCGAGTGCAGTTCAAGCTGCCCATTGCCAAATTTGGTGCTATCAAGCACAAGCTGGCGCAGCAGGCCATCCGCATCTACGCCGTAGAATCGGCTATTTACCGGGCGGGTATGGACATCTTCCGCATGGAGCAGGAGTTGCTGGGCAAAGGCCAGAGCCACAATGAGGCCCTGCTCGGAGCTGCCCGCGAATTTGCCGTGGAGTGCGCCATCCTGAAAGTAGAAGGCTCCGAAGTGCTGGACTACGTAGTGGACGAAGGCGTGCAGGTGTACGGTGGTTACGGCTTCTCGGCCGATTATCCTATGGACCGCGCTTACCGCGACTCCCGTATCAACCGCATCTTCGAGGGCACCAATGAAATTAACCGGATGCTCGCTGTGGACATGATCCTGAAGAAGGGTCTGAAAGGCGAACTGGATCTTATGGGTCCGGCGCAGGCGGTACAGCAGGAACTGATGGCCATTCCAGATTTCAACGTGGAAGAGGAAACCGGCTTGTTCGCGGCTGAGAAGAAGACTATTGCTAAGCTGAAGAAGGCTATTCTGATGATAGCTGGCACGGCCGTGCAGAAGTATATGAACTCCCTGGCCAAAGAGCAGGAAGTCCTCATGAACATCGCCGACATGGCCATCAAGGTATACACCGCCGAAAGCACCCTGCTCCGCGTGGAGAAAGAGGCCGACATCAAAGGCGAAGAAGCCGCGTCGACGCAAATTGACATCGCCCGCGTGTACCTCTACGACACCGTAGATATGGTGAATAAGTTCGGTAAAGATGCCATTGCCACCATGACGGAAGGCGACGAGCAGCGCCTGTTGGCTATGGGCCTGAAGCGCTTCACCAAAGCCGACCTCTACAACGCCAAAGAAGCCCGCCGCCGCATTGCCGACGTGCTGATTCAGGCCAACGAGTACGCCTACTAGATCACGGATTGGCGCGGATTTTAGCGGATTTCACGGATTTTGTGGACGGCGCTTTTTTGCCGCTTCTGCTTTGTGAGGACTGAAGTTTGTATCTGATTTTGTGGACGGCGCTTTTTTGCTGCGTATGCTTTGTTAGGACTGAGGTTTGTATCTGAATGAATGGAACGCCGCTCTTGGTTACAAGGGCGGCGTTCTGCTTTTGTGGGCAACGACTCGGGTAGGGTGACCGTTTGCATAGGAATCAATATCTTCTACCTTCAACTTTTCCCCTCAAATTCTCACGAAACATGGCCAACGAACAGGTACAGGGCAAGGACTTTTATGAGAGTGTGCTGCAATTCTATGATCATGCGGCCAGCTTCTCGAAGCTCGACCCTGGCATTATTGCCCAGATTAGGGCTTGCAACAGCATCTATAAGGTCAATTTTCCGGTGGAAGTAGATGGCCACGTGCAGGTGTTTGAGGGAATCCGGGTGCAGCATAGCCACCATAAGCTGCCCAGTAAGGGCGGCATCCGCTACAGCGTGTATGTAGACGAGGAGGAAGTAATGGCACTGGCTACGCTCATGACGTTTAAGTGCGCGCTGGTTGATGTGCCTTTTGGCGGGGCGAAGGGTGGTGTGAAAATCAACCCGCGCACCAGCTCCGTGCAGACGCTGGAGCGCGTAACGCGCCGCTACGCCAGTGAGCTGATCAAGAAAAACCTGATTGGTCCCGGCATGGACGTACCGGCCCCCGACTACGGCACGGGCAGCCGCGAAATGGCCTGGATTGCGGACACCTACCTCACCTTCAAATACGGCGATACCAGCGCCCTGGGCTGCGTGACGGGCAAACCAGTGGGGCAGGGCGGCATCCGGGGGCGCACCGAAGCCACGGGCCTGGGCGTCTTCTTCGGATTGCGGGAGCTGCTGCTGGATGAGTCTATGCTGAATAGAATGGGGCTGAGCACGGGCATTGCGGGTAAGCGCATCATCGTGCAGGGCCTGGGCAATGTGGGCTACTACGCGGCGCATTTCTGCCAGGTAGAAGGAGCCCTCATTACAGGTATTGCCGAGCGGGAAGGGGGCATCTTCAACGCGGCGGGCCTGGATGTGGAGGCTGTATTTAAGCATCGCCAGGAAACGGGCTCCATCTTGGGCTTCGCGGGCGCGCAGGACGTGCCAGAGTCGCTGGACCTGCTGGAATACGACTGCGACGTGCTGATACCGGCAGCCCTGGAAAATCAGATTCACGAGGGTAATGCCGCCAACATCAAGGCGAAAATCATTGCGGAAGGCGCCAACGGACCTACCACGAAGGCCGCCGAGAAAATCCTGCTGGAGCGCGGCGCCGTGATTCTGCCCGACCTCTATCTGAATGCCGGCGGCGTCACGGTGTCGTACTTCGAGTGGCTGAAGAACCTCTCCAACGTGCGGTTTGGCCGCATGGGCAAGCGGGCAGAAGAATCGGCCATGAAACGCCTGGTGGCCACCATCGAACGAACCACCGGCAAAACCATCACGCCCCAGGAACGGGAGTTGATAGTGCACGGCGCCGACGAAATTGACTTGGTGCGCTCTGGGCTGGAAGACACCATGATTACCGCCTACCACTCCATTCGGAAGGTGATGAACGAGGTAGAAGGCATCACGGATCTGCGCACCGCCGCCTTCTACAGCGCCATCGAAAAAATAGGCGTGAGCTACCAATCCCTCGGTATCTTTCCGTAAGCTGGTAAGCTGCGCAATAGTATCAGTCAGCAAACAAAAAGAGGCTGTTCCCAACGCAGGAGCAGCTTCTTTGCATTACAGCCATCCACAAAATCCGTGAAATCCGCTTAAATCCGCGCTAATCCGTGATCCTACTTGACTACAATCTTATTTAGCATCAGAGCCGCTGACTTCTTGCTCGGCCGGCTCACGCCAACGAGGGTTTTGGCGTCGAGCCAGGAAGTAAAATCTTTCACGTAAGACGGGTTTTGGTCGGCCGCGACATTTAGACCAAGGCCCTTAGGCTCCTGCACCACACCCGACTGCGCATTCACGCGGCGCAGGTACAAGTCCGATTTTCCCTTAATCTTTTCCCACGTCACGAACTGAATGTCCTGCCCGAACACGGCGGCCCGGTAGCCGATGCTGCTGAAGCCTTCAGTTGCTGGGGCTACTTGGTCTTTGGCAATGATGCTGTGCCAGGAGGGCGACTGAAACTCGTTGTAGCCGAACAAGTGTAGTTCGCGGGTGTGGCCCGGCGAATCGTCACCGCCTTCCTCGTACTTCTTCTCCGCTACCACCACCAATTGCTTCTCTTCAGAAATGAGCAGGTCAGTGAGATACACATCCTCAAGACGTTTAGCAGCAGTGGCGCTAGCTTTATTTACCTCAGCCAGATATTCCGGCGTGAACTTGAACTCCGGCGCAAATTTCATTTCACCCTCGCCGGAGAAATCGAACTTTACCACCTTCAGGCTCTGATACAGGCCGCTCTCCCGCTCATTGCAAATGACGGCGGCATAAAGAGCATTGTCGGGCTGTAGGCTGAAGCGCGAGTCAAACACGTTCACCAGCTTGCCTCCAAACACCCCGCCCACAGCCACCGACATCACCTTGATGTCGGCGTTGTCGTTGCGGTAGCGGCGTACGGTGAGCTTTTTCATTTCGTCGCTCACCAGCGTTACGTATTGCGTGCCGTCGTTGCCGATGTGCACGGTGGTGGAAAAGAAAGCGCCTTGGTCGCTGAAGTCGTAGTTGCGGTCTTTGAGCTTGGTGAGCTTCTCATCGAACATGCTGGAGCTGATGGCCTTGATCTGCTCGTTGCGCGTGACGTAGCGCCACGCCACCAGCTTACTACCATCAGGCGAAAAAGCCACGCCGGGGCGCCGGTCACGGGTGCCTGTTTCAACTAGCTTCTTCAGAGGCGCCTTTTGGCCGTTGCTTAGGTCGATGGCCTGGACCGACAGCGTTTGCGTAGCGCCGTTCTTTTGATAAATAGCCACCAGTGCCTGGCCGTTGCTGCTAGTGAAGCCATCAATAGCCTGCTCGGCAGTTAGCGGCAAAGCGGCGGTCCATTGCCGTTTCAGCTCCGCATCGTAGCGCTCCACGGCATACTCTGTGGCCGACTTGTGCGCTAGAATAACAAACCCGCCACCTGCTAAGGGCAGCGTTTTGCGAAGCACCCGCTGGTTGTACCGGTCATCGGACTTTTCGGGTAGGTAGCTGAACGGAGCCGACTTTACTTTTTGAGCCGACGCCGAATGCGGACTTATCAGAAGGCCAGACGCAAATAAGCCTACGGCCATCATGTATTTAAAACGCACAGAGAAAGCAGATTAGGTGGAAGACCAAACAAAATTCAAAAAAATCTGGCAGTCAAAGGTATCCAACTCCAATTGCTTACCGTACATGCCCCGCTACCTGCGACGCCACGGCGGTTCGGGTAACGATTTATTCACGCTTCCATAACGTAAAGAAGTACACTTTTAATGCAGACGCCCGTTTACTTAGCGGCCGACTTGAGAGAGTAAGATAAGTGGTAGAAAAGGAACGATAGATGTTTCAGCTGGTATTAGACTAATACAATACTGACGCCATCGAATCCTTGTTTGCCGCGTGATACAAAGGATTTCGTTCTAAAATCTCATCAATATAGGTCCTTAGAAAAATTGGCTCTAACTTTGCGTCGCCGTGCCTTCCTAAGTCAGGGCAACCACCTTCCTCATCATGAAATCTTTACTTCGCTTCGTTCTTCTTTTCGCTCTCATCATCATTGGAAAAATGACCAAGGAACCCACTGCTTTGTCGGATATGGCGAAGGCAGTTCAGGTTGTTGAGCAAGCTCCAGTGCAAACCGTATCCTTGTTACAACAGATGACAGTTAAGCCGACTGCTGAGGTAGAACAATCTGACAGGTGGCGTGCTACAGCGCCTGCTGCCACTTCGGCCACGAGCTTTCAATAGCTTAGAGTAAGCGACTTTCATAAGTCGCTTTTTTTATGCCCCGCTTGTTCTCAGTCTGGCAAGCTGCTTAGCTAATCCGGCTCCAGTTCACTGCGGTAGCGGGTAGGCTTTCGATGTGCCGGCGAATAGGCTGGTTTTCCGGTTTTGCCAAGGCTGGGTCGTCGTTGAGCAGGGCCTGCGCGGCTGCCCGGCTTTCAGTCAGGATGCGGCCATCTTTGGCGAGGTCGGCAATGAGCAGGTCGAGTACGCCGCTCTGCTGGGTGCCCATCAAGTCGCCGGGGCCGCGCAGCTTCAGGTCGATGTCGGCAATTTCGAAGCCGTTGTTGGTGCGCACCATCGTTTCGATGCGGGTGCGGGAGTCTTTGCTCAGCTTGTAGCCGCTCATCAAGATGCAGTAGCTCTGCTCAGCGCCCCGGCCTACGCGGCCGCGCAGCTGGTGCAACTGCGAAAGGCCGAACCGCTCAGTGCTTTCAATCACCATTACAGAGGCATTGGGTACGTTCACGCCTACTTCAATCACGGTGGTAGCCACCATGATTTGGGTTTTGCGCTCTACGAAGCGTTGCATCTCGGCGTCCTTCTCACCCGCCGTCATGCGGCCATGCACGATGCTGATCTGAAACTCCGGGAAAGCCCGCGCAATGCTTTCGTAGCCGTCCATGAGGTCTTTATAGTCGGCCATGGCCTCGCTCTCCTCGATGAGCGGATACACGATGTAAACTTGCCGGCCCAGATTGATTTGGTCGCGCAGGAACTGGAATACCTTCAAGCGGTTGGCGTCGTAGCGG
The DNA here is from genome assembly GCF_057808495.1 of Hymenobacter sp. M1-2. NCBI lineage: Bacteria > Pseudomonadati > Bacteroidota > Cytophagia > Cytophagales > Hymenobacteraceae > Hymenobacter > Hymenobacter sp. M1-2. The sequence continues at coordinate 122,305 of NZ_JBTYZO010000014.1, forward strand.
TGTACGGTCACAATGGGCTTGCGGCCGGCGGGCAGTTCGTCAATTACCGACACATCCAGGTCGCCGTAGAGCGTCATGGCCAGCGTGCGCGGAATGGGCGTGGCCGTCATCACGAGCACGTGTGGGATTACGTGCGGGTTTTTCTGCCAGAGCTTGGAGCGTTGCGCCACCCCGAAGCGGTGCTGCTCGTCCATGATGGTGAGGCCCAGGTTGCGAAACTGCACCACGTCTTCGAGCAGCGCGTGGGTGCCCACCAGCATGTGCATTTCGCCGGAGCGCAGTTGCTCATGCAGCACGCGCCGCTCGGCCGTGCGGGTGCTGCCCGTCAGCTTCCCAATGTTGAGGCCGAGCAGATCGGCAAACTGCTTCAAGCCCACGTAGTGCTGATCGGCCAAGATTTCAGTAGGAGCCATCAGACAGCTTTGCGCACCGTTGTCGGCGGCCATCAGCATGCTAATAAATGCCACGATGGTTTTGCCCGAACCTACGTCGCCCTGCAATAGGCGGTTCATTTGCTTGCCGGAGCAGAAATCCTTGTAGATGTCGTGAATGACGCGCTTTTGAGCCCCAGTGAGGTCGAAAGGCATTACGTTTTTGTAGAAATGCACCAGCGTGGGCACCTCTCGAAATATTTGGCCGGCCAGCTCCACCTTGCGCTGGTCGCGCTGGCGCAACAGCTTGAGCTGCACGTAAAACAACTCTTCAAACTTGAGCCGGAACCGTGCGGTTTGGAGTTGCTCGGTGCTTTGCGGGAAGTGAATTTGCTGCAAGGCCGTAGCCTTATCCATCAGCCCGTACTGCCGTATCAGATCCTCCGACAGCGTTTCGTGTACATGGGGCAGCGCAATCTTCAGCAGGTCGGCCACCATGCGCGCAATGGCTTTGCTATCGACGCGGTGGTAGTTTTTGAGCTTCTCGGACGTGTTGTAAACCGGCTGCAAGTAGCTCTGTCCCGGCTTCTGCTCCGTCACTTCTTCCAGCTCTGGGTGGGCCATTTGGGGCCGGCTATTGAACATCGTGGGCTTGCCAAAGACGATGTACTCCTGGTGGTTCTTGATGATTTTCTCCAGGTAATTCACCCCCTTAAACCACACCAGCTCCAATTCGCCGCTAGCGTCGGCTACTTTGGCTACCATGCGCTTTTTGGGGCCTTCGCCCACCACTTCGCGGTTGCGCAAAATGCCCTTTACCTGCACGTACGGCAGGTCGTCGTGTAAGTCACAGATGTTATAAAACTGCGTGCGGTCGAGGTAGCGGAAGGGGTAGCGCTGAATAAGGTCGCCGTACGTGAACAGGTTCAGTTCTTTTTGCAGCAGCTGCGCCCGTTGCAGCCCCACGCCCCGCAAGTACTCTATCTTGGTCTGAAAGAAACTCATTTCAATTAACAGTTAACATTTATCAATTAACACTTCACTGGCAACCAAAAAGGCTTTTTCAACTCGAAAAGCCAGGTTTTGGGTGTGGAGCCGATTGGTTAGCTGTTGATTGATAAATGTCAAATGACTACCGGTATTTCAGCGTGTTCAGTAGCTGCACAATATCCTTTTTCACGTAGTCGATTACCGGTGCCAGGGAGTCGTTGGCGGTGGCGGTACGAAAGTAAAGGGCGCCGCGGAAAAAGTGTTGGGTGCTGTCGGTGGTGAAAAACTGAAACTGGCTGGGCACTTCGCCTTGCAGCTCAAACACGGCTACGCGCATGCCGTTGGGTGTTTTTATGATTTTCTCATCAATACCGGTAGCTTTTACTTCGTGCTTGCTGGTGAGCTTGCGCGCATCTTCCAGCATACGGGTGTAGAGCTGCGGCTTGCCTTTGATGTTGGCGTACGTTATCTGCACGTTGGCTTGCAGCTTCGGGTAGAAGATGTTGATCCAGTGCGGCTGAGCCAGGTAAGACGAGTCGCGCAGCACCTTGGCGTAGCGCGAATACTGAAACGTGTACGGATGGCCCGGCGCCAGCTGCTGGTAGGCGTGCGGCGGCAAATCGATGCGGTTGTAGCCTTTCGGTTTAGGCGTGTAGTCGCCTTCGGAGCCGGAAGAAGTGCAGGCAGTAGCCAGCAGACCTAGGGCCAAGGTGGCGAGAAGAATTCGGGGGGCAGGCATTGGCAGCAATGCAGAGGTACGATTCAAAGGTAACGCGAAACCCGCGCGAAGCAGCAGGTAAAAGCGCGACGAGCGGAGAGTAGCACAACGAAAAAAGCCCCGGCAACGTGCCGAGGCTCTTCAAAGGAAATGGCTGCTTAGAAAGGCAGCTGGTCAAGCTCCGGTTCCTGCCGGAACGTTTGCGGCGCTTCTGCTACTACCGACGCCCCGTTTTGAGCAGTTTGTCCCTCAGTGCCCTGGGGCCGGCCGCCGAGCATGGTAATCTCATCGGCTATGATTTCGGTGATGTAGCGAGTCTGGTTTTCCTTGTCCTGGTATTGCCGGGTCCGGATCTTGCCTTCGATGTACACCTGCTGACCTTTCTTTAGGTATTTCTCGGCCATTTCAGCCAAGCCCCGCCACGCGGCTATGTTGTGCCATTCGGTTCGCTCCACGCGGGTACCTTGTTTGTCGCGGTAGTACTCATTGGTAGCCAGCGTAAAGTTTGCTACGCTGGTGCCGCCTTCGAGGTGGCGCACTTCCGGGTCCTTACCCAGATTACCGACTAAAATTACTTTGTTGATGCCTGCCATTGCGTATGTAGTAAAGTGTGGCTGCTAGGTGAAACACTCACCTGTATCTTGCTTTAAAGATATTCATAAGCCGAGAGGTTTCCAAATATTTTAGTCTTTATTTCCATAGATTGTTAAGATAATTAGCAATCATAACGGGTTTGGGTAGCTCCTCGGCTTGATTACTCGCGAAAGCGGCCAAGCCCGATGTTTGCAGCGCTTTAGTTGGTAGCGGTGCTTCCAGCCAAACCGGATGAAAAAGAGCTTCTACCTTTTGGTGGCTCAGTACATGGCGCAACGCGTGTACCGGTTCTGCGGCGCGGCTCGTGTCTATTCGGCCATCCAGCGCCTCCACGGCATCAAGTAGCTCTACCGCGGGTAGACTAGCCGATTCCGTTTCCTGCAAGTAGAAATCGTAGAGGCCGTGCCAAATATCCTTGGGGCCGCGCTTACGCATGTATACCGTGTCGGCGTGGCGCAGTACCAAGTAGTGGAAATAGCGCGTGCGGGAAGCTTTGGCCTTGCTCTTCACTGGCAGCTCGCTCACCATGCCGTGTTGGAAAGCATAGCACTGGCTTTGCAGCGGGCAAAAGAGGCAGTCTGGCTTCAGAGGCGTGCACTGAATGGCTCCAAACTCCATGATAGCCTGGTTGAAATCAGCTGGCGTCTCGGCCGGAATCAGGGTATCGGCAAGCTGCTGGAAAACTTTGCGACTAGAAGGAGCGGCAATATCCTGCGTGAGACCAAACACGCGCGCCAGTACCCGATAGACGTTGCCATCCAACACAGCTACTTGCTCATCGAAGGCGAAGGAGGCAATGGCGGCAGCGGTGTACTGACCCACGCCGCGGAGCTTGAGTAATTCTGCGTACGTGTTCGGAAACTGGCCGCCGTAGTCGCGCACTACCTGCTGGGCAGTGTGGTGCATGTTGCGGGCGCGGCTATAATAGCCCAGGCCCTGCCAATGCCGCAGCACTTCGTCTTCGGGCGCGGCGGCCAAGTCCTGCACAGTAGGATAGGAGGTAATAAAGTCCTGATAATAAGGCAGGCCCTGCTTCACGCGAGTCTGCTGTAAAATGACTTCCGACAGCCAGATAGCGTACGGGTCGCGGGTGTGGCGCCAGGGCAGGTCGCGGCGGTGACGTGGATACCAGTTCAGAAGGGCCTGGGCGAAGAAGCGATGAGCCGAAGAGGGAGAGAATTGGTTCAAGCGTTTGAGAGAGAATTAGTTGTAAGGTTTGAAGAAGGCAGTTTCTATTGCCATTAAATCTATTGCAAAACCGAAAAAGCAAACTACCTTTGTGGCCCCAATTCGCAAGCGAACAGCCTACCGGGCAAGGGCTTACGTACTGGATTGGAGCATTTGCCCAGCACTCATTTTTCACCCATAGTACCTTACCAGCGTGACTAAAGCAGAAGTAATCGCCGAAATCGCCGACAAAACCGGCATCGAGAAAGCAGACGTTTCGGCTACCGTCGAAGCCTTCTTCAAAGTTGTGAAAGATTCGATGGCCGAAGGCAACAACATCTACGTGCGCGGCTTCGGTAGCTTCGTAAACAAAAAGCGCGCGAAGAAAGTGGCCCGGAACATCTCGAAAAACACGTCGATCATCATCGACGAGCATTTCATCCCGAGCTTCAAGCCGTCGAAGACCTTCATCGGCAAGATCAAGAACAGCAAGAAAATCAAAGAACTGACCAACGCGTAAGCTGCTGGCCTGGTTATAACGCACTGCTGGCTGCGCCGCTGGGTATCCTGCTCTTGGAAGCCCGGCGGCCTGCTTTTTTCCGATGGCTACACGCACCAAATCGCATCAACTCATTCTGCTTGCCGTTGCTTTGGCTTTGGTAGCGGGCTTGTTTTTGCTGCCGAAGGTGATTGTTAAGCCCAAAGAAGGTAAAGGCGACCTTACGCAAACAGCGGCCCGCACAGCTAATCGCGACAACGGTGCTGCGGCGCCTTCTACCGCGGAGCTAGACGAGCACGGCCATCCGGCGGGCAGCCACGAGCCAGGTGCCACACCGGAGCAGCCGCACATGACGATAGCCCCGGCACAACGCCAAGAAATCGATGTGCTGTTAGGGAAGTACACTGCCGAAAAGGACCCGGTGGCTAAGCTCCGGCTGGCTTCGGACCTGGCCGGCAAGTACAGAGCCGTCGAAAAGTTCGACAGCGCCGGTTACTACCTGGAGCAAATGGCGCAAGCCCGGCCGGGCGAGCAAGCCTGGAAACGCGCTGCTGATGCGTATTTCGAAGCGTTTACCTTCGCGGCGACGCAAGAACGGCAGCAACTGCTAGCCGCCAAATGCCAGGAGTTGTACGGGAAAGTATTGAAGAACAATCCCGAAAACCTGGAAGCCAAAACCAATTTGGGCATGGCTTTCATGGCCAGCGACAACCCTGTGCAAGGCGTAGTGCTGCTGCGCGAAGTACTGGCGGCGGACCCGCGCAACGAGCAGGCCATCTACAACCTAGGCTTGCTCTCCATGCAAAGCAACCAGTACGAAAAGGCCGTGGAGCGTTTCCGGGAGCTAACAAAAGTGAATCCGGAAAACGTGAACGGCCAGTTTTATCTTGGTGTCGCTTTGGCCCAGACGGGTGCCAAAGAAGATGCCCGCAAAGCGTTTGAGAAAGCGAAAAGCCTCAGCACCGACCCTGGCCTGACAGCGTCTGTTGATGAGCAACTGCAAAAACTTAATTGAATGGCTACATAGTTTAATTATTGAATGGCTAACCGTTCTGATGCATTTAGAACGACCAACCATTTAACCATTAAGCCATGTAGCCATTAAAAAAATCATTCAACCATCTAACTCACATCACTCATGCCCTGCGGTAAAAAAAGAAAGCGTCATAAGATTGCCACTCACAAGCGGAAGAAGCGCCTGCGCAAAAACCGTCACAAGAAGAAGTAAGCCCTTTCGGGGTTTGCTGGCGGGGTGCTGCCTATAGGGCAAGACACCCGTCTATCTCTCATCTTGTATCCCCGAGAGTGGCTACTAGTTCGCTTTCCCCGAGGTTTGCAAGGGAAGCCGGTACCGTGCGTACCGGCTTCCCTTTGCCGGTTTCGGGAGCGTGCGTGCCGCTACCGGGACTACCTAACAACCCAATCCATTGAGTAACGAATTAATCATTAATTCTACTCAGGAAGGAGAACGGATTGCCCTGCTACAGGACAAGCGGCTCATCGAATATCATTTCGACCGCAACGACACCAATTATTCGGTGGGCGACATCTTCCTGGGCACGGTCAAGAAAGTTATGCCCGGTCTGAACGCCGCGTTCATCGACATCGGGTACGAAAAAGATGCGTTTCTGCACTACGGCGACCTGGGCGAGCAATATCCCTCGCTCAGCAAGTGGGTGCGGGGCGTACAGTCGCAGAAAACTACGGTGGCGGCGCTTAAAAGCTTCGGCTTGGAAAAGCCGCTGGATAAAGTGGGCAAAGCCGCCGATATTCTGAAAAAGGGTCAGCAGATCCTGGTTCAGATCATCAAGGAGCCGATTTCCACCAAAGGCCCACGTCTGTCCACCGACATTTCGATGGCGGGGCGCTACTTGGTGCTGGTGCCTTTCTCGAACACGATCAGCGTGTCGAAGAAAATCGTGAGCAAGGCGGAGCGGGAGCGGCTGAAACGCCTCATTGCCTCCATCAAGCCCGACAACTTCGGGGTCATTATTCGCACCGTGGCCGAGGGCCGTGAGGTGGCGGAACTGGACCGGGACATGCAAAGCATGGTAGGCAAATGGGAGCAGCTCTTCCAAGCATTGCGCACCGCCAAGGAGCGCGACAAAGTGCTGGGAGAGCTGGGCCGCACGAGTTCCATGCTGCGCGATATGCTGAACGAGTCGTTTGATGCCATTACGGTAGATACAACGGCGCGCTACGAGGAAATCAAAGGCTATCTGGAGCAGATTGCGCCCGACAAGCTAGGTCTGCTCAAGCACTACACCGGCAAAGTGAAGGTGTTTGAGCACCTTGGGATTGAGAAGCAGCTGAAAACGCTGTTTGGCAAGACCGTAACGGTACCCGGTGGTGGCTACCTGGTAATCGAGCACACCGAAGCATTGCACGTCATCGACGTGAACTCCGGCAACAAGAGCAATCAGGAAAGTGACCAGGAAGCCACGGCACTCATGGTAAACATGCTTGCTGCAAAGGAAGTGGCCCGTCAGCTTCGGTTGCGCGACATGGGCGGCATTATCGTCGTCGACTTCATTGACATGAAGTCGGCGGAGAGCCGCAAGAAGGTGGAGGACGCTGTGTATCAAATTATGAAACACGACAAGGCGCGCTACACCATTCTGCCCATTACCAAGTTTGGGTTGCTGCAAATTACGCGGCAGCGCGTGCGGCCGGCCGAGAAAATCGTGACTGGCGAGGTGTGCCCTACGTGTGGTGGTACAGGCAAAATCTCGGCTTCCATCCAGGTAACCGACGAAATCGACAACAGCATCGAAGACTTGCTGGTGACGCAAAACCAGTCGGGCATCACACTGCACGTGCATCCTTTCCTGCATGCCTACTACACCAAAGGCCTCGTAAGCCGGCAGATGAAGTGGTATCTGAAGTATTACAAGTGGATCAAGGTAACCAAGGACACCAGCTTGGGCCTGACCGACTACCGCATCGAGGACGAACAAGGCGAGGAGATAGAGCTGCACTCAGCAGCCGTAGCCATGGCTCGCCTGCAAGACCGCGAAGTGGAAATCATAGATTAGTTGTCTGCGACGACTCTTCCTGAAAGAAGAAAAGCCCGCTCTGCTGTACGCAGGGCGGGCTTTTTCAGCTGATAGACGACTTAAAACTTGAGACCTAAGTCCAATGCTACTTCGCTGTTTTTGAGCGTAACATCGGAGAAGCCGCGCTCCTTGTCAAAGTATTTCTCGATGTTCAGTAGCCCACGGTGGTAGCTGAGGCCAGCAAATACTTTCGTGTTTTGGCCCACTTGGTACTCCGCGCCAAAACCAAGCAAGGCGGCGACATCGGGGATGATGAAATGGTCGGTGGCTTTGGATTCCTGGCCAGTGGCTGGATCGAAATAATTGTTTTTTTTGCCATCAACTTTGCCGGCTATGACGCCGCCAAGAGTACCGCCCAACTGGAAATAAAGCTTGGTATCGGTGGTGATGTCGTTGGTGAAAAGCTTGACTGTGACGGGCACTTCCAAATACTGCAAGCCGATTTTTTGCTCTTCTCGGCGGCTTAACCCAGATTCGTAGTAGCTGATGGTGCCTCCTTTGCCAACCAATTGCAGGCCGGTGCTGAAGGCATAGTTCTGCCCAAAAAAGTAGTCGACTACGAGGCCTCCACCGATAGTGAGTTTGCTGCTTTCACTGTTGAAGCCCAAAGAACTGGGCGACTCGGCACGCAGACTAGTAATGGAAGGTGAGAGTTTCAGACCTATTTCCACCTGAGCGGAGGCCGTGGAGGCAGTAGCTCCAGTCAGAAGAGCGGCAAGAATCAATTTTTTCATAGGAAAGACCGACTAAGCTGAGCTTTAGATACGATGTAGAATCGTGGGGCGTTTGGTTTTGGCTAATTTCGCCCAAAGTTCGCTCAAAGATAGAAGCGAGTTTCACTTCCCTGCCTATATGCGTTCCGTTCTAGCCGTTGTGCTTGGTTGCTGTGTTACGTTGCTTGCCGCTTGTGGCCGAGAGGATGCGGCTTGTGAGCTAGACCCGGCCGTAGCCAAAGTGTCGGCGCCAGTTCAGGTAGAGCGGCTGGAAAAACCTTTTTTTCAGATCAAGACCGAGGCCGATGCCAAGCGCTTCGTCGCGGAGCACTCCTTATTTGCCGATCAGTTTTTGCAGCGTCGGCAGTACCCTTCCGACGACATGCTGGCCGCCACCCTCACGCGCCTAGCTACTAACGCCGGCTTGCAGCAGCTCGGCCGCCAAACCGATAGTACTTTCCAGGATACCGATAAGCTGAAAGGCAACCTGGAGCGCATGTTTCAGCATATTCGCTACAATTTCCCGGATTTTCGGGAGCCGCCCGTGAAGACCTTCGTGACTGGGCTCAGCCAGGACATGTTTGTCAATGACAGCCTAATGGTGCTGGGGCTGGACTTTTTCGTAGGGCCCAAGGCCAAGTACCGGCCCAACGTGCCAGAATATATTCTGCGCCGCTATCAGCCGGAATACGTGCTGCCCACTGCCGCACTGGCCATCAGCAGCAAGTACAACAAGAAGGAATTGACCAACCAAACCATGCTGGGCGAGATGATACAGTTCGGCAAGGCGCTCTACTTTGCCGAGCGGGTACTGCCCTGCACTCCCGATTCACTGCTCATGGGCTATACCGACAAAGAGCTTGCGGGCGTGCTTTTCAATGAAGGCAAGGTGTGGGCCCATTTCCTGGAAAAGAAGCTGCTTTACACTACGGCGCCCTTCACGGTACAGAAGTACGTGGGGGAGCGGCCCAACATTCCTGAAATCGACGAAACCTGCCCCGGCCGGGTAGGGGCGTGGGTGGGCTGGCAGATAGTACGCAAGTATATGGCCGAACATCCCAATGTGACGCTAGCTCAGCTCATGGCCGACAAAAACCCGCAGCACATCTTGGACGAGTCGCGCTACCGTCCGCGCCCTCGCAAAGCAGAGCGTTAATTGATTCTGAATGTAGAATTAGGAACTCTGAATTAGAATCGGCTACGCCCTTTGGGATGGGTACAGACCAATTCTTAATTCTTAATTCTTAATTCCTAATTCTCACGAGGTGCATATTGCCGTTTTCAGCCAATATCATACGAATCCGGATTGTCCGGCTACAAGCCGGCACTATTCGTTGCTGAAATACTTGGCGCACACGCACCGCGTCACGCTTATTACCACGCGCACCTGGGAGCGGCAACGCCTGACGCAGGAGTTTCCTTGGCTGCCGGAAGGCGTGGAAATGCGGGCCGCCGAGGTGCAGTATGAAAACAAAATGGGGGTAATGCGGCGTGGCTTGGCTTTCGGGCAATATGCCGCTTACGCTGTGCGAGAAGGGTTGCGCATCGATAAGCCAGACGTTATATGGGGTATCAGTACGCCGCTGACGGCGGCCTGGGCAGCGGCGCAGGTAGCCCGCTGGCGCCGGGTGCCGTGGGTGTTTGAGGTGCAGGATTTGTGGCCCTCATTTCCCATTGCCATGGGTGCCATTCCGAACCGTTGGGCGCAACGTCGCCTATTTGCCCTCGAAAAGAATCTTTACCACGGTGCCCGACACATCATGACTCTCTCTCCAGACATGACACGCTACGTGGAAGCCGTATCCGGAGTACCATTTCTTACCAATCAGCTAGCCACATCAAAGATTACGACTGTTCTCAACGGTACCGACCTTGACCTAGCAGCGCGGGCCACCGAAACGACCGTGGCTGCTTTACGCCGCGAGCAAGGCTTGGAGGGACGCCGGGTGATTTTATACGCGGGTACACTCGGCCGTGCTAATGATATTCCGACGCTTTTGGCCGCCGCGGAGCAATTGGCAGCTCAATGCCCAGATGTAACGTGGCTGTTTTTAGGGCTCGGTTTTGATGAGCCGCGGGTACGGGAGGCCGCCGCCCGATGCTCGGCTATCCGGTTGGTGCCGCCGCAGCCACGCCACGCCATTTTTGCGTGGTTCCGGCTGGCGGAGGTGTCGGTGGTATCGTTTCTTGACCTGCCGGTGCTGGATACCAACTCGCCTGCTAAGTTTTACGACAGCTTGGCCGTAGGTACGCCCGTGATTGTAACCAACAACGGTTGGACGCGGGACTTGGTGGAAACCCACGGCTGTGGCTGGTACTCACCTGCTGGCGATGCATCAGCCTTGGCCCAGCAGCTAGCCTCATTGCTAGAGCAGCCCGCGCTACTACAAGCAGCGGGAGCAGCTGGGCGCCAAGTGGCTGACGCTCTTTTCGACCGTCAGCAGTTAGCCGTTACGGCGCAGCAAATTCTGGAGCAAGCAGCCCACTAGCAGAGTTGCTTTGTGCTCGGGTAGGCTACTTTTATACTAAGTTGTACTAGTCTCTCCCTATTTCTTCGGCGGGACGGGCTTTAAGTTGCTTTGGGCGAAGAGTTTTTGCTCTTTAGTAACTACATCGGTGTAGTATTTACACCAGCTAGATAGCGGGCAGATGGAGCATTTAGGTTGGCGCGCTACACAGATGTACCGGCCATGTAGAATGAGCCAGTGGTGCGCTTTGGGAATTACTTCTTCGGGTATATGCCGCACTAGCTCTTTCTCCACCGCCAATGGCGTAGTAGCAGTATGCGGCACCAGACCCAAGCGGCGCGAAACTCGAAACACGTGGGTATCGACGGCCATGGCGGGTTGGTTGTAAATCACAGATACCACCACATTGGCCGTTTTGCGACCCACCCCTGGCAGGCGCTGTAACTCTTCTATGCTGCTGGGGATTTCGCCACCAAACTCATTCGTCAGCATTCGGCCCAAGCCGGCGAGGTGCTTGGCTTTGTTGTTGGGATAAGAAACGCTGCGGATAAAAGGAAATATGTCCTCGGCGGAGGCCGCCGCTAAATGAGCGGGCGTGGGAAACTGCTGCACCAGCGCGGGCATAATCTGATTCACGCGCTTGTCGGTGCACTGGGCGCTGAGCACCACTGCCACAATTAGCTCGTAGGGATTACTGTAGTGTAGTTCGGTTTCTGGCTGTGGAAAGTGCGTGGTGAAGTATTCTAGAAACAGACGAAAACGCTCAGACTTGCGCATGGGAGGTAGCGAAGGAATTAGTCAAGACAACATCCTGTGTGTCTCATTGGCTAGACGAAAACACAAAAGCGGGATGCTACGAAGGTACCAGTTGGTAGGTCTTCGTAGCATCCCGCTTCAAGAATTTCACTCGTTTACTCCACCGCTCTGTTGCCTGCTACGCGGAGCGCAGGAAGGTGCGAGAGTATTGCAAGATGGCATCGGTGCTGCGCTGACTGGATTTATAACGCACCGTATCGAGGGTGCGCTGGGCCAGTAGCAAGTCGGCACAGATAGTAGCTAGCTCGGCATCGTGTTGCAGCGCGAGTTCTACTTCATACTGCTCATCAGCCGGCAATTCGTTGTATACGTACCGGAGCAGCTTCTCGTGGGTAAAGGTTTTGATCATAGAAAACGGGTTGTGCGGCCATTTTTTTCCGCAGGTTGATCAGCGCATAGCGCATACGCCCTAACGCCGTGTTGATGCTCACCCCCGTTGCATCGGCAATCTCCTGGAAACTCATGTCGCCGTAGTGGCGCATCACGAGAACTTCCTTTTGAGCCGCGGGCAGATCCTGTATTAACTCCCGAAGCCGGGCGTGGGTTTCCTCACGCGTGAGAATCATCTCCACATCTTCTTCCGCGTGCGAAAGAGAGTTGAACGTATGGCCCGACGTATCGAGGTTAAGCAGGGGGCTGCGCTTTTCGCGGCGGAAAAAATCGATGGACAGGTTGTGAGCAATCCGGCAGATCCAGGACGAGAATTTACCTTCCTCGTTGTAACGGCCGCTTTTCATGGTGTGAATAGCCTTGATGAAGGTATCCTGCAACAAATCTTCCGCCACGTCCTCGTCGCGCACGATCAGCATGATAGTCGTAAAGACACGGTCTTTGTGCCGTCCGAGCAATTGCGCGAAGGCCTCTTCATTGCCGGCAATGTAGAGCGAGATGAGAGCGGAATCGCTCGGCTGCATGGTTTCCATAAAGGCTACGGGTTAAGAAACGTAGAGCTTTAAACCATATTGTGCAATTGCCGTGAAAAATCTCGAGATGAGCGAATGATGAAGAAACTCGTTTGCTCAAATGTATGTAACTGCCCGACGAAACACAACGCTTCAAAAGCCGTAAAGAAAATATTTTTTCATTTTTCTAAACCTTTCGATAAAACATATACAATAAACGATGCTACGTTGTGTGAAAAACGCAATAAATCCTTAACCTACTGATATAGGTTGAGAAAGAATTTTTGCAAACTAACCGCTACTGTTTTAGGCGGGTAAACCAAGCGCCGTGCGCTTGGCGCGACCACACAGAAAATTCGCCCGGCGGGTCATCAATAGCAAAAACGCCCTATACGCTCTCGTGCTGACGTCGCCGGCCCAGCCAGGCGGAAGCCAACCCTTCGTCGGTGAACAAACGCACGTGACATTGCGCGTTGGAAACCAACGGGGCCCCGTTCTCTTGGTCGATGGCGGCTAAATGTGGTGGCGCGACGAGAAAGGCCAGGTACACTCGACCCCCGAGCCGGGGCGCCAAGCGAGGTAAGAAAGTCTCTAGTACCCACTGCGTGTCGTCTTCGGTGCTGATACCGCGCCGCCGCAGATCAAGCAGCCAGAAACGACACTGGTGAGCGGCCGCCGCATCGAGTAGGGCTTCGTAGCTCTGCCACAGCTCCGGCGAGGAAATAGGCCGTAGCCAACGAGCCAGCAGCACGTTCAGGTCGTGGCGGTACGTTAGCTCCACTAAGTCGGCTAGGTGTGCGGGGGTAGGCATGGGAGAGAGGCACAGAAGGTGAGAGCAGGAAGAGGCGGCAGTAGATATCAATGGTACGAAGAAGCACCAAAGGAGCAAGAGAAATAGGCGTGAGAGGCGAAGCTTCTTAGGTAGGGGTCTACCTTTGCGGCTCTTTCGCCCGCGAATTGCCCCATGTCTGCTGCCCCTACTCCGCGCCACGATTCTTACGCCGCTTTACGCATCCCGGATTTCCGCCGTCTTATCTCCGCGCGGGTCTGCATGATAGTGGCTACGCGCGTGCAAGGCCTGGTAATAAGCTGGCAAATATTCAAGCTCACCAACGACCCGCTGGCTTTGGGGCTTATCGGGCTGGCCGAGGCTATTCCTAGCATTGGCGTCTCGCTGTATGCCGGCCACGTGGCCGATACTGTACGGCGTAAGAACATTATCGTGGCGGCCGTGGCCGTGCTGGTGCTGTGTGCGGCGGCTCTCTGGGGTTTTGCTTCGCCCTTGGGCATCGGCATGCTCGCTAAAGAGTCGCTCTACACGCTGCCGCTGTACAGCATTATCTTCGTGAGTGGCATTGCACGGGGTTTTCTGGGGCCGGCTCTCTTTTCCTTTATGCCCCAGCTGCTGCCCAAGCGGGAGCAACTGGCCAACGCCGTTACCTGGAACAGCACCACTTATCAGGCGGCGGCAGTGATTGGCCCAGCCATTGGGGGCTATCTGATTGCGCATTTGGGCGTCAGCAACTCCTACGCCATTGCTACGGGGTTGCTGACGTTGGCGCTGCTCCAGTTTTTGCGGATTGCCTCGCGCCCCTTACCGGCAGTGGAAGGCGAGCGGCTAGGCCTTAAAGACAGCGTGCTGAGCGGTTTGCAGTTCATTTTCAACAACCAACTGGTGCTGGGGGCCCTGTCGCTCGACCTATTCGCGGTGCTGTTTGGGGGAGCAGTGGCCTTGTTGCCGGTTTTTGCGGTTGATATTTTGAAGGTGGGAGCCGCGGGGCTGGGCCACCTGGAGTCGGCACCGGCGGTGGGCTCGGTACTGATGGCCGTGCTACTGACTTACTTCCCTTTGCGGCGACAAGCGGGACGTAAGCTGCTGTGGGCGGTGGCCGGCTTTGGGCTGGCTACCATCTTGTTCGCGCTATCAACCAACTTCTGGCTTTCCCTATTCCTGCTTTTCCTGACGGGCGTCTTCGATGCCGTATCCGTTATTGTGCGTTCCACGCTGCTGCACACCTTCACGCCGGAATACATGAAAGGCCGGGTGTCGGCGGTGAACAACATCTTTATTGGCTCCAGCAATGAAATTGGCTCGTTTGAGTCGGGCGCGGCGGCCAGGCTGATGGGGGTGGTACCGTCGGTGGTATTCGGTGGGGGCATGACGCTGCTGGTGGTGGGCATCACGGCGTGGCGAGCCGACAAGCTACGCCGCCTCGATATGACGCCGGAAACGGTAAAGGCCTAGCTAGTGTGGCGGAGGGTTTCGTACCGCCGGGTGCCGGCTGCGGCTGAGTTGGCTCAGGTACAAAATCATGCGCTTATTTCATCTGTTGGACATATATCGGTGCTCATATACCCATAGACTATTAGCTTTGGGCTGGCGCCGGTCGTTTTCCTGGGCCGGATTCTCAGCTGCTGTACCCGTGCCATGGACCCATCCGCTGCCCGCGACGCCCTCGAAACCCGGCTGGCCCACCTGCGCCACGCCGACGAGGCCGCCTGGATGGAATTGCTGTTTCGAGAGTTCTATCGGCCGCTAGGGCAGGTAATCCAACGCGTAACGCAGGACCGCGATGCAACCGAGGATTTGTTGCAGGACGTATTTCTGCGCGTCTGGAACGGGCGCGAAACGCTCGACGTAGCCAGCTACCACGCCTACCTTTACCGCGCTGCCTTAAATGCTGCTCTGCGCTACCAGGAGCGTGGCCGCCGCCAGATAGCTCTCGACGATGCCTCACCCGCCGTAGAGCCCCAGGCGGTGGATGCGCTGGAACAGCTGCACCACCAGGAAGCCGAGGATTCCGTGGCGGCAGCCCTGAACCAACTGCCCACGCAGTGCCGCACGGTGTTCGAGCTGAGCCGCTACGAGGAGTTGAGCTACCAGCAAATAGCCGACGTGCTGGAGATTTCGCCTAAAACGGTGGAAAACCATATGGGCAAAGCCCTGCGCATTCTGCGCCGCGAGCTAAGCACGGTACTGCGCAATTTGTACCTGGGGCTGCTGCTCTGGTTAATCAGTTCCTTATAAAAGCAATTACCCCGTTCCAACCGGTTGGAACGGGGTAAAGTACGTCATGGAATGGCTCCCAACCGGTTGGGGTGGGCAAACAGACGTCCGGCAATGTACTCCAACCGGTTGGGAGCCATTGCCGGACGTCCGCTTACCTATCCCAACCGGTTGGAATAGGGTGCAGGCCACCCGGTAAGCTTTTCCAACCAGTTGGGATAATCCAACGCGCGGCTGTGAGCTGTCTGCTCAAAGGGCCCAGCACCCAAGCATAGCGCGGCACCAGGGTTGATGTAGCGCGAAGCTCCGGCTTCGCGTCTCGTTGCACGACGTTGAGGAATGATGTTATGGAACAGGAGTCGTTCAATGTCAGCAACGATGCGCGAAGCGGGAGCTTCGCGCTACACGCGCTACACTGCCGTTTGGGCTTTGCGCGCCGCCTTGCGCTTGGCGTTATAATCGGGCAGCAGGTCGTAGTTGAAAAAGGCGCGGGCTAGCACAGGTGTTTCATGGAACTGAGCCAGAGCCGTGCAATGCACCTGCCACAGTCCAGTACATAGTTGCTGCCAGTCTTGGCCTAGTGCTCCTATCGTATCATCTTTCTGCTTGTTGGTGGTGTCGCGGGTGGTTGTAATGGCAGCCAGCTCGGCCAGCAGGGTCCGAGCCTGCTGGGCAACTTCAGTCCCAAGGGTGGCAGTCTGGCCTTCGAGGGCTTCGGTGAATACGGTGAAGCGGATAGGAAACTGCTTCTTGCTAGCGGCCGTGAGACCATTCAGGCCGTAGGGCAATACTTTGAGCAGTTCGGCGGGCTGTTTGCGCAGCTTGGGTTGCAGCAGGTCCACGTTGGTGTCGCGCACAAACTGCTTCATAGCCTCGATGACGTCGTTCTGAGTGCGGGTGCCGCTTTGGCCGGTAGCATCCTGCCCGCCGCGCTCCGTCACGCTTTTGCCCAGCGCAGCCACTCGGTTCTGCACGGGTTGAGCCAACTGTTGCAAGGCGTTATTGCTTGTAGCCGCCAGCGCCGTAGCGGTGTACTGCGCGAACTGTAGAAAAGCCTCTCGTGAAGCTACGATATTAAGAAAATGGTTCTCGTATTTGTCTTCGTACATGTGGATTAAGAAAAAGGTGAATGGAAATTATTTTTTGCAAGGGCATTTGCGGCTGCTTATGCGTCGGCCGTTCTGGTAGGTTTCTTCTTTGTATTTTTTGTCCTTTTTATAATACGCCCAAGTGCCAGTTGGTATACCTCTTATAAATCCAGCTGTTATTGTTGTATCTGATTTCTCATAGATGAGCGTCGAAGGAATATCTGACCCTACAGAGTAGCAACAGTATTTTTTTGTTTCTTGAAGTATTAGATATTTTCCATCCAAATGGTATAGCGGCTCACCGTCAAGAAAATATTTTTGCTTAATGATTTTTATAAAACTAGAGGGTAAACGGTGTCTCAAAACGTTTTTGTTTTGTGATTGGCCATAGACCATTTGTGTCAGTAGAAGGAAAAAAAGAGTTAACGTTCTCATTTTATTAATTCTTTAGTGCCGTAGTAAAACGATGCATCTTTTTGTATAATCTCCCATTGCCATTTGTGTAGTGATAGTTTTGAAGCTGAGTAGTCCATTATATTCTCTGATGTCGCCTTTTTGAACATAATATTGTTCATTTGAGAGACATTTATTTTTTTCTTAGTATCTCTTTGCCTTTTATAAAGCTGTTTTCTTATTCTTTCTTCATTTGATAAGAACTGCTTATTAAAAGATAGGTCTGCACCTATTTTCTTTAGATCACTGATATTTTTCTTAGTTGTTTTGATAAGATTATCTGATCTTTTTATCTCCGTTTCTAAGTATTCAATATCATTTTTGAAGTTGTTTAATTGTGCTATCATAGCATTATCAAGAAATGAATGGAGTAAACCAAATACATGGCCTATTTCATGAGCGAACTCTTCGGTGCCAGTAACACCTTGGTTATACATCAGTAAATACGGTGAGTCAAGCGGATATATTGTACCCGCTCCATAAATATACCCTGTAGGGTCATTGTCCTCTAATTCTAAGTCAGTTAGACAGATGGTCACACCTCTAAAGTCTTTAGGAAGAACTCTGTCTAATTCATCAGCACAGTAGTCTAATGTCCAATTACCATTTTTATGTATCTTTAGCTTATTCGTTTTTGTGTCGTAATAACCATCTCTACTCCACTTCTTAGTGTCGAAAGCAAATACATAATCAGGACTATTTTTTTCAAATGAGCACTCAACGAACGCTTGATTGAATGATTCAGTGTTGAGATACCTTTCTAAGTCAGGTATACGAGGTTTGAATTTATTTTTCAACAAATCTACTTGTTTTCGTTTTTCGCTATTTGAGCCAGATTTTACAACGTATACCACTCGTAATGGTAGCTTGTACGCGTATCGATTATCCACTATGTTAATCTGCCCTACTGTAGTACCTAGCTCATCTTTGACAAACAGCGAAGTAGCGGCGCTAGGAGAAAGGCACTTGATAGTCACAGCAATATCTTTAGTAGCTTCAGCTGGAAGGCTGATGGCTGCGTCTGCTTGCCCGTTCACCGTAACCTGGTAATGAGCATTGGGGGTAAACTTGAGTATATCCTGGCGTAAGCTTTCCTGATTAAGAAGAGACAATGTCATTTTTAGCGTCACCTTCTGGCCAGGACGCAATGAAAGCCAAGGAATATAGTAAGGTTTACCATAAACGCTTAGGCGCTGGTACTGTTGTTGTAATTTGGCTTGCATAGCTGTATTGCCAGGTGCCGCTACATATTCTTGCGCTTTGTCGTCAAAACCCCATTGATAATTAGCTATAGAAGTGTTTTGCACTGTTTTTAGATCACCAGAACTCTCATCCCAGGTTACCCAATCGAAACCATATTCTCCGCAATAATTGTTGCCGCGGTCAAAGAGAGCCCAGCATTTGCGATCTGGTGTAGGCTTATCTTCTTTAGCTGGGGGCCGTTCGCGGGCTTTGTCTGCTCCCGGTACAAAAGGATGACGCACACCATCAATGTACCAGACCGGCGCTTTGATATGCAGCAGCTCTATAAGAGCGGGTAGCCCATCGGTGCGGCCGGGCTCAAAGATGGTCTCGTGTCGGGCTAGCTGGCCATCTTCAAACTCTAGGCGACGCAACGTGCGCCCATTGTTATCCTGAAACACTGCCTCACCCGACCATTGGCTAGGCTTGGGCTGGTTAAGCAAAGACTCAGTGAAGAAGCAATTATTGGCCCCGCCCCCGTGTAGCAGTACGAACAGGCCCTGCGCCTGCACCTTGCTGTTGGGGTTGCCGCGCACACCAAGGCGCTGCATGAATTCGTGGCTGGAGCTCAAAATAGGCCATTCGTAGCCGCTAATGCGCAGCACGCCAGAGTAGGAAAAACTCATAAGAAACGGTAATAAAGAAAGGTAATACAAGCACTGGACCAGGCAACTATATCAATAGATTGTTGCCTGGCGAAAGCTCAACGGGTAGCAAAGATGCTAGAAATAGGGAGATATTCAATCATAATAAGAAATTATCAAGAAAAAATTTAGAATCCGGAGGAAGAGCAGCTGGTAAGGAGCCATATAGACCGGCTCTCACGTCAGTGTACATGGACTAGAGACCTGCTCTGAGTCGGCAGATAATAGAGGCCCCGAAAAAATTTCCTCAGCAGAGTAGGGGTAGGGGTAGGCAAGCGAGTCTAGAGGGAAAGCAGCTGCCGATTTCAACCCCTTCAACTTGCCTTCATGAACCGACTACGCATACTCCTGCTTCTACTCTTGGGCCCGCTGCTGATGGCCTGTGATGACGACAATGTATTCTCTAACCGCATAAAGGGCGAAGGGCCGACTATTTCAGAATCTCGCTCGGTAGCCAATTTCGCGGGTGTCAGCCTGGCCATTGATGCTGACGTATATCTGACGCAGGGCGAAGTGCAAAGCGTGCGAGTAGAAGGCCAGCGGAACATACTGGACGTGCTGAGAACCAGAGTGGGCGGCAACCGGCTCACCATCGACTTCGATGGGAAGAGCATCCGCAGCTACGACCTTGTCCGCGTCTACCTCACGCTGCCTACCCTCACCAGCGTGGATGTGTCGGGCTCCGGCAAGGCGCAGGCAGCGGGGCCGTGGAGCACGGAAGACCTCAGTATCTACATGTCGGGTTCCGGGGCCATTGACCTGCCTCAACTCACGGCCCGTGACCTGCGCACCACTGTTTCGGGTTCCGGCACAGTGCGACTTGGCGGTACGGCCCGGCAGCAGCAAATTTCGCTTAGTGGCTCGGGCAGCGTGGATGGCTTCGACCTTACACAAACGACTGCCGACGTGCGCATTAGTGGTTCGGGCAATGCCCGTCTGCGCATAATGCAAGCCCTGAACGCCGATATCAGCGGCAGTGGCACGGTGTACTACCGGGGCGAGCCGAGCGTAACGTCGCGCATTGTCGGCTCGGGCCGGGTCGTCAGCGCCAACTAACAAACGCAAGTGAAATAGCCGAGTGGGCGCTGGGGAGCGGCCTAATGGTAGACGTGCCGTCCGTGAAGTTAGGCACCGCCCCGATGGGGTAACATTCCGCCAAGCATATGCCGCTCCGCGCCAGGGCTGTGAGACTGTCGCTGAAACATCACGACTACCGGTAACCTGCCCTGCCGGGGCTCATTGCCTCCAATCTGGGTTAGGAAGGCTCTCACTTTCGTGCCCGCTGCTCCGCACAATTCGTCCGCCGTACTCATCCCTCATCCTCCCATTTACCTCATCACTTAATCACCTCATCACCTCCTCCAATATGTTGCGCGTCAGTTTTGTATTGCTTTCATTGAGTGTAGCGGCCAGTTTGCCGGGCCAGGCCCAACAGGCGCCAGCTGCTACGCCAGCGGCTCCTCGACCTAATCCTAATGGCCGCGTAACGGTGAGCGGCTATTTGAAAGATGCCACCAATGGCGAAGCGTTGATAGGAGCCACCGTCGGCGTCCCGAGCCTAGGCCTCGGCACCAACACCAACGAGTACGGCTTTTACTCGCTCACGCTGCCCAAAGGCACCTATACGCTCACCTACAGCTACATCGGCTACACCGTGCAGCAAGTGCCGCTTACGCTTACCGGCAACGTAACGCAGTCGGTGCGGCTGCAAAGCCAGGGTGTGCAAACGGGCGAGGTGGTGGTGACAGGGCAAAAGCCCGACGAGAACGTGAAGAGCACGGAAATGGGGGTGAACCGGCTCGATATCAAAACCGTGAAGCTGGTGCCGGCGCTGCTGGGCGAGGTGGATGTGGTGCGCAGCATTCAGCTGTTGCCGGGTATCAGTACGGTAGGGGAAGGCGCGTCGGGATTCAACGTGCGCGGTGGCGGCGTCGACCAGAACTTGATTCTGCTGGATGAGGCGCCAGTGTATAATTCCTCGCACTTGTTCGGGCTGTTTTCGAGTTTCAACCCCGATGCCGTAAAGGACCTCAAACTGGTGAAAGGTGGCATTCCGGCGCAGTACGGCGGGCGGCTGTCGTCGCTGCTTGACGTGCGCATGAAGGAAGGCAACTCGCAACAATTAGGCGTGAGTGGCGGGCTGGGGCTGGTATCGTCGCGGCTAGCTGTGGAAGCACCAATTGTGAAAGACAAGTCTTCATTTATCGTGGCGGGGCGACGCTCGTACGGGGACTTATTTCTGAAGGCTATACCCGAGCAGAAAGACAACCAGGCCTATTTCTACGACCTTTCGGCCAAGGTGAACTACACGCTTGGTGAGCGGGACCGTATTTATGCCTCTGGCTATTTTGGGCGCGACGTATTCGCGTTCGGCAAGGATTTCAAGAACAACTGGGGCAACCGAACCGGCACCGTGCGCTGGAACCACGTGGTGAATTCGCGCCTGTTCGCCAACCTCACGGCCGTAGCGAGCAAGTACGACTACAACCTGGGCGTACCCGAAGGCAAAGACGCTTTCGATTGGAAATCGAACGTGACCAACTACAGCCTCAAGGCCGATTTCAACTACTACCGTTCCCCGCAAAGCACGCTCAACTTCGGAGCCGGGGCTTTGTACTACACCTTCCTGCCGGGCAGCGTGGAACCTGGCGAGGGCTCCGTTTTCCGGGAACTGAAGCTCGATAAGCAGTACGCCGTAGAATACGCCGCCTACCTCGACCATGAGCAGACGTTTTCGCCGCGCTTCACCATGCAGTATGGGATACGCTTCACCATGTTCGACTACCTCGGGCCGGGCACCGTGTACGACTACGAGGGCCCCGACGGCCGCCAGAAAACGCCCGTCAACCCGCGGCGCTACGGCGATGGCAAAGTCATCAAGCGTTATCCCAACGTGGAACCGCGGGCCTCGATGCGCTACACCCTCTCGGAAACCAGCTCACTGAAAGCCAGCTACAACCGTATGGTGCAATACGTGCACCTCATCTCCAACACCACGGCTTCTTCGCCGCTGGATGTCTGGACGCCGAGCACCGCCAACATCAAGCCGGAGCACGC
This sequence comes from Hymenobacter sp. M1-2, assembly GCF_057808495.1. Classification (NCBI taxonomy): domain Bacteria; kingdom Pseudomonadati; phylum Bacteroidota; class Cytophagia; order Cytophagales; family Hymenobacteraceae; genus Hymenobacter; species Hymenobacter sp. M1-2. The sequence continues at coordinate 144,090 of NZ_JBTYZO010000014.1, forward strand.
CGACCAGGTGGCCGTGGGCTACTTCCGCAACTTCCAGGACAACGCCTTTGAGGCCAGCGTGGAAGTGTACGGCAAGCGCATGGACAATCAGATTGACTACATCAACGGCGCCAATACGCTGCTCAACAAAGATCTGGAAGCCGAACTGCTGTACGGCAAAGGCCGCGCCTACGGGGCCGAGTTCTACGTGAAGAAAAACCAGGGTCCGCTCACGGGCTGGATCAGCTACACGCTCAGCCGGAGCGAGCGGCAGATAGACGCCCTCAACAACGGCGACTGGTACGTGAACAAGTACGACAAAACGCACTATCTCGCCGTGGTAGGACTCTATGAGCTGAATAAGCGCTGGACTTTCTCTAGCACCTTCAACTACAGCACCGGCATCTCCACCACCTTCCCCGATTCGCGCTACATCTACCAGGGCCTGGTGGTGCCGAACGTGAACGGCGACGTGCGCAACAACTACCGCGTGCCTGCCTACCACCGCCTCGACCTGGCCGCTACCATGCAAGGCAAGCGCAACGCCGAGCGCAAATGGCAGAGCTACTGGGTGTTCAGCCTCTACAACGTGTACGGCCGCCGCAACCCGTACAGCATCTACTTCCGCCAAAACGAGGATAACCCCAACAAGACCGAGGCGGTGCGCCTGTCGGTGCTCGGCTCGGTGCTGCCGAGTGTGAGCTACAACTTCAGCTTCTAACCTATTCCGAGGCGGGGCTTTGGCCGCTGAAATCCCATGGTCTCGCTCGTTTCAACGACTGAGGCGCCGCTTCAGAGTATTCTCACTCAATTTCTGCAACGAGGTGCTGAGCCGCCGCTCAGCGCTACAGCCTACTTCCGATGAAACGTATTTTCCTGCTTCTCCTCGCTGCTTTGCCGCTCTTTAGCTGCGAAGATGTCGTTGATGTTGATATTCCTAAAGGCGAGCCGCTGCTGGCCGTGGATGGCGCCATCACCGACCAACCGGGCCCTTACACCGTCACGCTCACCAAAACGGCGCCCTACTTCAGCGAAACGGAGCTGCCGCGGGTGCGTGGTGCCGCGCTGGTTTTGCAGGATGACCAAGGCAACACCGAAACGCTGCTCGAAACCAGCCCCGGCACTTACACCACCAATGGCACCATCCGGGGCCGTATTGGTGGACGCTACACGCTCACCATCCGCGCTGAAGGCCAAGAGTTTCGCGCCGAAACTGAAATCCGCCGCACCCCCGAAATCGATAGTCTCCGAGTTGAGTTTCGTAGGGAGGAAGGCTTCACGGACGAGGGCTATTACGTGCTTTACTATGGCGAAGAGCTGCCCGGGGTAGGCGACTACTATCGTTTTAAAATATTCCGCAACGGCAAGCTGCTCAATGAGCCCGACGACCTAATCATCACGGACGACCAATTCGTGGATGGCAACTACATTGACGGCTTGGAGCTGAACGACGACCCTTTCGAAAGAAACGACATGATCCGGGTGGAGGCCACCTCCTTGCCCCGCGATTATTATTACTTTCTGAATGAACTCTCAACGCAAATCAACAACGGGGGCTTGTTTGCCTCGCCGCCGGCCAACGTGCGTACCAATGTCCGCAACCTAACTTCCTCCGACCCTAAGAAAGCGGCCGTGGGCTATTTTGCCGGCTACACTGTTCGTACCGACTCCATTCGGGTGCCATGAGAATCATCTGCTAAAAAATGCGGATTTTGTGACCCACTTACCACCGCCGCATATGCCCGACCTCTATTCTGATTCTGAAGCGCCCTGGGATTTGCTGGCCCGTCACTTGGCTGGCGAAGCCACGCCCGAAGAGCTGGATAGACTGCGGGCGTGGGTGGCGGCGCGGCCCGAGCGGCTGGGTCTGCTCACGGATGCTACCCGCGCCTGGGAACGGGCCGGAGCAAGCCCAGTGCCCACGCTTTTTAGCGAGGCCGACGTGGAGGCTGCCTGGCAGCGTTTCCGGCCCCACATGCAAGTAGCCCCGGCCGCCACCGAGCGGCCTCTTCGCATCGACCGGACGCCAGTTTCTGTGGAAACTGCTGCCACATCGGCCAAGGTAATTCCCATGCGGCCGGCCGCTACTTTCTCGTTGCGGCCCCTGATGCGGATAGCGGCGGTGCTTTTGCTGTTGGTGGGGGCAGTGTACGCCTTTCAGAGCTTTCGAACCCAACTATTACCGGCCACGCCGCTTAGCGTAGCTACCGAAAACCAAAAGCGCTTCCTGACCCTACCCGATGGCAGCCAAGTGTGGCTCAACCAATATTCGAAGGTGGAATATGCTTCCGATTTCAAGGAAGGCAAGCGGGAGATTTCATTGGTGGGAGAAGCTTTCTTTAAAGTAAGAAAAGACCGTGGCCGACCTTTCACGGTGCTCACGACTGCCAGCCGCACCCGCGTGCTAGGCACCTCATTCAACGTACGGGCCTACCAAGCCGAAGACTCGGTGGAGGTGGCCGTCGTGACGGGCCGGGTAGAACTGGCGCCGCGCGCCACAACTGGCTCAGATTCGGTGCTGCTGACGGCTGGTAACCGCGGCGTGCTCTACACCAAAACAGCTGCTACAGCCTCCGGCCCCGTGGCCCCATTACGCCGCGCAGCCGCCGTCGATGCCAACTTTCGCGCCTGGCAAACCGACGAGTTGGTGTTCGACAACGCGCCGCTCAGCCACGTGGTTCGCACTTTGCGCACCACGTTTGGTACCCGCGTGACGGTGGCGGATGCGGGCCTGCTCAACTGCCGTTTTACGGGTACGTTTCGGCAGCCCATACCGGGGCAGGTGCTCAACGTGCTTAGCCTCGCCACCAATTCCAGTCTGCGAGGCGACGAAACCGCAGGCTATGTGCTAAGCGGTGTAGGCTGCCCCTAAAGTACTAGACCCGAGACAGTGAGACATGGAATATGAGACCGGCAGTTCAGGATCAATACTTTGCCTGCGACGCTGTGCTCCCTTGTTTTTCACTACCTACTCCATGTATTTCAGATGATGGGCCTACTCGCAAAGCTAGCCTAGCTTCGTTCATCTTTAAGCGCTTCTATGCGGCAGCTTATACTTCTCTTCTTGTTCTTATTGGGGGCTTTCGGCGCCGCGCGGGCGCAACAGTCGGCGCTGCTGCAGCGGCGGGTGCAGCTCGCTGTAACCGACCGGCCACTGGGAGAAGTGTTGCGGGAAGTGTCGCGGCGAAGTGGGGTCAATTTCAGTTACAGCAACACTGTTATTCCGCTGCAAAGCCGCGTGACGTTGCGTACCAGCAGCCCGCAATCCGTAGAAAGTGTGCTGACTACGCTGTGCCGTTCACGAGGACTTTCCTGGCAACAAGTACACGGGCAAGTGGTGCTGTGGCGCACGGCGGCTGGTCCGCCGCCGCAACTTGCCGCCGCCATTAAAGCAGCCAGTAGATCTGCCTCAGCTACGACTCGCCAGCCGCCTCAACCTGCAAAAAAGGAATTGTCTAGCGCGCGAAATGTTGATTCTGGGCAGAAAAGCCAACTCGCTGCCACGCGAAGTTCCGGCGCTACAGCTTCTTCCCGTACTCGTGCGGCTAGCCCGACTAGGCGCTCCGGTACGCCCAAGAACCCTGGAAATCGTATAGTAGCCGCTGGTAATTCTTCCAGCTCAAATCAAAAAACAATTGCTGAAACGACACCGGCGGACACTGCGGCAGTCAAGCCAACCCCACTGGATGCTGCCCGTACGGTAGCAGCTGGGCAGCGGGGCTCTCTACTGCCAAACCTGCAAGATAAAACCCAGCAAGCAGCGCAGGTACTGACGCGGGCAGCGCGGCGGCTAGGGCAGAAAGCCGGCAGCATAGAGCCGCTGAAAAGTCGCCTCGTACGTGCCATTAGCAGTTTGCCTACCCGCGACACGCTCCTCGCTTCTCGCCCTAAGCCCGCGCCCATTCCTCGTGCCGGCTATTACCAGCGCAAGGCCCAGGTTACGTTTGTGTCGCCGTTGGGTACCAACTGGCTGCGTGGCGGCCGGACCAGCAATGCATATTCGTTGAACGTGCTGGCGGGGTATGCCGCGGGCGTGCGGCGGCTGGAAATGGGTGGCCTACTAAATGTGGTGCGCGATACGGTGCGTGGAGTGCAGGTGGCAGGTGTTGCCAACGTAGTCGGTACCTCGGCCCAAGGCTTTCAGGCGGCCGGCGTGCTGAACGTGCAAGGCGGTTCGGTGCGGGGCGTGCAGGCAGCGGGAGTAGCCAACATCATCCGCGACGATGCCCGCGGCTTGCAGTTAGCGGGCCTCGTCAATATTGTAGGAGGAGCAGCAACGGCCTCGGCCAATAGTACGCGGCCGGTACTGCTGCGCCGTATGCTAGGCTTACCGCGCTTACTGGCTACCGACTCAACTGCCGCCAAGCTTGGTGCCCCGGGCCCAGCATCGTTGCCTGGGCCCTTGTTGCAGTTTGCCGGCTTGGCTAATCTTACGGGCACCGATGTGCGAGGAATCCAAACGGCGCCGCTGCTGAACATCGGCCGGCGTATTAGCGGTGGCCAACTAGGCCTTGTAAACGTGGCGCGCCATGTGCGTGGCACTCAAATAGGGCTGGTTAATATTGCCGATTCAGTGGATGGCGTACCAATAGGCCTAATCAACATCGTGCGGCATGGCTACCATAAAGGCGAAGTCTGGGCCAGTGAAACCCTCCCGCTCAATGCCGTGCTGAAGCTGGGCGTGCCTCGCTACTATACTATTCTAGGCGCGGCTGCTCAACCTTTGGGCACGCGGGTGCGCTGGGCCGCGGGCTTTGGTATTGGTACGTCGGGCAAGCCGCACGGGCGCTTCACCTACAGCCTCGACTTGCTGCAATGGACTCTAGACCAACTGGGCACCGCACAAATAGGAGAAACTAGACTGCTGACGCAGCTACGCCCGGCTCTGGCGTGGCAGATACAAGCTGGTGGCAATTTGCAGCTGATAGTTTCGCCCACAGTAAATTTGGCGCTAGCCGTCAACAATGACGAGCCGCCCACCTGGGACTTTGGCGAAAACCAGTTGCTCCTGCTCGACATCAGCAACGATAAAACTATTTGGCGGATGTGGCCCGGCTTGCAGGCCGGCCTCAGATTCTGATAGAAAGAGAAATTTGCAGCTGGTTATCAACAAGTTTATCCACAATGATGTGGGTAACTTGGTGCCAAAGCCAGGCCAGTAAGCCTCTGCGCCGGCACGTTCAGCGAGGCCGTACGCGGACCCTGTGCCGGTTCTCTGATAGTGATAGTGATGATACTGCTGTTCCAGGGCCCAGTCAATGGCTTCGCACTCGGCGCGTTAGCGGCTAGCTTGTTGGGGCAAAGATCGGAGCCGGCGCGCGGCGCGCAGAGTTTTGATGGGGCCTCGTTTCACGGTAACGGGTACGGCTTCCGGCTGCGTGGTGCGCTTGGCAATCCAGGCGCGCATTATTTCCAGTGCTTTGGGCGAGAAAGTCGGCTGCTGCACCCCATTCACCAATGCCCATTCCTCTGGCTTGGGCTGAAGCCAGTGGTTTACCCCGAGAAGTCTGTACGTCGTGACGTCGCGGTTACTGCGTAACCCTTTGCGCAGCATTGCCAGGTTGTTGGTCGCTTCCACTTGTAGGTCGTCGGCGCCGTTGAGGGCCAGAACGGGGCATTTCACATTGGGCAATTTCCGAACCGGCTCAAAGTCGATAAAATAGCGCGACCAAGGCGACGTGAGCTGAATAGCGCGGGCGCGGGCCATGTGCGGGTCAAGGTCGGTGTTGTTGAGGCGAAGCGTGGCCGCCACTTTACCGCGGGCCTGCGCATCGTTGGGAGTCTGCCGAATGATTTCGATCATCTGGGCATGTAATTCCATCGAAGCCTTCACCTGCGCTGGGCTCGAACCAATAAGGCGCATGATTTCCAGTTGCTGGCGCGTCAGGACGTGGCGGCCGGGGAGGCCGTAGCCTGCCAGGGACACCACAAAATTGGGTTTTGTAGAACCGTCGGCAGCGGCCAGCAACGCCACATTGGCTCCCTCACCGTGCCCAACAAATCCAACTTCATTTGGATTGATGAGGCTGCGTTTGCGCAAGAACGTCAAGGCTGCTTGTGCATCACTGACCAAATCGATAGTGGTAGCAGTGAGGTAAGTGCCCTGGGACTTACCCGCGCCCCGGTCATCGAAACGGAGCACGGCAATACCGCGCCGGGTTAGGTAGTCGCCCAGAATGCTGAACATGCGGTATTCCTGCTCCCCAGCATCCCGGTCGTGCGGGCCAGAATCAGAAATCAACACCACGGCCGGGAAAGGGCCGGGCCCAGCCGGCACCGTGAGCATGCCACTCAAACGCAGTTTAGCCGTGGGATTAATGAAGCTGACCTCATCTTCGCGGTAGGGCGGCGTGAGCCGAAGTTTACCCGAGGCAGTAACTGCTTCGCGGGCCCGTTGAAGCTTGAGCGGGCCGCTGAGGCCGGGCTGTTTCCAGACGCCGCTCAGCACCGCCCCATTACTGAGGATTTTACCAGTGAAGCTGCTGCCCGCCTGCTCAATGCGCAAAATCAAGTCGGCACCTTTCACTTTCACATCCACCGGCATTCGGTAGATGCGCTGCTGCGGCACGTCGAGAGCCGCATAGTAGCCGCCGTTGGTCAGCGGAATAATGGTGATAATAAGCTCTAATTGCCCTCCGGGCACTTTTAGCGGCCCACGCCACTGCCCGTTCAGGTTAGAAGGAGCGCCTGCAAAAGCTGGCGCGGCAAATAGGCAGGCGCAAAGCAGGAGAAAAACGTGTAGAGTTTTCTTCATAAAGTAAAAAACAGAAAGCTGTTTACGACGCTCATATACGGAAAGAGCACGGAAATTATCAAATTCAAAGATACTTGAATGAATTATTTTTACTGATGAGTATTTCAACAAAAAACAAAAAGAGGATAAGCCAGCTAAAAGCCGAGCTTTTCAACGGTTTGGGCTTCCTACTACGGACGACGTTAAACTTGGTTGGCGACCCCTAAACAACTGGCAGCTAAGGACTCTGTATAATCGGCAAAACAATTTATTACGCATGCCCGAAGCCGATAAAAGAGCCGGTTATAAACCTCAAAAAATTACTTACTATCTCAACTCGTATTGGACTCACTGGCCCGACAAAATCATACTTACTACCAATAGTGGTGAAAGCCGGGGTTTGGCAGGGCGACGGTTCGCTTGGTACATCAACTGCAAAGCGGTTGAGAGATAAGCATCCGAGCGATTCTTTCGCTCTTGACAGTCGTACGCAATGCTGACTGATTTTTTCTGCTGCTCATGGCTGAGACGCGAAACGGCCACCTCTGCTGAGGCGGCCGTTTTCTGCGTTAAACAAGCGTGTTAGCAGTTGCCGTCTACGTCGCAGGCGGCCCCGTCGGCGCCCGATAGCTGTACGGTGGCTGGCCGCGCTTCTTCCCACACTCTATCCAGCACTTCGCGGAACAGTTCAGTCGGCTGCGCCCCCGATACGGCGTACTTATTGTCGAATACAAAGTAAGGCACGCCGCGCACGCCAACCTGCCGGGCTTGGTATTCGTCGTGGCGCACTTCCTGGGCGTAGGCGTCAGAAGCCAGAGCTTGCTGGGTTTCGGTGGTATCGAGGCCCACTTCGGCGGCCAGATTCAGCAGCGTCGGTACATCGTCGACGTTGCGGCCCTCGGTGAAATATGCCCGCAACAGTCGCTCCTTCATGGCATCTTGGCGGTTGTGGGCGGCGGCCACATGAATCAGCCGATGCGCATTGAAGGTGTTGGCGGGCACCACGTGCTCGAAATCGAAGGCGAGACCTACAGTAGTTGCTTGTTGCGCTACGTGGCTGCTCATTTGGCGAGCCTGCGGCACAGACATTCCTTTACGCTCCGCCAGCACCTCGTGCAGGTTTTGGTTGAGTACCGTCGGCTCGTTGGGGGCCAATTCGAAGCTGCGCCACTGTACTTCCACTTCATTGTGGTGTTGAAACTGCGCCAGGGCCGCTTCCAGCCGCCGCTTGCCTATGTAGCAAAAGGGGCAGGCAATATCAGACCAGATTTCTACCTGTATTTTTTTCATAAAAGGAGGTTCAGCTTGCGCGAAATAGGTTTCTACGGCTCCTATAACTATTGGAGCAGCACGCCGGTTTCTCCCCACGCAAAATTGCCGAACCCGAATAGTACTGGGTCCGGCAATTATATGTGGAGTTGAAGTATGGTTACTGAATCTAACAGCTGATGCGGTTTACCGCGCCACAATTAGCTTTTGGCCAGGCTTCACCGCGTCGGAAGTCAGATTGTTCAGGCGGCGCAATTGGTCTACCGTCACGCCTTGGTAGCGCCGGGAGATGTTGTAGAGGGTGTCGCCTTTCTGCACCATATGCACTTTGTTGCTGATGGCGATAGGCAGGGTCTTAGGCGCTGTTGCCACGGGAGTTGCCTTTTTAGGACTCGGCCGCGGAGCAGCGGCAACAGCCACCGCTATAGTCTCTTCTGCTTTCACATCTGGCGCTATCAACGTCAGCTTCTGGCCTGGTGCTATTTGTTCCGAATCCAGGTGGTTCCACTCCATTACCTGCGCCACGCTCAGTCCCCGGCTTTGCGCCAGCGCCGCCAGGTTGTCGCCCCGCCGCACCGTGTAGGTAGCGGGCAGGGTGTCGTCGGGTGCGGAAGTAGCTACTGCGGCGGCTTCCGTGGCAACGGGCTGGATGCTGCGGCGGGTGCTGGTGATACTAGTAGGCTTCGTGGGTTCCAGGGCTGCCGTTGCTTCTGCTACGGCAGTTGGCTGCTCTTGTGCCGGGCGGCCAGCCGCCAGGGCTTTTACCGTCGGGAGAGGCAATTGAGCAGGTATAGTTGGTTTGTACTTCGGCGAAGCCGCGGCTACCACCGGAGCGGGCGTAGCAACCGGAGCCGCCACCGGCACGAACACCACGAGCTGCTTACCGGAAGCCAAAGCTCGACCTTTACGAAGGCCGTTCCAACGGGCTAGCTGCTCGGGGGTTACATCGTAACGGCTGGCCAGTTTGGCGGCCGTTTCGCCGCGGCGCACGGTATGGCGCACCCGGCGGAAGCGTGGTGCCGTTGTTTCAGTTTCCTCGCGGGGCGCGCCGCTAGCCACCATGGTGCGCGTCGGGAATGGTTCTACGCCGCTCAGGCGAGCCATCATAGGCGCCAAAGGACGGGGTAAATCAACCTGCGGGCGGCAGTAATCAAACAGCGTGGTGCGGTCTACCACGGCCAGTTGCGGCCGGACAGTTGCGGGCACTTGTACCGTGTAAGGCCGGTAGCCAGCCGGCAGCCAGCTTTTCTTCAACTCCGGATTGTAGCGCAACAAGGCGGCCGAGTCGGGGAGGCCGCACGCCTGGCTAAGGCGGTGTAAGTCGAGGGGCTGACCAGCTATTTGCAGCGTATCCATTGCCTCGGCTTGCCGGTACTGCAAGTCAGGCGAGTGCAGCCGGTGCGCCTGCGCGTATTGCATGGCGTACATGGTAGCCGTAAAAGTGGGCACGTAGTTGCGGGTCTCCTTAGGCAAGTTTGGGTACAGCTCCCAGAAGTTTTTCTTGCCTGTGCGCCGCATCACACGTTGCATGTTACCCGCGCCCCAGTTATAAGCCGCCAGCACCAGCTCCCAGTCGTGGAAGACGCCGTAGAGGTAGCGCAAGTGCTTGCAAGCCGCTTCCGTCGACTTTTCAGGATTCATCCGCTCGTCCACCCACTCATCCCGCCGCAAGCGTAAATCGCCGGCTGTTGGACCCATGAACTGCCATAGGCCGGTAGCCCCTACGTGCGACTTAGCCGTCGGAATCAAAGCCGACTCTACTACGGCCAGATACTTTAGATCGGTGGGTAGGTTGTATTTGGCGAGGTACTTCTCGAACAACGGGAAATACACGTTTTCCCGCTCTAATACCCGCTGCATGTACTTGCGGTTGCGCTCCGTGAAGTAACTCACGAAAGCCATTACCTGCGGATTGAACGCGTGCGGAGCCTCGGTTTCAAAGCAGCCGATACGGTCGCCTACCAAATCGCGCATCTCCGGCGGAACTTGCATCCAGGCCAGCTTAGCGGAATCCAGCGGCACGGGTACCGCCACCAGCGAATCGGGCAGCAATTGCAAGTCCACTACCTGCGTGGAATCGTCGAAGCCGCCGATACGAGGTGCTTCGGGCATTCGCTCGGGCAGCGTTTGGGCCGCCGCAGGGCGGGACAGGGAGGCTACTAGCAAAAGGGGCGCAACACGTACTGGCAGCTTCGACAATTTCATAGTCAGCGCAAAGCGGGAGTAAGAGTGTCTGTTAAGGACTTGGCAAACGCCAGCAGGTGTTCTTCGCGGAACGCGCCGCTTATCACCTGCAAGCCAATGGGTAGGCCTTCGGAGTCTGTACCAGCGGGTACCGATACGGCGGGCACACCGGCCAACGAGGCTTGCACCGTGAAGATATCCGCCAGATACATAGCTAGCGTGTCTTTGTTCACCTCGCCGATACGGAAGGCGGTGGTGGGAGCCGTGGGCAGCACCAGGAAATCGTACTGCCGCAGCAGCTCGTCGGTTTTGTCTTTGATGAGGCGGCGAACTTGCTGGGCTTTGGTGTAATACGCGTCGTAATAGTCAGCCGACAACACGAAAGTGCCCAGCAGAATGCGGCGCTGCACTTCCGGGCCGAAGCCTTGGGAGCGAGTTTTCTTGTAGAGCGAAGCCAAGTCGGTGGCATCGGGCGCGCGGTACCCGTACTTCACCCCGTCGAAGCGGCTCAGGTTGGAGCTGGCTTCGGCCGTAGTCAGAATGTAGTAGGTGGGCACCATGTAGTCGAGGTAGGGAAAATCTACCGCGTCTACCACGTGGCCCTGGCCGCGTAGCTCGTCAAGCGTGTTTTCGAGGGCGCCTTTGATTTCAGCGTTGAGGCCGGGCCGCTCCACCGCGTCGCGGATGTAGCCGATGCGGTAGTGGGGCGCGGGTTCCAGCAGTTGGCTGTAGGCGGGTACTTCGCGCTGGCTGGCGGTGCTATCGAAGTTGTCAGGGCCGGCCATTACTTCCAGCAGCAGCGCGGCATCGTCCACGGAGCGGGTGAGGGTACCGATCTGGTCGAACGACGAGGCGTAGGCCACCAAGCCGTAGCGGGAGATGCGCGAGTACGTGGGCTTGAAACCGATAATGCCGCAAAACGCCGCTGGCTGCCGCACGGAGCCGCCTGTATCGGAGCCAATGGAAGTCAGGCACATATCGGCTTGCACGGCTACGGCCGAGCCACCCGAGGAACCACCCGGCACGCGCTCCTCATCCAAAGCATTGCGGGCGGGGCCGAAGTAAGACGTCTCATTGGAAGCACCCATCGCAAACTCGTCGCAGTTTTGCCGCCCGATGAAAATGGCATCCTCGTCCAGCAATCGTTGCATGGCCGTAGCCGTGAACAAGGACTTGAAACCGTCGAGGATGTGGCTGCTGCTTTGCAGGGCGTGGTCTTTGTAAGCCAGCACGTCTTTCAGCCCGATTACCATACCGGCCAGCTTGCCCGCTGTTCCGGCGGCTAGTTTGGCGTCTACGGCATCGGCCTGGGCGCGGGCTTCATCGGGCCATACTTCCAGAAAAGCATTCAAGCGGCCGTTGCGCCGCTCGATGTTATCTAGATAATACTCCACGAGCTGACGGCAGGTCGTGGTGCCTGCCGTCAGCTCGTGGCGAACTTCCGTGAGAGAATGAAAGCGTCTCAAATCGAAGAAATCAGTTAGGACATTTGGTCAAGACGGGGGCGCTCAGCGGGGGCATCCGTAGTGGGAGTGATGCCACCATCCATGGGCGGAGCAACTGGCGGTACGTAGCTGGTTGCGGGGGCAACGGGCGCTGCTTCGTGCGTGGGCGGCGGCGCTACCGGGGGCGCGTAGTTCTGGTTGGGATTCTGGTTGAACTGCTGCTGGTAGGGTTGCTGCGGCTGGGGCTGCTGGCCGGCATTTTCGAATTCGCTACGAATCTCGCGAGAAGCATCTTTGAACTCGCGAATGCCCTTGCCTAAGCCACGAGCCAGCTCCGGTATCTTATTGGCGCCAAAGAAGATGAGAATAACCACGAGGACGATCATCATCTCGCCGCCGCCAATACCTTCGAGGAAAAGAAAAAGAGGAGTGTGCATGACTAGAAGCAGTTAAGCCTGGGGCTGATTGGGAGTGTTGGGCGTTTGGGGGGCGGCGTTGGGAGCGTTGTTCGGATTGGCCGGACGGTCCCGGAACTCCGGCTGCGGCTCGCGGGAAGCATCCTTAAACTCCCGGATGCCTTGCCCCATACCCCGGAACAATTCCGGTATGCGCTTAGCCCCGAAGAAAAGTACCAGAATGAGGACAATAAAAAGTATGGTACGGGGCGCAATGGCCAGAATCAGCACGGAAAGCAACATACGGAGGAGGGCCAATAGCCCGGTTAGGAGTGGAAAGCCTAGTGTACGCAGACTGACCTAGGTCAGGATTGGTAAAGGTACCCCATAATTTTAAAAAAAGTGCCCCAAGACCCGATAACAAGATCCGGAAGTGCCTAGCTTATCGTAACCTAAGTACCTGGTTTGAGGTAAATAACTCCTCGGTATAAAATTGTATTTCATCCTAGAGCAATTGCTATCTGAGTAGCAAAGTTGGAAGTTTGTAGTCTTACCGCGTGGTGGAGCAAAGACGACAGCTGATTTATTTTGTTCTAATGCCTTTCTGGCCTTATGTCTAAGCCAAATTCTGCTAAGCCAACTACCGAGGTGCCCGGCCAAAAAACAGCCCCAATGGGCACGCCGCAAACCAACGAGGCCGAGCGGCTGGAGGCACTGCGCAATTACCAGATTCTGGACAGCCCCCCGAAGAAGCTTTCGACGATCTGGTGCGGCTGGCGGCCTACATCTGCGGCACACCCGTCTCGTTAATGTCTTTGATTGATGCCGACCGGCAGTGGTTTAAAGCCCGCACCGGCGACATGGACATTGCCGAAACCAAGCGGGACATTGCGTTTTGCCAGTACGCTATGTTCGCCAACGATGTATTTGAGGTGGAAGATGCGCAACAAGACCCGCTGTTCCAGCACAACCCCCTCGTTACGGAAGATCCTAACATCCGCTTCTACGCCGGCGCCCCCATGATTACGCCGGAGGGCTTGCCATTAGGCACCATCTGCGCCATCGACACGCAGCCGCGCCGGCTTACGCCCCAGCAGCGGGATGCTTTGCGCATTTTGGCTAAGGAAGCCGTAGCGCATTTGGAGTTACGTCGCGCTCGTTTGCAACTGGAACAGGAGCGGCAGAAGCTGGAAGGCCTGTTGCGACTAGCCAACGATACGGCGCAATCGATGTATGTGGGGAGCCGCCACGAGATTTTTGTGAAGCAGGATCAACGGCTGGTGCGCGTGCACACCGAAGACATCCGCTACGTGGAAGCCCTCGGCGACTACGTGAACATTTATACCTCGCGGGAGCGCTACACAGTGTATAGCACCATGAAGGAGCTAGAGGCCAAGCTACCGCCGCGCGAGTTTGCCCGCATTCACCGAAAGTATATCGTGTGCCTCGACCGAATTACGGCCATCGAGGCCGACAACGTGCAGGTAGATACCGGCCGGACCACCGACCGCCAAACGGCTCCTACGCTCATTCCCATCGGCAACTCTTATAAGGCTATTCTCTTCAACCGGCTAAACCTGATTTAGCGCGTTAGCTGATCGGTAGAGGCGGATAAACTGAGGGGTTCGGCGGGGAAAAATATCGATTCACCGAATTTCGTAGCTATATAGAAAACGGACCTTCTATATTTCGACATGTTATCGGAAAGGCTCCGGTTGCAGAACAGGTTTTTAGTATGTTTTGCAGCTGCAAGGCGGTCTGGTAGCTAAGTTTGTTTTCATAGCTCAGAAAGACACCGCATCATGTGCGGTGTTTTTTTATGCTCATCAGGCGAGCAATTTTTCCGACAAAGGTGCCCTGCTTAGCGGCGGCCGAGCCAGTTTTCGGGGTTGAGGTTGGAGCTGTTGCGCCACACCTGGAACTGGACTTCCGAAGTGCCTTCCGGGTTGGTATACACCGTGCCGATGGGCTGGCGCATTTTCACGGTTTGACCTTCGCTCACACTCACGCCGCGCAGCTTGGCATATACCGTAAAGTACTCGCCGTGCTGAATCATAACAATGTTATTCATGCCCGGCACGCTGGCCACGGTGAGTACCTTACCATCAAAAATGGCTCGTACCGGTTCTCCAGCGCTGGTTTGGATATCGACGCCGCGGTTTTCCACCACTACATTTTTAAGCACTGGGTGGTTGTGCCGGCCGAAGCGTTGCGAGATGAAACCTTTGGCCACTGGCCAGAGCAAACTACCCCGATTGTCGGCAAAGGAAGTAGACAGCACGGCGGTTTCGGGCGTCAGCGTTACGCGGTCGGTGCGCACGGGCGCGGCTGTCTCCCCGGCGTCGGAGTAAGTGCTGCTGGGAGCCTCTGACGCGCGACCGGGCGTATTGCCCGTGCGAGCTGCCCGCTCACGGGCGGCGCGAGCGGCTCTAGCTGCCGCAACGCGGGCGGCGCGGGCAATTTCTTCCCGCACCCGCACGGCAATCAGATTGTCGAGGCGGCTGACGGCTCGCTGCCGGTCAGCTAGCTCCTGCCGCAATTCTTGTTCCTGCTGGCTGAGCTTGGTTACGACCTGGTCCTGCTGGGTTTTCAGCGTGACGAGGTTGTTTTTCTCGGCTACCTGCGTGTTCAGGAGCTGGCCTTTCTCCTGCTTTTTCACTTTCAGGCCGGTGAGCTGCTGGCTCAGGCGCTGCTGAGTACCCATAATCTGGGCTGCCTGCGCCTGGCGCACTTCCGAGTACTGCCGGATGTAGCGCAGGCGCAGCATAAACTGATTGAACGACTCGGCCGCAAACAGAAACATGATGCGGTTGTAGCTGTTGGCCGTTTTCGAGCCAGCATAGATGAGCCGCGCGTACTCTGCTTTCAGTTGCTCCAGATTCTGCTTGGTCTTTTGCACCTGCGTCTCGGTCTGCTGCACATCAGTTTCGATGTAGCGTATCTCCGAGGAGATATTGCGGATGACGCCCTGCTGCACGTTAAGTTTTTCTTTCAGCGCGTTCAGCTGGCCTAGCGAAGCTTCTTTCTGGCGCTGAGTCTGCTCCAGAATGCGGCTCGTTTCGCGAATGCGGCGCAGGGTGTTGCGCCGCTCCCGTTCCAACTGAGCCTTCGATTTTCTAGTGCTACTAGGGCGCTTCGTGGTGGTACGGGTGCGTTGAGCGAGCAAATCGCCGCTCGGACATACTGCGCCCAGCACTAAGGCTAATAACGCTACTACCGCCCACCACTTACTTCTTTCGGGCATAGCCTTTCGGAATGGAGAAAGGAAATTGCAGCCGCTCCTTGTCCACGTCGATGGTGCGGTAGCTGATGGTGGCGGTGGTGGGTTTGGTCTGGCCCTGCTGAATTTGCAGCAGCGTGTTGTAGGCGAAAGACTGCGGGGTGCGCTCTACCACCCGGAAGTCGCTGTAATCGACGGTTACTTTGTTCTGGGTGGCGGGGTCGTGCACGGTGAGCTGCTGCACGCGCGCCTTGCCCAGTTCGATGAGCTGTTGCACGAGCAAGCCGGCCTGCTCGTAGTTAACGCGCTGCATGGAGCCCTCGGTTGTTACTTGGGGTTCGGTGGTCGAGTTGATAGGCGGCAAATAGTTGCCGAGCAGCAGCGCTTGCAGCATATCAAAATTGACGGGCACGTTCAGGCGGCTGCTCAAATAGGCGTAGTTGCCGGAATAGTATTGGCGGTGCAGCTTATCGAGCACCTGCACCGAGTCGCGGGTGATGTAGGCCCGCACGCCTTCCAATCCAATCAAAGAGGCCGAAATCCAGATAACACTGTCTTTGCGGATGCGCACGTTGATGTTGGCGCCCTGCTGATTGCCTTGGTAGTCGAACTGCGCCTTGCCTTTGGCCGACAGGAAGCGGAAGTCCATGTTCATGGCCCGCACCGCTTCCGGCATGGGGCGGTTGCTACCACTTCTCGATGTAGTCGGAATGGCCTTGCGGTTACAGCTCCCCAGCAGGGTGGTCGCCAGGAGCAGGCCCAACGCAATGCGTTTACTCATACAGCTTCTTGTCTTTGATTTTGCGGTCGATCAGGTTGGATGCTCCGCCTATTTTTTTAGCGCGCAGCCATTCTGCGTGTGCCTTTTCCTTCTCGCCAAGCTGAAATAGAACGTCGCCGTAGTGCTCGATTACGGTGGCGTCTTTGCTGGTCAGCAAGGCTTTTTCCAGGTATTGACGGGCACCGGCGTAGTCTTTCTGCTTGTACAGCACCCAGGCGTACGTGTCCAGGTAGGTGTCGTTGTCGGGGAATTGCTTTACGAGCTTGCCCGACATTTCCTTGGCGCGGTCTAGCTTTTCGCCCCGTACAGAGAGGAAGTAGCTGTAGTTGTTGAGTGCCTGCGCATTGTTGGCATCAAAGGTCAGGGCCGCCTCGTACGCGGCATCCGACTTGGTGTATTCCTTCACCTCGTGGTAGGCATCGCCGAGCTGGGTGTCGAACTGGGCGAGCAACTCGGGGTTGTCGGTGGCGAGCTTACGGCCGTATTCCAAGGCTTTCACGCCTTTGGTGGGCTGCTTGTTGAGCACGTGCGCCACGCCGTTGTAGAACCACAGCGGTGCCTGATTTGGGAATAGCTCCAGGGCCTTTTCGGAATGGCGCAGCAGCGAGTCGGTTTGGTTCAGCTCGGCATCGATGAGGACTACTTGCTGCCAGATCTGGTAGCGGGAATTATCGAGTCTGATGGCTCGCAAGTAACTGCTACGGGCTTCCTGCTTACGGTTGGCGATTAACTGAATGTCGCCTGCCACGGAAAAGGCTTTGGCTTCCTTCGGGTGGACACGCGTCGTAATGGCCGCCAGGTCCAGCGCGGTTTTTTCCAGTTTGGGGTTGGGCAACTGCTTGAGATAGTCGACTAGCACCCGCACCTTGTCGTCGATGTCGAGGCTAGGGCTTTCGAAGGCTAGCTTGATTTGCTTTTCCGAGTCCGCCGCATTACCCTGCTGCCGGTACACATCAGCCAGAATCATGTGAGCCTGCGGGTTTTCGGGGTCTTGGCGCAAGGCTTGCTCGGCTACGCGCAGGGCGTCGGGCAGGCGGTTGTTGGCGGCGTACATTTCAGCCTGAGCCAGCACGTAGCGAATTTCGTCGGGGTTGGCCGCAATCAGCACTTCGCCTTCCTGCAAGGCCTTATCGAGGTTGTTTTGCTTGAGGTAGATCTGCTGCTTCTTGAACGACACTTCATCCAAGGGCCCAAATTGCTTTTCGGCCCGTTCCAGCGTGGCCAGCGCATCATTGAGCTTGCCCTGCGCCAGATACAGATCGGCGAGGTTGAAGAGGTAATAGTTGGAATCCGGGACGTCCTGAATCAGTTGGGCGTACACCTTGGTAGCCTGGTCGTACTGCTTCTGCGAGGCGTAGGTCTGGGCCAGCAGCAGGTAGTAGTAGGCGTTTTTAGGATCGAGCTTGACGGCGGCCTGCGCGAAGTTGGTAGCGTCTTTGAGGTTGCCGCTGAGCAGGTTGGTTTCGGCTATCTTGTAGCTGATGGCCGCGTTGGTGGGGTTGAGCGAGTAGGCTTTCAGCAGCCGCTCCAAGGCCTTGTTGTAGTCTTCGAGCAGCACGTACTTCACGCCATCCACGAAGAAAGCCTCGCTCAGCTCCCGGTCTTTTTCGGAGAGCTGCCGCAGCCGACCAGCAGCCTCCACTTCGGCGCGGCGGGATATTTCCTTGCGCTCTTTGCGGCTGAGCTTACGGGGCTTTACTTCCGGCGATTCCGAAGTAGGAGCCGGGCGCTGCTGGGCCTGGCCCGTTTCGGGTAGGTGCAGCAGCACGAATAGGAGTAAGAAAGAAGATACTACGCGACGCATGAAGACAGAAGCGCGGAACGAGTCCGCCAGTCAGAAGAAACTGATAAGGTGAAGGTACCCAAAACGGCGGAACCGCCGCGCGCTTCTGCGTAACGTAAGCGGCCACGAAAATACTGCATTTGCCGGTAAGATATTGCGCCGGAAAGGGGAAGACGCCAGAACCCAAGGCTAAGCAAGACTCCGAAACAGCCAGCTCCGGGCTGTCGGCGAACAGGTTAGACCCGTCCGAAACGAAGTCGGCCCCGTCCCAAGCCAAGTCCGGGCCGTCCGAAACGAAGTCGGCACTGTCCAAAGTGGAGTCCGGGCCGTCCAGAGTAAGTCGGCACTGTCCGAAGTCGGGTCCGGGCCGTCCGAAGCGAAGTCCGAGCCGTCCGAAGCAAGGTCGGGACCGTCCGAAGCGAAGTCCGAGCTGTCCGAAGTGGGGTCCGGGCCGTACGAAACGAAGTCGGGACTGTGCTAAGTGGGGTCGGCATCGTTGGTAGCCGACTTGGCAGTGCCCAGAGGGAAGCTGGTGCTGGCCGAGGCAAGGAGAGCAGCGTGATTGCACTGTTGAGTTTATCCGTGCATCTTGCTGAACCGGGCGACATTGCCCGGCACTTTACTTTTTTTTCTCATGGATAGTGAACAATTGAATCAGTATCGCATGGCCGGCGCCGTGGACAAGCTGCTCGAAAAAAGGCCCGCGGACCTGGCGCCCAGCCCGGTAGCCGCGCGCGAGGCCGCCGACGTACGGGCCGCGTATGCCGCCCTGAGCAAGGCTATGGGCGACACGCCTAGCGCCACGCAAGACGTAACCCAGGGGGCGGGCACGCAACGCCTCAGCCTGGAGAAAATACTGCCCGCCCTGACCGGCCCGTTGCAGTCGCACGCCCGCAAAACCAACGACACCGCGCTGCTGGCCGTCGCCACGCTGCGCGTGCGGCAGTTTACCAAGCTGCGCCCGCCGCAGCTGCGCGACGTGGTAACCACGCTGCTCGGCCACGCCACCACCCACGCCGAAGCACTGGCGAAATACGGCTTCACGGCGGCCGTGCGCACGCGCTTCGACGAGGCGCTGGCCGCCTACTCGGCTACGGTGGGCGCCACGCAGGACCTCATCGACCAGCGGCAGGGCGCCAACGCCAGCGCCGATGAGCTACTGGCCGAGCTGATGCAGCAGCTCTACGAGCTGGACGACCCGATGGAAGTTTTCCGCCTGCTCAACCCCGACCTGCACCGGGCTTACCGGCTGGCCCGCCGCATCGGCAAGAGCGGCGGCCGCAGCAGAGGCGACAAGGGCGATACTCCTGGTAGCCCGCAGTCGTAACCAAAAAGGGTTTTGTAGCTGGGCAGGCGGCTTTTCGCCGCCCGCTCAGTGAGAGTAAGCTACTGTTGTGCCGACCTCGTACTAGCGGCTACCGGGCGGGCGGCGAAAAGCCGCCTGCCCGGTTCTTCTAACGACAAACGCCGCCGGCCCACGTGGGGCCGGCGGCGTTTTTGTGCCATCGGGGGCGGGCTACGCTCAGACGCGGAGCGTGTTGTAGTCGCCGAGGCTGAGGTCGTTGGGGGTGCCGGCCACGGTGGCGTGGTTGCCGACCATGGAGTTGGTGACGTTGGCGTGGAGCAAGGTGGCCGACTGCTGCACGATGGAGTTGGATACGACGGACCCCCGGACGTTGCTTTGGTTGCCGAGCGAAACGTGCGGCCCCACCACCGAATCGGTGATGATGGCGCCTTCGCCTACGTAGACTGGCGGAATCAGCACGGAGTTGGTGATTTTGGCGGAGCCGGCCACCAGATTTTCGCCGCGCTCCTGCAAGTATTCCAGGTAGCGTTGGTTGGTGTAGACGGTGGCGTCCTTATTGCCGCAGTCGAGCCATTCCGTGACGCGGCCGGGCACGAAGGTGGTGCCCTTGTTTTTCATGTTTTCGAGGGCGTTGGTGAGTTGGTACTCGCCCTTGTCCTTGATGTCGTTGTCGAGCAGGTATTGCAGCTCGTCGCGGAGGTAGTCGCCGTCCTGGAAGTAGTAAATACCGATGATGGCGAGGTCGGACACGAATTCCTGGGGCTTTTCCACGAAGTCCGTAATCTGGCCCTGCTCGTTCAGCTTCACCACGCCAAACGGCTTGGGGTCGTCGACGCGCTGCACCCAGATGGTGCCGGGCACGCTGGAATCGAGGGTGAAGTCGGCTTTGAACAGCGTGTCGGCGAAGGCCACTACCACGGGGCCGGTGAGAGCGTCTTTGGCGCACAAGATGGCGTGCGCAGTGCCCAGCGGCTCGTCCTGGTAGTGAATGCTGCCCTGCGCGCCCACCGATTCGGCAATCTGCACGAGGCTTTTCTCTACTTCTGCCCCAAAGCGACCAATGATAAACGCTACTTCCTGCACCGGCTCGCCGCACACTTTGGCAATGTCCTCTACCAGGCGCTGCACAATAGGCTTACCGGCAATAGGGATAAGGGGCTTGGGAACCGTGAGAGTGTGGGGGCGCATACGCTTGCCCATGCCGGCCATCGGGACAATGATTCTCATGAGAGGGTGAAGGGTTTAATTGTTAAATGGTTGAATGGCTAAATGGCTAAATGGTTGAATGGCTTAATTGTTCAATGGTTGAATGACTTAATGGTTGGACGTTGAACGATCAACAATTTAACAATGCAACCATTTAGCCATTCAACCATTTAACAATTCCTCCAGCAGGGCCGGGTCGATGTTGCCGCCGCTCAAGATGGCTACTGCCTGGCGCGCCGGCGGCAATTCGCTACGGTGGTGCAGCAGCGCGGCCAGGGCTACGGCGGCTGTGGGCTCCACAACGAGCTTAGCCTCTAGCATCAACTGGCGGCTCACAGCCCGAATTTCAGCTTCGCTCACGGTCACGATATCATCTACGTACTGCTGAATGTGCGCAAAAGTTAGGTCGCCTAGCTTCAAGGTGCGTACGCCGTCGGCAATAGTTCGGGTGGTGTCGGCCGCGCTCAGCTCCACAATTTGCCCGCTCCGAAACGAGGCTTGGGCATCAGCGGCCAGCTCCGGCTCCACGCCCACAATTTTCACGTCGGGCTTGAGTGTCTTGAGGACCGTAGCCACCCCGCTAATCAGGCCGCCGCCGCCAATGGGCACCACTACGAGGTCCACATCAGGCAAATCCTGGTAGATTTCCAACCCTACCGTGCCTTGTCCCGCAATCACGTGCGGATCATTGAAGGGCGGCACCAGCGTGTACGGGTTGGTTTCCATGATGCGGGCCGCTACGTCTTCGCGCTTTTCCTGGGCCGGGTCGTAGAGCACTACTTCGGCGCCGTAGCGGCGGGTAGCCTCAATCTTGACCTTCGGCGTGTTGGTCGGCATCACGATGACAGCCTTAATACCAAGGCGCTGCGCCGCGAAGGCCACTCCCTGCGCGTGGTTGCCGCTGGAGTACGCAATAACGCCGCGCTGCAACTCTTCCGGACTCAGGTCGAAAATCCGGTTACAAGCCCCCCGAATCTTGAAGGAGCCAATGGGTTGTAGGCTTTCCGGCTTCAGGTAGATAGCCGTAGCGCCATCATTTCCCGCCGCAAACGGCAGCAGCGGCGTACGCACGATGGTGCCCGCTAGACGGCGCTGCGCTTGCTCAATATCAGCTAGAGTTACCATGTTGTAGAAGTGAGAACTTAGAAGTGAGACATGAGAGGTGAGAACTCAGAGGCTGACGGGTAAGTGAAACGTATTCAGGTGCACTTACACCAGAACGAAGTCTCACCTCTCTCTTCTAAGTTCTCACTTCTCATATCTAAACAGTGCCAGTGCTGCCGTAGCCGCCAGTACCGCGTGAGGTTTCGCTCAGGGTTTCAGCGGGCTGCCAGGCAACTACTTCGTGCCGTGCTACTACCAGCTGGGCGATACGCTCGCCATCCTGCACCACGAACTCCGTGTCGGAGAGGTTTACGAGCAGCACTTTCAGCTCGCCGCGGTAGTCGGCATCGATGGTGCCGGGGCTGTTGACGATGCTGATGCCATGTTTGTAGGCCAAGCCGCTGCGCGGACGCACTTGCATTTCATACCCCACGGGAATCTCCATGAACAGGCCCGTCGGGATAAGGGCGCGTTGCAGGGGTTGCAGCGTAACGGGCTCTTCCAAATTGGCCCGCACATCGAGGCCGGCGGCGTGGGCCGTTTGGTACTCCGGCAGCGAGTGGTGGGAACGGTTGATGACGGGAATCTGCATGTCGGCAAAGGTAGTTTTTGGCAGCTCGTTTCGGTAGTAATGGAACCGTAGCGCGGAAATCCGTTCCGCGACGAGCGAAGCGAGTTCCTACGCGGCCGGGTCGTAGCGCGAAGCTCCAGCTTCGCGCATCGTTGAACGACAAGCGTTGCAGCCTCATGCGAGTCGTTCAACCT